>NZ_JBSGFR010000006.1:0-256999 GCF_053603475.1 Actinoplanes sp. NPDC004185 | reverse complement strand
CCCACACCGACTCTTCGGAGAAGTCACTTCCCGAACCCGCCGACAACAAGCTTAGAACGTCACTCGCGCCAGCATCTTGACACAGAGAGGAGCCAGATGCATGCCGTCGATCGTGCCAGTCCGGGTGTCAGAGATCGAGGCCGGTGACGCGGACCAGTTGCATCACCGACTGTTCCACGTAGCCCTGCGCCGACAGCATGTTGCTGTGCAGCAGCCCCCGTTCCGGCTCGGCCACCAGGTAACAAGGGATCCGGGCCTGGGCGTACGCGTGCATCTTCAGCGTCCAGTCCACCGTTGCGCTCGCCGGCGAGGTGATCTCGCAGACCAGGCGGACCGACTGGGCCTCCACCAGCGGCTGGTCCAGGTCGATCGTGCCCGCGATGATCAGGTCCGGGACCGCGATCCGGCCCGGGCCCAGGTGCACCGGTACGCCGGAGATCACGTTCAGGTCCGTACGGTTCGCCCGCAGCGCGTTGGCCAGGGCGTTCAGGATCAGCTGGTGTCGCGGCGTGTCTCTGGGACACGTCAGTACGCCGCCGTCCCACAGCTCCGTGCGCGCCGACGTCTCGCCCAGCTGGAGGTAGTCGGACTCGGTCGTCGCCAGGGCTTCCATGGGCAGGCTGCGGCCGATCAGGGCTGACGTCATGCACACTCCCGGGTCACGAATGCGAGTTCTGCGGACAGGTCCCCGTCGGGGGAGATGAGGAGCGTCGCCGGCGGGGTGACGCTGTGGTGGTGGTAGATGTCGGAGTTGTCGGTGCGGCTGCCCAGGTAGCGCTCGGCGTACGCGGGCGGCAGCTCGGTCCAGTCGGTGACCGGGTCGCGGGCGACGCCGCAGCGGAACAGGTCGGGCCGGCGGGTCAGGGCCAGCGCCGCGAGCCAGCCGCCGAGGCCGGTGCCGCGGACCGCCACCCGGGTCAGGTCGAGGTCGGGGTGTTTGCCGGTGAGGGCGTGCAGCGCGTCGGTCTGGTCGGTGAGGGCCACGTCGGCGAGCCGGCGGTAGACCACCTTCTCGAAGCTGGGCGCCACTCCGGGCGTACCCCGGGAGTCGACGCTGACCACGACGAAGCCGGCGTCGGCCCACCATTGCCGGTCCTGCCAGGCGGCCGCGCCGGCCACGACGTGCTGGTGGCCCGGCCCCGCGCCCAGGTCGAGCAGGACCGGCAGGCGGGTCCCGGTGACGTGGCCGGTGGGATACAGCACCGCGGCCGGCAGCCGGCGGTCGGTCACCCGCTCCAGGAGCGGCTCCGGGTGGTACGGCAGCGGTTCGGCCAGCGACGGCAGCGTCGCCACGTCCGCCGCGCCGCGGACGACCGTCAGGTCGAGCACCAGCACGTCGCCGCCGACCGCGGCCGTGTGCCAGCCCGGCGTGGTCGTGAGCCGGCGGGCGCTCGCGCTGCCGCCGCCCAGGGCGGTACGGACCGCGAAGACGTGCTGCTCGGAAGGCTCGCCGTCGGTGCCCTCGATGATCAGCTCGGGGCCGCCGGACGGGCGCGGCAGCACCCCGGCGACCCGCCGGACGTAGAGGCCGGGCGGGGTGATGAGGCTGCCGTCGGCGAACAGGCACCGGGCGTCGAAGCCGTCGTGCGCCAGCTCGCCGCCGACCAGGACCCGGCCGTCGGGCAGCTGCCGGGGAGTTCCGGGTACGGGCTCCACCCACCGCGCGTCCGCCAGCTCGGCGTGCACCTGGGTCTCCCCGGTGCGCGGATCGACGGACAGCACCAGGCCGTGCTGCTGGGTCCGGCGCAGCACGGTGATCAGGGCGTTGCCGGGGCCGTGCCAGTGCACGTCGACCAGGTACGGGTACGTCTCGCGGTCCCAGTGCACGTCGACCCAGCCGCCGTACAGGTCGAGCAGGTGCAGGCTGTTCGACGGGCCGGCGCCGCGTACGGCCAGGATCCGGGTCCCGTCCGGGGCCCACCACCAGCCGCGGTCGCGCCCGAACTCCTTGGCCACCGGCCCGGCCACGCCCCAGGTCACGCCGCTGCCGGGCTCCCCGGCCAGCAGTTCGTCGGTGCCGTCGGTGACCACGCGCAGGCTGCCGTCCGCCGTCACGTACCCGATGTGCTGCCCGGTCGGGTCCGGCCGCGGGTCGTGCACCGCGGCGGCGGTGGCGATCGGGCCGGCGGTGCTGGAGAGCCGGCCGTCGTGGGCCCAGGCCAGCACGTCGAGCGAGGCCGACCCGGCGTACGAGTCGACCGGCCCCGGCGTCACCTCGGTGAGGGCGGCGGTGGCCACGTTGAGCACCCACAACGCCGGCGCGGGGTCGTACGGGCCGGCGGAGCGCAGGAAGGCCACCCGCGCGCCGTCGTCACCGACCGTCAAGGCGTGCGGGGCGCCGAAGCGGAACCGGCCGGTGCGTTCCGCGAGTTCGGGATACTCCACGCTGACCAGCATCGCTGATCACCCGCCCCTCGCGCCCGGCAAACCGCACACGCGAGGCCGCCGGGCGCTCGCGCGTAGAGTGGCGCGCGTGACGAACGCGCTGCCCGCACGCCGCCTGATGCTCGTGCATGCCCATCCCGACGACGAGGTCACCGGCACCGGCGCCACCATGGCCCGGTATGCCGCCGAGGGCGCCCTGGTGACCCTGGTGACCTGCACGCTGGGTGAGGAAGGCGAGATCCACGTGCCCGCGCTGGCGCAGCTGGAGGCGCGCCAGGCCGACCAGCTCGGCGGCTGGCGCATCGTCGAGCTCGAGCGGGCCTGTGCCGCCCTGGGCGTCACCGACCACCGTTTCCTCGGCGGCGCGGGCCGCTACCGCGACTCCGGGATGATGGGTCTGGAGACCAACAACCATCCCCGGGCGTTCTGGCAGGCCGACCTGGAGGAGGCGGCCCGGCAGTGCCTGGAGGTCATGCGGGAGGTACGCCCGCAGGTGCTGATCACGTACGACGAGAACGGCTTCTACGGCCACCCGGACCACATCCAGGCGCACCGGGTCGCGATGCGGGCGGCCGAGCTGGCCGAGGCCGAGGGTTTCGGCCCGGAGAAGATCTACTGGACCGCCATGCCCCGCAGCGTGCTCGAGGGCGGCATGGAGGCGTTCAAGGGGATGGACGACAACCCGTTCGCCGACGTGGAGAACGTCGAGGACCTGCCGTTCGGCCACCCGGACGACGAGATCGCGGCCCGGATCGACGGCACCGACTGCTACGAGCAGAAGGTGGCCGCGATGCGCGCCCACGCCACCCAGATCCCGGACAACTCCTGGCTGTACGGCATCGCCGGCGACTTCGGCGGCGAGTTCATGGGCGTGGAGTACTTCACCCTGGTCAAGGGCGAGCGTGGCGAGGTGAGTGGCCCGCACAAGTGGGAGGACGACCTGTTCAGCAACGTGGTGGGGCGATGACTCTCGAAGCCCCCTCGGTCTCCCCGACGGCCGACCCGCCGCCGCCCGCTCCGCCCGGCCGGGCGCTGGAGCTGACCTTCCGGGTCGCCGGAGTGCTCATCGCCGTGCTGGCCACGGTGCTCAGCGCGGCGCTGGAGATCTTCCTGTCGCCGTTGCGGCTCGGTGGGGTGCCGATCGGCGTCGCCGTCCCGGCGGCCGTGCTGGCCAATCTGGCGCTCTGCTGGTTCGCCGTGACCACGGTGGGCCGGCGCTGGGCGCTGGCGGTGCCGTGGGCGGTCTGGACGCTGATCATGTTCTTCGCGGCGGGCACGCGGACCACCGAGGGCGACTATCTGATCAGTGGCGAGGACTGGGTCGCGCTGGTGATGATCCTGGTCGGCAGCCTGACCTTCGCGGTCTACATGTACCGTTTGATCTTGAAAAGGCCGCCTGTCACAAAGCAGTGACGACCACTCGTGTTGTTTGTCGGTGCGGCGCCCCGGCCTGCACACTTGCGCCGTGTTCGCCTCTGAGTCCCCCACCGGCCCGGCCCCCGCGACGGTGTCCCGGCCGGCCACGTCACCGGCGGACGGCCCGGTCAACCGCAAGCGGATCGTCGCGGTCGGCACCGTGGCCGCCGTGCTCATCGCCGGGGCCGGAGCGGCCGCCTGGGTGTACGGCGGTGACGTCCCCCGCGGCACCCAGATCCTCGGTGTCGAGCTCGGCGGCAAGTCCCGCACCGAGGCCGAACGGGCGCTGACCGACGCGGTGGGCCCGCGCACCGGCGCCCCGGTCGCGATCGACCTGGCCGGGGAGCGGTTCTCGCTGCCGGCCGCCGACCTCGGGCTGCGGCTGAACGTCGACCTGAGCGTCGGCAAGGCGATCAAGGGCAGCCCCCGGCTGACCGGCACCCGCAGCGTGCCGCCGGTGATCGAGCTGGACGAGGCGCGGCTCGGGAAAGCGCTGCGCGAGCGCCTCGACCCGACGAAGATCACCGTGAAGAAGCCCGGCATCGCGTACGCGGGCCTGGTCCCGAAGCCCACCTACCCGGCGGTCGGGCAGGGCCTGGACGTGGCGGCCGCCGCGGCCGCGGTCCGGCAGTCCTGGCTGGTCGGCGGCATCGCCACGATCACGCTGGTGCCCCGGCCGCCGGCGACCACCCAGGAGCAGGTCGACGCGCTGGTCGCGGACCTGGCCGTCCCGGCCGTCGCCGCGCCGGTCACCGTGACGGTGGGGGACAAGGCGCTGACGCTGAGCCCGAAGGCGATCGCCAAGGGCCTGGTCTTCCGGGCCGACGACGACGGCCGGCTCACCCCGGCGATCGACGGACCCGAGCTGCACGCCGCGGCGGCGAAGGAATTCGCGGCGGTCGAACGCGAGCCGGAGCAGGCGACGATCACCGTCGCCGGCGGCAAGCCGAAGATCGTCGCCGGTACGCCCGGCGACCTGGTCGACCTGGACAAGCTCGGCCCGGCCCTGCTCGCCGTGCTGCCCGACCCGGCGCCCCGCACGGTCGAGGCGGAGCTGTCCCGGCAGGAGGGCGCCACCACCGAGAGCGACCTGGCCGAGCTCGGCGTCAAGGAGAAGGTCTCGACCTTCACCACCTACTTCACCGGTGGCAGCAAGTCCCCGCGCAGCCAGAACATCATGACGATCGCCCGGGCCGTCGACGGCGCCGTGGTCCAGCCGGGCGAGACCTTCTCGCTGAACAAGCACACCGGCGAGCGGACGTACGCGTCCGGCTACAAAGACGCACCGGTCATCGTCGGCGGCAAGCTGGAGCCCGGTGTCGGCGGCGGGGCCTCGCAGTTCACCACCACGTTGTTCAACGCCGCCTACTACGCGGGGCTCGAGGACGTCGAGCACAAGCCGCACTCGTTCTACTTCTCCCGCTATCCGGCGGTCATCGAGTCGACGATCTTCTACCCGACCCTCGACCTCAAATTTAAGAACACCACGCCGTACGGGATCCTCATCGACACCTCATACACCAGCAAGTCGGTGACCGTGTCGATGTGGAGCACCAAGGTCTACGACAGCGTCAAGACCGTACGCAGCCCGCGCCGCGACATCACCTCGCCGCCGACTGTCTACCGCGAGCCGGGCCCGAAGTGCATCACTTCCAGCGGACTCCCAGGTTTCACTCAGGACGCATGGCGCGTCATCCGCAAGGATGGCCAAGAGGTCGAGCGCGAGAAGTTCACCTGGCGCTACGATCCCGAGCCTAGATTCATCTGCGGCGCGAAGCCGTAGCACGTCCGGGGAGGACGCAATGAGGCAGCGTTGGGTGCAGATCGCTTCGTTGGCCGCGGCTCTGTTCGCGATCAACGTGATCGCACGAGTGGTGATCCGCATCGGGTTCAACGAGGACGACACGGCCCAGAACAGGGTCTCCATCGTCATGTTCGCCGTGATCGGTCTGGTGCTGGCGACCGTCACCTTCTTCCGGTCGCAGCGGGTCCCACCGGGCAGCTGGCTGCCCGAGCTGGCGGCCGCGGCGATCGGCGGCATGCTGCTGACCATCCTGGTCGGCCCGTTCGTCAGCGGGGACAGCCCGTTCGCCGGCGGCGCCGGAAACTTCTTCTCCCAGGTGTGGCTCTACGGCGGCTTCGCCATCGTGGGCACGCTGCTCGGCTACTGGCTCGCCACGGCGCTGGGCCGCGACTACCGCTCCAAGTCGCTGGCCGCCTTCGCCAAGGCCAAGCTGACCAAGCCGCGCCGGGTGGTCCGTCGCTAGAGGGGGGCTTCGCGGGTCAGGTAGGTGTGGTGGGTGCTGAAGCCCAGGCCCTGATAGAGCGCCACCGCGGCTGTGTTGCGCTCCTCCACCTGGAGGTAGGCGCGGACAGCGCCGCGCTGGATCGCCCACTGCGCCACCGCGCGCATCACGTGCCGGCCCAGGCCGCGCCGGCGGGCCGCGGGGGCCGTCTGCACCAGCGAGACGCCGAGCCAGCGGCCCGGTCCGGGACCGGTCACCGCGCCGCGGGCGACCCCGAGCAGGGTGCCGTCCTCGTCCTGCACCGAGGCGAAGACGACTTCCTCCACGGCGGTGAGAATGTGCCGGGCCGCAGCGGGTAGGCGGCCCTTGTGCGCCGAGACCATCTCCAGCCAGGCGTCCGTGGGGGAGTCGGCCAGCTCCACCGGAGGCAGGTCCCGCCGCGCCTCGACCTCGCTGATCAGCGACTGCACCGCGCCGGTCTGCACGAGCACCAGCGGGCGGGAGGTCCAGCCGCGGGCGTCCAGGGCGGCGTTGACCGGGGCGGCCAGCGGCATCGGAGTGTTGATCATCGGCTGCTGGCCCTTGGCCGCGTACCACTGCTCGACCGCGTCGATGGCGGCTTCCAGCGTGCGGTCCGGGTCGCCGATCGGCAGGGCCGCGTTGGCCCTCCCGGTCCAGTTGTCCGCCGCGCGCAGGATCCAGCTGCCCAGCCGGGCCTGGGTCGGCGCCGGCCAGGCGTCGTTCGCCGCCAGCTCGAGGGCGATCACGTCGGCGGCGGGCGGCCGGCGGGCGGCGGGCACCCGCTTGGCGCGGTGCACCTCCCGCAGCGGTACGCGCAGAGTGCCCTGGGCGGTCGCGAGAGTGAGTTCCGTCTCGGTCAATTCGACCAGCTCGCCGAGCGCGTCCGTGAAAAGTGGGCGATCCTGGGAAACGCCTACAATTCGGCGGACCACCACCCGGTGTCCCACATCCTGCCGTCGGAGCACGTGCCACCTCCTCCCGGCGAGATACTAGGCTCTGCCCGTAACGCCGCGGTGTCCCGCGGCGTGGCTCTGGAAGGGAAAGACCCGTGACCTACATCATCGCTGAGCCCTGCGTCGATGTGCTCGACAAGGCATGCATCGAAGAGTGCCCGGTCGACTGCATCTACGAGGGCAATCGGATGCTCTACATCCACCCCGATGAGTGTGTCGACTGCGGAGCCTGTGAGCCGGTCTGCCCGGTGGAGGCCATCTTCTACGAGGATGACGTGCCGGAGCAGTGGAAGGACTACACGAACGCGAACTACGAGTTCTTCGAGGATCTCGGTTCGCCGGGTGGCGCCTCCAAGGTCGGCAAGATCGACAAGGACACCCCGTTCGTGACGGCGCAGCCGCCGCGCGGGGACGCGCACTGACCGTGCTGTCGGCCTCGCTGCCCGATTTCCCCTGGGATCTGCTGCAGCCCGCCAAGCAGGTTGCGGCGGGCCACCCGGACGGCATCGTGGACCTGTCGATCGGCACCCCGGTCGACCCGGTCCCGCCGCTGATCCGGGCGGCACTGACCGAGGCCGCCGACGCGCCGGGTTACCCGCTCACAGCCGGCACCCCGGCGCTGCGCACGGCCATGGCCGACTGGCTGGCCCGCACCTGCGGCGCCACCGGCCGGCTCGGCGTGCTGCCCACGATCGGCTCCAAGGAGCTGGTGGCCTGGCTCCCGACGCTGCTCGGGATCGGCCGCGGCGACGTCGTGGTCATCCCCCAGGTCTGCTACCCGACGTACGAGGTCGGGGTGCGCCTGGCCGGCGCCGAGGTGATCCGCTCGGACTCCACGCTCGCCCTGGGGCCCGACCCCCGGGTGAAGCTCGTCTGGATCAACTCGCCGTCGAATCCGACCGGCCGCGTGCTCCCGGTCGACCACCTGCGCAAGGTGGTCGACTGGGCGCGCGAGCGCGGTGCTGTCGTGGTCAGCGACGAGTGCTACCTGACGCTGGGCTGGGACGAGCAGCCCGTGTCGGTCCTCTCGGACGAGGTCTGCGGCGGCGACTACACCGGCGTCATCTCCGTGCACTCGCTGTCCAAGCGGTCGAACCTGGCCGGCTACCGGGCCGGCTTCCTCGGCGGCGACCCGGCGCTGATCGCCGAACTGCTGGCGGTCCGCAAGCACGCCGGCATGATCGTGCCCGCCCCCGTGCAGGCGGCGATGGTGGCCGCCCTCGGCGACGAGTCGCACGTGACGGCCCAGCGGGCGCTGTACGCCGCCCGCCGGGAGTCGCTGCGGGAAGCGCTGCTCAAGGCGGGCTTCGAGATCGAGCACTCGACCGCCGGGCTCTACCTCTGGTCGACCCGCGGCGAGGACTGCTGGGCGACAGTGGACTGGCTCGCCCAGCGCGGCATCCTGGCGGCCCCCGGCGCGTTCTACGGCCCGGCCGCGGCCCGGCACGTGCGCATCGCGCTGACCGCCACCGACGAACGCGTCGCCGCGGCCGTCACCCGCCTGACCGCCGGCTGACCCGCCCGGATCCGGGGTCCCACGCATCGCTCGTGGTCGCTACGCTCATGGCGTTGTGACGACGGGGCTACGGGGAGGCGTCGTGGGCGATCCTGGCATCAATGTGGAGACCGGCGGACTCAATAAGTTCGCCGAAGACGTACGGGCGGATGTCGACAACATCACCGAGCCGGCGGTGGGCCGGGCGACCCTCCCGCTCGACAGCGTGCCGTTCGGCGCGCAGAACGCCAGCGGCGGTGTCCACGCCGCCAAGGAGCGGTACGCCCGCAGCCTGACCGCGTCCACCGAGAACCTGAGTAACTTCCTGGCCGCCGCCCGCCTGCTCGCCGCCGCGGCGGAGAAGGTGGCCGCCGAGTTCGACGCCACCGACGCCCGCTCGGCCGAGGGCACCAAGCGGGTCGAGCAGGCCCTGTTCAGTGCCGCCGAGGAGGCCCGTCGGGCCCAGGCCGCCGCCGAGCAGGCCGCCCATCCGCGCTACTCGAACGGCAAGGCGGTGGCGCTGTGACCGAGCCGGTGCTGACCAGCAGCTGGTGCACGGCCTGGGGGTCGTACAACACGCCCCGGCTGTGGGCGATGGTCAAGGACGAGGACGACCCGGAGGCCTGGCGCCAGGTGTCCGCCTGGGGCGAGATCTCGGGAGCCATGAAGGACCAGCGGGCCCTGCTGCTCAAGGCCCGCGAGGCGCTGGTGACCGCCTGGCCGCCGGAGCAGAACAAATCGGCGGCGGCGTTCGTGGCCGAGGTCGACAAGCTGATCGGCCGGATGGACGCGGCCAAGACGGAGGCCGACGACACGGCCACCGGGCTGGCCAACATCCTGGAGGCCCTGCGCCAGGCGAAGAAGAACATCGAGCCGCTCTGGGAGCAGTACAAGCAGAAGAGTGACGACCTGGTCCCGGCGTGGTGGGACAACGCCGAGGACGAGCTGGACAAGCAGGCCCAGGCCCACATGATCACGGCCGAGCAGGTCGTGCAGGACAACGTGGCCCGGCTGCGCGTCCCGGACCCGTACGTCCTGGACCCGATCGATCCCCGCTATGAGGGGGAGACCCTCCCGGACGACGACCGTTCGGGCAGCGGCTCGTCAGGCAGTGGTTCGTCCGGCAGTGGTTCGTCCGGCGCTGTGGGTGCGGCCGGATCATCCGGAGGACGCGGCGGTGGCGGCAGCGGGGTGAGCGTGCCGGTGCCGCACGACCCGGTGCCGCCGCTGCCCGGCCACGACCCGATCGTCCCGGAAGGATCGACCGGCGGCGGTAACGGTCCCGGACTCGCGGAGGTCATCAACCCGCCGGTGGTCAACCCGAGCCCGGGGAATCCGCCCGGAGTGCTTCCACCCGGAGCGCCGCTGCCCGGCGGTGGGGGCCCGGGCGTCGTGCCGCCGGTCGGTCCGATCATCGGCCCCGGTGGGGGCGGTGCCGGGCCGCTGGGCACGGGCGGATCGCCGGGCCGGGGCCCGGCCGGTGTGCGCGGTACGGGCGTGGGCGGCACCGAGCCCGGCGTGCGTGCCACCGGCACCGGCGGAGGCGGACTGGGCACCGGCGGTCTGGGCACGGGTGGCCTCGGCCCGGGCGGCATCGGCCGGGGCGCCCGACCGGGCATCCGTCCTGGGGCTGCCGGGCGTCAGGCGCTGCCCTCGGGCGCGGTCATCGGTGAGACGGTGGCCGGCGAGGGCCGGGGCGTCGCGGGCGGTGCCGGGCGAGGCAGTGCGGGCCTGGGCGGCGTCGGCGGACCGGGCGGTGCTGCCCGCGGCGCGGCGGGACGTGCTCCCGGCCAGCGGCGCGCGGCCGAGCCGGTACGGCCGCCCCGACCGTCCTGGCTGCCGGACGAGCCCGTCGGCGCGGCGCGCACAGCCGGGACGAGCGGCGTGCCGGGAATGCCGGGCGGTGCCCGTGGCAGTCGGCGGGCGGGCGACGGTGAGCAGCCGCCGTTCGACCCGGACAACCCCTGGGGCGTGGCCGAGGGCGTGGAGCCGGTGATCGCACCTGGCTCCGACACCGCGCGGCACGACCCGGGCCCGAACGTCATCGGACGGCACGGGTGACCCTGGCAGGTGGCCGTACCGCGCAGGGGATCCTGGCCGGTCTCAGCGCTCTCGCGGTCGTATTCGGCTCGGGGGTCCCGGCCTCGGCCGACCCGGCCCGCGACAAGCAGTGGTTCTTCCCGCCGCTCAAGGTCGCGCAGGCGCAGCAGATCAGCAAGGGCGACGGCGTCGTGGTCGCGGTGCTCGACAGCGGGGTGGACGGCACCCACCAGGACCTCGGCGGCGCCGTCCTGCCCGGCCGGCAGGTCGTGCAGAACAAACCGGTCGGCAACCTGGACACCAACGGGCACGGCACCGGGATGGCCGGCATCATCGCCGGACGCGGGCACGGCGACGACGCGGGCGTGCTGGGCATCGCGCCGCGGGCGAAGATCATGCCGATCACCCCGGCCAACGACACGTTCTTCGTCGGGCAGGGCATCCGCTGGGCCGCCGACCACGGCGCCAAGGTCATCGTCATGGCCTTCGAGATCGCCGACGGCGAGAGCCTGCGGGCCGCGGTGAGCGAAGCCGCGGCGGCCGACGTGGTGCTGGTCGGCACCTCCGGCAACAGCGGCGACAAGGGCAACGATGTGGAATTCCCGGGCGCGTACCCGCAGGTGCTGACGGTCGGCGCGGTGGACCGGGCGAACAAGGTGGCGAAGTTCTCCAACCACGGGCCCCAGGTCGACCTGGTGGCCCCCGGCGTCGACATCCCGGCGCCCGCCCCCGACGACAAGTACGTGACCGGCACGGGCACCAGCGGCGCGGCCGCGATCGTCGCCGGCGCGGCGGCGCTGATCCGGGCGAAGTACCCCGACCTGTCGGCCGCCGACGTCGTGCAGCGCCTCACGGCAACGGCGATCGACCGGGGCGACAAGGGCCGCGACGACTACTACGGCGCTGGTCAGCTCGATCTGCTGGCTGCGTTGACGGCGCCGCAGCCGGGCGCTGCGACCAGTACGCCGCCGGTGGCCGGGGCTCCCGGGCGCGTGCCGGACGCGGCACCGGCCGATGAGGACGGGGGAATCCCGCCGCTCGTGTTCGTGGCCGCGGGAGTGGTGCTGCTTCTGGGCGCGGTCGGGGCCGGAGTTGCTGTATTCGCCCGATCTCGCCGGGCTGCCGGCTGACCGGCCAGGTGAGGAGCCACCGACCGGCGTGGCCGGGTCCGGGCCAGAGCCGGTCCAGGGCGGTGGCCGGGGCCAAGGTCGAGCCGGCCTCGCATCCGGCCGGATTGTCGGACCGGCCGGGTAGCGTCGGGACATGGCCGAGCAACCGATGATCGTCGTCCGCGGTGAAGCGACCCGGGAGGTCCCGCCCGAGCTGGCGATCTTCTCCGTGACCGTCTCCGCGCGGGACAAGGACCGGCAGACCGCGCTGACCCGGCTCACCGAGCGCGCCGCCGAGCTGCGCACCCATCTCGACGATTTCCCCGAGGCGATCGAGCGGCGGGAGACGTCCGGCGTGCAGGTCCATCCTGAGCTCAAGCGGGGCGGCGAGCGCATCTCGGCCTATACCGGCAGCGTCACCACGACCGTGACGGTGACCGATTTCACTGTGCTGGGTGAGCTGTTGCTGCGGCTGGCCGACCGTGATCAGACCTCGTTGTCCGGACCTTGGTGGCAGCTGCGGCCGGGCAGCCGGGCCGGGGCAGACGTGCGCCGGGCGGCCATCGCCGACGCGCTCGGTCGCGCCCGGGAGTATGCCGAGGCCGTCGGTGCGCAGGTGGACCGACTGGTCGAGATCGCCGACGAGAACGCCGGCGGGGGCGGGCAGCCGATGATGCGGATGGCCGCGTTCGGTGGGGCCCCGGAGGCCGACCTGGCGCTCGAGGTCGACCCCCAGGTGCAGACCGTGCACGCCTCGGTGCTGGTCCGTGTGACGATCACCGAGCCCACCGCCCTGAAGTAGCCGCCGGCGCATGACGATCCACACCGCGGGCGTCGCCGCGGCTCAGCCGGACGGTCACGGTGGTGCTGGCGGCCGCCTGCGGGCTGACCGTCGCCAACCTGTACTACTCGCAGCCGCTGCTCGACCTGATCGCGACCTCGTTCGGGGTCAGCCGCAGCGCGGCGGCCGTCGTTGTCACGCTGACCCAGGCGGGTTACGCGCTCGGCCTGCTGTTCGTGCTTCCGCTGGGCGATCTGCTGGAGAACCGGACGCTGGCCGCCCGCACCTTGCTCGGCACGGCCGCGGCTCTGCTGCTCGCCGCGTTCTCGCCGGTCTTCGCCGTGTTCCTGGTGGTGTCGGTCCTAGTGGGTGTCACCTCGGTGGTCGCCCAGGTGCTGGTGCCGCTGGCCACCCACCTCGCTCCGCCCGAGGACCGGGGCAAGGTGGTCGGCCGGGTGATGAGCGGCCTGCTGCTCGGCATCCTGCTCGCCCGCACGGTGGCCAGCCTGGTCGCGGAGCTGTGGGGCTGGCGCGCCATCTACGTCATCTCGGCGGTCCTGATGCTCGGGCTGGCCCTCGTGCTGCGCCGGGTGCTGCCGCTGCGCCGCCCCGATCATCCGGCCGGCTACCGGTCGCTGCTGGCCAGCCTCGGTGAGCTGGTCCGGCACGAGCCGGTGCTGCGGCGGCGCGCGCTCTGCCAGGCGACGATGTTCGGGGCGTTCAGCGCCTTCTGGACCGCGATCGCCTATCAGCTCATCGCCGAGCACGGCTTCGGTCAGGGACAGATCGCGGTCTTCGCGCTGGTCGGCGCGGGCGGCGCGGCGGCGGCGCCGATCGCGGGCCGGATCGCCGACCGGGGGTACGGCCGCAGTGCGAGCGGCGCTGCCCTGCTGCTCGCCGCCCTGTCCTTCACGCTCGCACTGGCCGGGCAGCGCAGTGTCGTGCTGCTCGCGGTCGCCGCGGTGCTGCTGGACTTCGCCGTGCAATGTCACCAGGTGCTGAGCCAGCACGAGGTCTACGCGTTGCGCGCAGACGCCCGTGCCCGGCTCAACACCGTCTTCGTCAGCACGATCTTCGTCGGGGGCGCGATCTCGTCGGCGGTCACCGGCGTGCTCTACGGCGCGTACGGGTGGACCGGCGTCTGCGCTCTCGGCGTACTCCTGCCGCTCGTGGGTCTCGGCGTCTGGGCCTACGGCCTGGGCCGGAACCGCCCGGCCCAGGTCCGGTCCTAGCTTTCCGGCACCCAGTTCATGGTGTCGGGGTTGGCGCCGGTGCGGCCGCGCTCGCCGCGGTCCAGGGCCGTGATGGTGCCCATCGCGCCGCCGTCGAGCTCGAAGTCGAAGATCTCGAAGTTCTCCCGGACCCGCTCGGCGGTGTTCGACTTCGGGAAGATGATGTCCCCGCGCTGGATGTGCCAGCGCAGCACCACCTGCGCCGGGGTCTTGCCGACCTCGTTGGCGATGGTCACGATCGCCGGGTCCTCGAGCACCGCGCCCTGGGCGATCGGCGAGTACGCCTCGTTCGCGATCTCGTGGTCGGTGTTGAAGGCGCGCAGCGCGTCGTTGGTCAGGTACGGGTGGATCTCGATCTGGTTCACCGCCGGCCGCACCGTGGTCTCGGCGAACAGCCGGCCCAGGTGGTGCTGGGTGAAGTTGGAGACGCCGATCGAGCGGGCCCGACCGTCGCGGTAGAACTCCTCCAGCGTGCGCCAGGTCTGGCTGAAGTCGCCGTCGTAGCGGCCCGGCAGCGGCCAGTGGATCAGGAAGAGGTCGACGTAGTCGCTGCCCAGCGCCTTGAGCGAGGCGTCGAACTCGCGCCGGGCGTCGTCCGGCAGGTGCGCGCCGTTGTTGAGCTTGGTGGTCACGAAGAACTCGTCGCGGCTCAGCCCGGACGCGGCGAGGGCGGCGCCGACGCCGTGCTCGTTGCCGTACATCTGGGCGGTGTCGATGTGCCGGTAGCCGATCTCGATGGCGGTCTCGACGGCCGCCTGAGTCTCGGGCGGCGGCACCTGGAAGACGCCGAAGCCCAGCTGGGGGATGGTACGGCCGTCGTTGAGAGTGATGTCTGGGACTGTGGAAGCCATGCTGCTCCTCGGGAGGGTCGGCCGTTGTGTACTACCAGGTCTACCCCGGGGCCGCCGCGATCCACCCGTTTCGGCCCGCGCGCCGCTGTGATCGGCGAAACTCGGGTCTATGCGTCGTCGCTTGCTGCTCCGGATCGCCAACGTGAACCCGGACAGCGTGACGACCCACTCCGACCGGGTGCTGTACAGCTCGATCGGCGTGTTCATCGTGCTGTACTTCGTGTACGCGACCGTGGGCGGTGCCGCCTTCGTCGACGCCAGCGCGAACTACACCCACCCGTGGTGGCAGTGGCTGGTCGGGCCGCTGGTGGCGACCGGGGTGGTGGCGTACGACCGGGCCGTGGTCGGCCGGGTGGCGATCAACTACGAGCGGCTGGAGTCGCCCGACCCCAAGGACCTGCTGCGCCGCCCCACCATCGGCCTGTACGCCGGCCGGATCGCGTTGGCGCTGCTGTTCGCCGTGATCATCACCGAGCCGCTGATGCTGGCCCGCTACCAGGGTGAGATCGACAACCGGCTCAACGACGTGCACAACCAGCAGATCAGCGAGATCGAGGTCGGCGGAGCGATCGCTGCGTACGACGCCCGGTTGCAGGAGCTGAAGAAGCAGACGGTGGCCGAGGACCGGGCCGTGCAGGCGCTGAACACCCGGGCCGCGGAGAAGCGCCGCGACGCCCGCAAGCTCTACCAGCAGGCCATCGCCGACTCCGAGGGCGACGGCGTCTCTCGCAAGGCGGGCTGCCCAGTGGGCGGCTACTGCGACACGCTGGTCAAGCGGTCGCGCGGGCTGGACGACCAGGCCGCCCGGCTGGACGCGCAGGCCGCGCGGCTGCAGGACACTCAGAAGACCGCCCGGACCGCGCGCGCCGCGGAACAGGCCGATCTCACGGCCAAGATCGCCGACCAGCGTACGGTCAACGCCGAGGCGATCCGGGCCGACGCCGGCTTCGGGGCCCGCACCAAGGCGATGTGGTACCTGGTGACCAGCGACTTCTGGGGCATCGGCGTGTTCTACCTGGGCATCGCGTTGCTGCTGGTGGCCCTGGACTGCGCGGCGGTCGGGCTGAAGTTCGTCTCGCACGGCAACGCATACGAGCGGGAGGAGGCCCGCCAGGCCCGCGGCCACGAGCACGAGGCGGCGATCGGCTACGAGCAGGGCCTCAAGGACATGCGCCGATACGCGGAGGCCACCTCCCGGGTGATGGCCGAGGGCATCGGCAAGGCTTCCCGCGACGAGCAGCTCAACGACGTGGCGATCGAACGCGCCCGCGTGCACCTCTACGACTCGGTCACCGGTAGCTCCCTGCCGCCGCTGCCTCCGGTTCCGCTGATCGAGCGGCACCCGGCCGCCCCCCGCACGCTGCGCAACGTGGACCGGCTGCGGGCGTAGTGCAAGTTGCAGATCGGCGCTACTATTTCACTCCGGCGTACCGCCTGCCCACGCTCTGTTACCGGCGGCGCGCCGACCGGGCCTCGGCCCGGATGTCATCAGGTGCGGCGGGGGCGGCGGGTTGATCGCCGCCGCCGCCGTGACACCGTGGCGTGATGCACACGGTCGAGCTCATCCTGGATCCCGCCCTCGACGGCCAGGTCCGTTCGGTCTGGCAGCGCCTGCACGCAGCGGGTCTGCCCAGCCTGGCCACGCACCGGCACCCCACCAACCGGCCGCATCTGACGCTGGCCGCGGCCGACCGGCTGACGCCCGAGGTCACGACCGCGCTCGCCGGGCTGCCGGTCGAGGCGGTCCTGGACGGCCTGATCTTCTTCGAACGCGCGGTGGTCTGGCGGGTGGCGGCGACCGACGCGCTGCGTGATCTCCAGGCTGCGGTGTGGCAAGGGCTGACGGGCACGGAGCGTAATCCGCAACATGCGCCGGATGCCTGGACGCCGCACGTCAGCCTGGCCCTGCGAGCCAAGGACCATTCCCGCTACGCGGCCGAGCTGCGGGACCTGCCGGTCGCTCGGGGACGCTTCGTGCAGGCCCGGACCTACGACAGTGCCACGCGTACGGTCACCGAGCTCAGCTGACTCCCGCGACGCCGCCGACCAGCACCGGGACTGTGAAGACGGCACCCGCGCAGGCCGGGTCGGACGTCGCGGCCATCACCAGCCCACCAGGCACGGTGAACGCGGCAACGTTGTTACGCGCAACGTCCCACCGCACCTTGAACGCGTCCTGCGCGACCGTGACGCCGTGGTTGACGCAGCCGTTCTCCCGGTGCTCGTCGTCCGCCATGATGGTGCCGGGGGCGGGCGCAACCGAGGTGATCCGGATCGGGAAATCGTTGTCGTTGGTCAGCGTCACGGTCAGGTTGCCGGTGCTGCCCGGAGTCAGCGGCTTGTTCAGATCGGAACGGCCGCGCAGGTTGAGCTCGACAACCGCACCGGCGTTCGCCCGGCCCGTCTCCGAGCCGGTGAGCCGCCAGTAAGCCCAGACCGCACCGGCGTTGACCAGCACGGCGGCAACGGCGGCGGCAGTGAGGATCGACCGGGTACGCGCGTCGAGCCGGCTCAGGAACCCCTGCGGCCGGGCGGCGGCGGCCACGTCCCCGATGGGCTCGTCATCGAAGACCCGCATGTCCGCGACGGCCCGCCTGTCCGCAACGGCTCGCATTTCCTCGACGGCTCGCATTTCCTCGACGGCGGAGCTTTCCACCGGCGCCAGGACCGCGTCCTCGCGGCGGTGAAAAACCTCGCGCCTGGTCAGCTCATCACGGATCACGGCGTCACCTCGCCGGCGCCGAACCTGCGGACAGCGGCGGTCGGAGCGGCGGCGAACCGTCTGCTGAGCTTGCGCATACGGAGCATCCTCCTGCGATGGTGCGAGAGCCTCAATTGCAGTTACCACGTTCCCGCAAATACCGGCGTGCTGTGATCGGTGATCCGTCCGCCGTTCCCGGCGCGTAAATCGGGCAGGAGAGTCTGTCCGGCTTAACCCGCAGGGGGTACGCCGGAACGCGAAACCGCCCGCCCTCCACATTCACGTAAGGCCCGGTAAACGCGCAGGTCAGGCACTATGCGGCCGCTAGCACCGGAAGCGCGCCACAGCAAACCGCCGACCGTCACTGTCTCGGCCAGGTGCCGGAAAGCCGTTCATATCCGCCCGTCCACCATGCCGCACGAGTAAGGCGTGGGGAATGGGACAACCGTCCACCGCCGCCGCGGAATGGGCCTAACCCGTCCGTGTCCGACCGGAAAACGCACGCAGCCCCCGACGCCATGTACGACGCCGAGGGCCAC
Organism: Actinoplanes sp. NPDC004185; assembly: GCF_053603475.1. Lineage (NCBI taxonomy): Bacteria > Bacillati > Actinomycetota > Actinomycetes > Micromonosporales > Micromonosporaceae > Actinoplanes > Actinoplanes sp. NPDC004185. Next base: position 239,230 of record NZ_JBSGFR010000006.1, on the reverse strand, counting down.
GGGAACTCATGAACTACTTCTCGTCTTCCGCCGCCGCCGAAGAGGTCGCCGGCGGCGCGGGCGGCACGGCAACGTCGGTCTCCTCCGGCACGACCGGCAGGGTAGTGGTCCGCACCGGCACCGGCGGGGAGGTCGTTTCAACCGGAGCAGGCGGTGCCTCGGCCGGATCGTCCTCACTGGCCGGCCGCGGGGTGCCGGTCGCCGCAGGTGCCGGCGCTTGGGCGGATGAGGTGTCCGCCACCAGCGAGGTCGGCGCGGGAGCGGTGAACCGGACGTTCTCGCTCCTCTTGCTCTCCTCGCCGACCCAGCGGGCGAATCGTGGCGTGACAGTCCAGTACCACCTGCCTGCCGGCACGGCCACCTCGGTGAACGTCGTGCGAGTAACCGCGGCGAAGGCTTTCACCACTGAAGCGTCGTCGGCATCGTGGCGCTTGACGACGTAGCTCTGCATCGTCTCGCCGGGCCCGATCTCCTGCGGCGACCAGGTCACAACGGCATCCGTGCCTCTACGAGCGGCACTCGGTCGCACTCCCTGCGGCATGTCAGCCGCGTGCACCTTGACCTTCACCGGTTTGCTCGGCACGGGCCAGCTGGCGTAAGCGATGACCGTGCCCGCGGAAGCCACGGCTACCGCTGTCGCGGTGACCAGGAGCAGCTTGCTGACGTGATTCATCGGGAGGCCTTCGTGCCGGTGCCGGAGAGCACGATTGTGAAGCGGGTGCCCGCGCATCTCGCGCTCGCCTGTCGGGGCATGCTGATCGGTAGTGATCCGCTGAGCTGGGCGCGGCTGCGGGCGGGCACCGTGTAAGGAAGGCGGCCGGTGAAGTCGCGGACTTGGAGATTGTCGGTGCTCACCGTGCATCCGCGCCGGGAGGTCGCGCGCAATTTGCCGGTGAGGCCGCGGATCTGCAGGGCGAAGCCGTAGGGGTTGATGATGCTGAGCTTGATGTTCTTGACCGCGCCGGGATAGAGACCCCGCACGGAAGTTCCCTCCACGGTGAACTCCACGTCGGGCCGGTAGCCGTGACGGTCGTCCCGCGGGACGAGGAAGAGGGTCGGTGCATCGGATTGTGGTGGTCGGCCTGGTCCGAAGGCGGCAAGGAGCCCGACCATTGCGGCTGCTGCAGCGGCGGCTGTCCGCAGTCTTCTCATCGGGACTCCCTTCCATGGCGGCGATCAATGAGGCGGGGCGAGGGCCGATGGCGCCTCGCCCCGCCGGTAGGTCAGGCGACAGCGCCCTCAAGGTCGAACTGGATCGAGAAGGTCGCGCCGGCGCAGGCGGGGGACGCGTCGCCGCCCATGCGGATGAACGTCGGCCAGTTGGCCGTCAGCGTCCCGTTCCCGGTCGCGGTCTTCGCCGGGATGACGGTGTTGGGGGGAACATCGCCGAGCGTGAGCTTGGCGCTCCCCTGATTGCACCCGTTCGTGTTGCTGGTGACGACCGGCGTCTTGGCGGCGTTGATTTTGACTGGGTAGTCGTTGGGGTTGGTCACGGTAACGGCGGCCGTCGCGTTCTTGCCCGGGTAGAGATTGTCAGCCACTGTTGCGCTGGCGGTGACGGTCTGAACCGTCGAGCTGGCGGCAGTGGCGGTGCCCGTGCCGTTGAACCACGAGGTGGCGGCCCAGGCGGCACCTCCGCCGATTGCCACGACGGTGGCGCCGATGATGGCAGCGGAACGCTTGGTGATCTTGCGCATGGGGAGTTCCTCCTGGAACGGCTGGTCGTGCGACTTCCGCAACGTCGCGGAAAGTCGACGTCCGGTGCACCTGTTGATTGTTTGTGGCGCCGCAGTGGCGTTCCGGCGCTGCGACAAAGATGGCCGATTCCCGGCGGTGCCGCGATAGTGCTTCCGTTTGTCCTGTCCGAGACGGCGATACCGCTGGTTCGCGCCGTCCGGGCTAATCCCAACGGCTGACCGGAACGTGAAAGACCAAGCCGCTTCATCACCGCCGTCACCTGCGGCTATGCGGCCCACCTGGGAGCATGTCCCGGCTATCAGGCGCCGCTGTAGATCACAACTCGGCTGGGCGTCCGGGCCGCTGCAAAGAGTCCGCAACGGTAATTTCCGCGGCGTTACTCAGGTGCCTTGACCGAGCTTTTTCGCGCGCTTTTTCACCAACGGATTAGCCTAATTGACCGGGTCGTCACCTGAAAGAGGTGTCACGCGGACGCTTCTGTCGGTGACGGGGGCCGGGGCGGGACACCGGCGGGGAGGCTGGCTCAACGATAGCGGCCGGGCCGGTGGAGCGGCCGTCCGGCGCCGACTGCGCGCATGGTGAAAGATGTCGGCGCTGCTACGGCCGTGGCCGCCGGGTGGTCTCAGATCTTGACGCAGGCCCAGCTCAGGGCATGTTTACCGGCTTGCTTCTGCCATGTTAAGGGCCGAAACACTCATTGCGCTCTGGTAAAACTCTCGCGTCGGCATTGACCACTGTGGGCCCACCACTCAATCCTATGGCGGCGGTTCGGCGGTTGTGCCGTATCTCAGCCGTCGATACAGGTGGATCCGTGATCCACTGCGGGCGAGCGGCAGGAGCAGGGCACTGGAGATCTCGGCACCACAGGATTTCGACGTGGTCGTTGTCGGCGGCGGTACGGCCGGCGCGGTCGTCGCGTCGCGGTTGTCGGCCGACCCGGGGATGCGGGTGTGCCTGGTCGAGGGTGGCCCGTCGGACGTCGGTGACGACCGGGTGCTGCAGCTCAAGAACTGGCTGAGTCTGTTGGAGTCGGAGTACGACTACGACTATCCGACGGTCGAGCAGCCCCGCGGCAACTCCTTCATCCGGCACTCGCGGGCCAAGGTGCTCGGCGGGTGCTCCTCGCACAACACGATGATCAGCTTCCTGCCACCACCCGAGGACTTCCGCGACTGGGTCGATGCCGGCGCGCAGGGGTGGTCGTACGAGGAGATGTTGCCGCTGTGGAAGCGGCTGCGCGTCCAGATCCAGCCGGTCGCGCCCAAGGACCGCAACGCGTTGACCGAGGCTTTCGTCGCCTCCTGTCACACCGCGCTGGGTGTGCCGGTCCGCGACGATTTCAATGCCGAGCCGTTCGCCGACGGCACCGGCTTCTTCCCGGTGGCCTACTACCCCGAGACGGGTGTGCGCTCGTCCTCGTCGGTGGCTTACCTGCACCCGTACCTGGATCGCCCGAATCTGACTGTCCTCACCGACACCTGGGCCTATCACCTCGACACCGACGGGGGCCGGGTCACGGGCGTGCGGGTCCGGGACAAGGACGGTGTCGAGAGCACGCTGACCGCCGCCCACGAGTACGTGCTGTCGGCGGGCGCGATCGACACCCCGCGGCTGCTGCTGCTCTCCGGAATCGGGCCGGCCCAGCAGCTCAGCTCGCTCGGCATCGACATCGCGCTGGACCTGCCGGGCGTGGGCGAGCACCTGCTGGACCATCCCGAGTCGCTGATCCTCTGGGAGGCCGCGCGGCCGGTGCCGCCGGAGACCGCCATGGACTCCGACGCCGGTCTCTTCGTCCGCCGCGACGAGAGCGATCCGCGGCCCGATCTGATGTTCCACCTCTACCAGATCCCGTTCACCACCAACACCGAGCGGCTCGGCTACGACGTGCCCGCGCACGGCTTCGGGATGACGCCCAACATCCCGCGCCCGCGCGGTCACGGCCGGCTGTGGCTGACCAGCGCCGATCCCCAGGTCAAGCCGGCCCTGGACTTCGGCTACTTCACCGACCCGGACGGCTACGACGAGCAGACCATCATCGACGGTCTGCGGATCGCCCGGCAGGTGGCGGCCACCGAGCCGTTCAAGTCGTGGATCGCCCGGGAGATCGCGCCGGGCCCGGAGCTGCAGACCGACGCGGAGCTGTCGGCGTACGGGCGGGCCGCGCACCACACCGTCTACCACCCGGCCGGGACCTGCCGGATGGGCGCCGCCGCCGACCCGGCTGCCGTCGTGGACCCGCAGCTGCGGGTGCGCGGCCTGGCTAACGTACGGATCGCCGACGCGTCCGTCTTTCCGGCCATGACCTCGGTCAACCCGGTCGTGACCGTGCTGATGATCGGCGAACGCGCCGCCGACCTCATCGCCGAATCCTCTAGTTGAACAGCGAGGCCCGCCATGCCGCCCACGATTGCTGTCGACCACTTGTGGAAAGTCTTCGGCCCCAAGGCCGACAAGGTCGTCGGCACGCCACTGGCGGACCTGTCCCGGGCCGAGCTGCGGGCGAAGACCGGCTGCCTGGCCGCCGTCCGGGACGTGAGCTTCGCGGTCGAGCCCGGCGAGGTCTTCGTCGTGATGGGACTGTCCGGCAGCGGCAAGTCCACGCTGGTGCGGTGCCTGACCCGGTTGATCGAGCCGACCGCCGGTGAGGTGCACATCGACGGTGAGGCGGTACGGGCGATGAGCCCCAAACGCCTCCGCGAGCTGCGCCGGCACGGGGTCGCGATGGTGTTCCAGCACTTCGGGCTGCTCCCGCACCGGCAGGTGGTCGACAACATCGCGTACGGGCTGGAGATCCAGGGTGTCGGCAAGGCCGAACGGCACCGCCGGGCCGCCGAGGTCCTGACCCTGGTAGGTCTCGACGGTCACGAGAATCAGTACCCCGACCAGTTGTCCGGTGGCATGCAGCAGCGGGTCGGCCTGGCCCGGGCGCTGGCCACGGACCCGGCGGTGCTGCTGTTCGACGAGCCGTTCAGCGCGCTGGACCCGTTGATCCGCCGGGACATGCAGGCCGAGGTGCGGCGCCTGCACGCCGAGGTCGGCAAGACACTGGTCTTCATCACCCACGACCTGGCCGAGGCGCTGAGTCTCGGCGACCGCATCGCGGTCATGCGCGACGGCGCCCTCGTGCAGGTCGGCACCCCGGAGGAGCTGGTCGGTGCGCCCGCCGACGACTACGTGGCCGACTTCGTCCGCGAGGTGCCCCGCGCCGACGTGCTGACCCTGCGGTGGATCGCCCGGGCCGCCGCACCGGACGAGGTGCTCGAGGACCAGCCGTTGCCGGCCGGCACGGTCATCCGCGACACCATCGAGCGGGTCCTGCGGTCCCCGCATCCGATCCCCGTAGTCGACGGCGAGGAACGGATCGGGGTCGTCGACGCCGAGCAGCTGCTGCCCGCGTTGACCGGGCACCGTCCGCCGGTGCCGGCATGAGCACCGTCGTCACGGACGTTCCCGTTCCGGCCGAGGCGGCCGAACCGGCAACCGAGGCCGCCACCCGCGGGCCGCGCCGGAAGCTGCCGGGCCGCCGGATGCTGGTCCTGCTGCTGGTCCTGGCCACCGCGGCCGTGTATCTGGCCGTGCGGACCTCGGCCCCGGCCGATGAGGACAACGCCTGGGCGTTCCGGTTCTTCGGCGAGCTGCGGGACTGGGTCGACGCCAACCGGGACACCAGCCCGCTCTTCCTGTACGGCTTCAACTACCTGCGCCTGGGCGTCTCCCTGCTGGTCGACACCGTGCACGCCGCGCTGTACGGGCTCGGCTGGGCCGGACTCGTGGCGGCCGCCGGTGCACTCGCCGCGGTGGTGGCCGGTTGGCGGATCGCGTTGCTGGCCGTCGCCGGGTTCCTCAGCTTCGGTGTGCTCGGGCTGTGGGAGGAGAGCGTCGACACGTTGGTGCTGACGCTGTCCGCTGTGCTGCTGGCGGTGCTGATCGGCGTACCGCTCGGGGTGCTCGCCGCCCGGGTGCCGGCGGTCGGCGCGGCGCTGCGGCCGGTGCTCGACGTCATGCAGATCATGCCGACGTTCGCCTACCTGGCCCCGATGACGCTGCTCTTCCTGATCGGCTCGCCCGCGGCCACCATCGCCACTCTGATCTACGCCATCCCGCCGGCGATCCGGATCACCGCCCTGGGTATCACCGAGGTACCGAAGTCCACGGTGGAGGCGGCGACCGCCCTCGGCTCGACCCGCTGGCAGCTGCTGGGCAAGGTACGCCTGCCGCTGGCCCGGCCGACCATCGTGCTGGCCGTCAACCAGGCGATCATGATGGCGCTGTCGATGGTGGTGATCACCGCGCTGATCGACGCGCCCGGCCTGGGGCAGACCATCGTGCAGGCCCTGGAACGGGTCAACGTGGGCGCGGCCTTCGACGCCGGCCTGGCCATCGTCGTGCTCGCGGTCGTGCTGGACCGGATCACCACCCATGCCGCGCAGCGGGCCGTACCGACCAATCACCGGTCCGCCCGGCTGCGGGCGGCCAGGCCGCTGGTGGCCGTCGTCGCGGTCGTGGCGGTGACGGTGCTGGGCCGGATGTCGTCGTGGGGCGCGGAGTTCCCGGCCGGCTGGCGGGCGTCGTTCGCCGTCCCGGTCAACGAGGCGACGCGGTGGGTCGAGTTCCACTGGTACGACGCGACCGAGGCCCTGAAGAACGTCGTCAGCGCTGTCCTGCTCGACCCGATCGAGACTGTCCTGACCACGACGCCGTGGTGGCTGTTCCTGGTGGCCGTACTGGTCTTCGGCACGCTGAGCAGCGGCCCACGGGCCGCGACGATCGCCGCGGTGGCCGTGGCCGGGCTGGTGGGTCTGGGTCTGTGGCAGCACGCGATGCAGACGCTGGCCACCGTCCTGGTCGCCACCGTCGCCACGATGGCGTTCGGCGTCGTCTTCGGCGTGCTCGGTGCGCGCCACGACCGCTTCGCCCTTGTCATGCGTCCCGTGCTGGACGCGGCGCAGACCATGCCGTCGTTCGTCTACCTGCTGCCCGCGGTGGCCCTGTTCGGGGCCAGCCGGTTCACGGCCATCGTGGCGGCGGTGATCTACGCGGTGCCGCCGGTGGTGCGCCTGGTCGAGCGTGGGGTGCGCGACGTGCCGGCGACGGTGGTCGAGGCGGCCGTGTCGTCGGGGTCGACGCCGCGTCAGCTGCTGTGGAAGGTGCAACTGCCGATGGCCCGGCGGGGCCTGCTGCTGGCCGCGAACCAGGGCATCGTGATGGTCCTGGCGATGGTGGTCGTCGGGGGCCTGGTCGGTGCCGGCGCCCTGGGCTACGACGTGGTCGCCGGATTCGCCCAGCGCGAGGACTTCGGCCGGGGCCTGGCCGCAGGCTTCGCGATCGTGCTGCTCGGCATCCTCCTCGACCGGCTCACCCAGGGCGCGGGCCGGCGCGCCGACGACAACCGCCTGCGCCGGCCGGCGACCTGAGTTTCTGCTCTCCCCTCTGCCGCCGTCCGGCGGTAAGCACCATCCGGAAGGAAATCCTGATGAGACACCTGAAATTGATCCGGCTCACCGCGGTGGCCGCGGCATTGAGCATGGCCGTGGCCGGTTGTGGCGGTGCGAAATCCGACGCCGGTTCCTCGGACGCGCCGGCGGCCGGTTCGAAGGGCACGGTCAAGCTGGCCATCAACCCGTGGGTGGGTTACGAGGCGAATGCCGCGGTGCTCGGTCACCTGCTGGAGAAGAAGCTCGGTTACACCGTGGACAAGAAGAACCTCAAGGAGGAGATCTCCTGGCAGGGCTTCGAGACCGGTGAGGTCGACGCGGTCGTGGAGAACTGGGGCCACGACGACCTGAAGAAGACCTACATCACCGACAAGAAGGTCGCCGTCGACCTCGGGCCGACCGGCAACAAAGGCGTGATCGGCTGGTACGTGCCGCAGTGGATGGTGGACAAATATCCGGACATCACCGACGGCGCGAATCTGAACAAGTACGCGGACCTGTTCAAGACCTCCGAGTCCGGCGACAAGGGCCAGCTGCTCGACGGCGACCCGTCCTTCGTCACCAATGACGCCGCGCTGGTCACGAATCTGAAGCTGAACTACAAGGTCGTGTACTCCGGCAGTGAGGCGGCGCTCATCAAGGCCGCCCAGCAGGCCACGGCCCAGAAGAAGCCGCTGCTGTTCTACTTCTACGAGCCGCAGTGGCTGTTCGCCAAGGAGAAGTACGCCCGGGTCAAGCTGCCCGCGTACACCGCCGGTTGTGACGCCGACCCGAAGAAGGTCGCCTGTGACTACCCGGACTACACCCTGGACAAGATCGTCAGCAAGAAGTTCGCCGACACCAACAGCCCGGCGTTCCAGCTCATCAAGAATTTCAAGTGGACCAATGACGACCAGAACCTGGTCTCGGACTACATCACCAACCAGGGCATGACCGCCGAGGCGGCCGGCGAGAAATGGGTCAACGAGCACGAGGCCACCTGGAAGCCGTGGATTCCGGCGACCAGCTGACAGACGCACTGTCCGACGGGGTTCGCGAGTGCTGTGCTGTGCTCACTCGCGACCCCCGTGGGGCCCCGCCGGAGTGACGACGTCGCTTTGCGTCGTGATCGAAATCTGATTGCAACCTTCCGGCAGGACCCTGATGCCCTTCATCAATGATCCGATCTACCCACCGGTCCTCAAGCTGATCTTGCGCCGGTACGAATGCGGGAATCCCGCATTCCGCAGCGGTACATAGTGGACTTACGACTCAGCTCATCGTTACGGTTCCCCCCATCGCGGCAGACAGAGACCGCCGCCACCCGACGAAGGAGAAACGCGTGTCCGCACGGAGTCGTCCGGTCGTAGACCTCACCGCCGGCCGCGTTGCTCCTGGAACGGATCGTCGATGAAGATCCCCCGCCCGCGCCAGGCCCACCACGACGCCGACGCCGTCGCGCCGGTGACCGGGGGAGAGACCGGCGCCCCGGCCCCCCGGCCGGCCCGCTCCGGCGGCACGATCCGCCGCCGCGTCGTCCGTACGCTGACTCTGCCCGTCGTCGCCGTCCTCGTGCTGCTGGGCGTCATCACCGTCACCGAGGTCGACAACTACCGCACGGCCGCCGCCTCCGCGCGCGCCGTCACCCTCGTCCTCGCGGTGCAGGACCTCGTGCAGGAGCTGCAGACCGAGCGTGGTCTCACCGCCGGTCTGCTCGGTGGCAACGTCGGCTTCCGCGCCGAGCTGGCCCCGGCCCGCAAGCGCGTCGACGACCAGCGGGCCAAGGTCGAGGATCTGATCTCCGAGGGCGGCGTCGCCCAGGACCGCGTCGCCACCGCCGTCCGCGAGCTCGACGGTCTCGCGGGCGTCCGGGCCGGCACCGACGCCGGAGCCGCCGACCGCGCCCCGACCTTCACCTTCTACACCGGTCGCATCGCCGAGCTGAGCAATGTCGACTACGGCCTGGACAGCTCGGCCGACCCCGCCCTGCGCCGCGGTGTCTCCGCGCTGGAGGCTCTCGGTGACGCCAAGGAGAGCACCGCCCAGGAGCGGGCCTTCCTCAACGGTGTGTTCTCGGCCAGCGGCTTCAACCGCGGCGAGTTCCTGCAGTTCGTCACGATGCGTTCGGCCAAGGACGCCGCGCTGGCCACGTTCACCCGCTACGCGGACGACACCCAGCGCAAGGCCAAGGACTATGTGCTCGGCACCGGCGCCGCGCAGACCGCCACCTACTTCGAGCAGGTGGCGCTGAACGCCGGCGACGGCCGCAACCTCCAGGTCAACCCGCAGTCCTGGTGGTCGTCGCAGACCACGGTGCTGGACGACATGCTCCAGCTGCAGCAGCACGTCGGCTCGGTCATCCGGGCCCGGGCCGCCACGCTGCAGGACGACGCCACGCAGCGGATGGGCCTGCTGCTCGCTGCCGTGATCATCTGCTTCATCGGCTCGGTGTACCTGGCCACGATCGCGTCGCGCTCGATCGCCGCGCCGCTGGCCACCCTGGCCGACGAGGCCAACCGGCTGGCCGGTGAGCGGCTGCCCGAGGCGGTCCGCAAGGCGACCTCCGGCGACGACGACGCGCCGCCGCTGACCGTCGCGGTGCCCGTGGGCGCCAGCGACGAGGTCCGGCTCGTCGCCGACGCGCTGGACCGGGTCCAGGCCACCGCGTACTCGCTGGCCACCGAGCAGGCGATGCTGCGGCGCAGCACCACCGAGTCGCTGGCCAACCTCGGCCGCCGCAACCAGAACCTGCTGCGCCGCCAGCTGGGCTTCATCACCAGCCTGGAACGCGAGGAGTCCGACCCGACCGGACTGGCCAACCTCTTCGAGCTCGACCACCTGGCCACCCGTATGCGCCGTAACGCGGAGAGCCTGCTGGTCCTCGTCGGCGCGGCCAGCCCACGGCAGTGGTCCGAGCCGCTGCCCATCGCCGACGTCATCCGCGCCGCCGTCTCCGAGGTCGAGGAGTACCGCCGGGTCGCCCTGCGCCGGGTGGACGACGCGCTCGTGGCCGGCGCGGTCGTCAGCGGTGTCGCGCACATGCTCGCCGAGCTGGTGGAGAACGGCCTCGCCTTCTCCCCGCCGGACGCCGACGTGGAGATCCAGGGCCGCCGGATCGGCGACAGCTACCTGATCGCCATCACCGACCAGGGCATCGGCATGAGCCGCGCCGACCTGGAGCTGGCCAACCAGCGGCTGCGGGGCGAGGGCGACTTCATCACCGCACCCACCCGCTTCCTCGGCCACTACGTGGTCGGCCGGCTGGCCACCGACATGGACATCGACGTGCAGCTGGCGCCGTCCCCGGTGACCGGCGTGACCGCCCGCATCGTGCTGCCGCCGTCCATCGTGGCCGGTGTCCAGGCCGTCAGCGCCCCGGCGCCGCAGCCGCGGCTGACCCCGGAGGAGCGCCGGCCGCTGGAAGCGCCGCGGGCGCTGGAGGCGTCGGACCCGGCGGCGACCCAGGTCCTCACCCTGCCGCCGGCCGCGCCGGCGCCGCCCGCCACGGACGGCCGGATCCGGCCCGGCAAGATCGAGTACGTCACCGTTCCCGGCAGCCCGGCCGTACGGCGTCAGCCGCCGTCCCCCGCCGAGCAGCAGCAGCCGGCCGCCGCGAGCACACCGACCGCTCGCTACGAGGAGGCGATGACCGCCTCGACGCTCGGCATGGACATGTACTCGTTCGCGCCACCGCCGGACCAGGCCGACCGCACCCCGAACGGCCTGAAGAAGCGAGCACCGCGGGCCCGCAAGGCAGCCTCGGCACCCGCGGAGCCGGCCGGCGCGGTCCCCACCCGGACGGCCGAGCGGCCCGCACCCGTCAGCGACTCGCCGGACGAGGTACGTGCCCGGCTCACCGCCTTCCGCAGCGGCATGCAGCGCGGCAGCAGCGACGCCACCGACCGACCATGACCGCCGCCCCTCCCCAACCCCGCGACGAGGCCGAAAGAAGTTCCCATGAGCGTTGACACGTCTGCCGACCGGCACCAGTTCAACTGGCTGCTGGGCAACTTCGTGCACCAGACCGACGGCGTCCGCGACGCGGTCGCGGTGTCCTCCGACGGCCTGCTGATCGCCAGCTCCGACGGGCTGAGCCGGGCGGAGGCCGACCACCTGGCGGCGATCGTGTCGAGCCTGGCCAGCGTCGCGCGCAGCGCCTCCCGGCGCTACGACTTCGACGGGCTCAAGCTCATCATGATCGAGATGCGGCGGGGCTTCCTGCTGGTGTCGGTCATCGCCGGCGGCAGCTGCCTCGGTGTCGTCGCGGGCGGTGACAGCGACGTGGGTCTCGTCGGCTACGAGATATCCCTGTTGGCGGAGAGGTTCGGCGCCCTGCTCACCCCGGCGCTGATCTCCGAATCCCGGCAGTACCTCCCGCGATGAGTCACCGGGGGGAGTGGGGGCCGGACCCTCGCATGATCCCGTACGCGGAGCCGGTCGTGCCTTCCCGGCGGGAGCCCCCGCCCGCGCCGGCCCACGCGGCCGCGGAACCGGGTGACGACCTCGTCGTCCGTCCCTTCATGCTGACCGGCGGGCGCACCCGCCCGCTGCACGACGGGTTGCGGATCGAGACCCTGCTGCACGCGGCTCCGGCCGCGCTGTCGGCGCCGCTGCGCTTCGAGTCGCGGCGCATCGTCGAATTGTGTCAGGCACCGATGTCCATCGCGGACCTCTCGGTGGCCCTGCGGGTGCCGCTCGGCGTGGTCCGGGTCATCGTCGCCGACCTGGTGACGGACGGCTACCTGCGGATCGAGGAGCAGCTCGGGGAGCTCCCCATCGCATTGATCGAGAGGATCAGGGATCGTGTTCGGGCGCTCTAGTGAGCCGGCGCCGCTGCCGCCGGTGGCGGTCAAGATCGTCATCAGTGGCGGTTTCGGTGTCGGCAAGACCACCTTCGTCGGTGCCATCTCGGAGATCGAGCCGCTGGTCACCGAGGCCGAGATGACCGAGCGGTCGATCGGCATCGACGACACCTCGGCGGTCTCTGGCAAGACCACCACCACGGTGGCCCTCGACTTCGGCCGCATCACCCTCGACGACGCGCTGCTGCTCTACCTGTTCGGCACGCCCGGGCAGGACCGGTTCGCCTTCCTCTGGGACGACCTGGTCGACGGCGCGCTGGGGGCGATCGTGCTGCTGGACACCCGGCGCATCGAGGACTGCTTCCCGGCGATCGACTACTTCGAGGAGCATGACATCCCGTTCCTGATCGGGGTCAACACCTTCGACCAGTCGCAGCGCTTCGACCTCGAGGAGGTCCGCGACGCGCTGGGCATCGACCCCAGCGTGCCGGTGCTGGAGTGCGACGCGCGCTACCGCGAGTCGGTGAAGCACATCCTGGTCGCGCTGACCGAAGAGGTCCTGGCCAAGCGGCTGAGCCGGGAACGGCCGGTGCCGACGTGGTGAAGCCGCTGATGACTGTGAAACGGAGAACGATGCGCGCACGCACCGCGGCCGCCCTGGTGAGCGTGCTGGCCCTGACCGCCTGCGGCACCTCGTCCGAGGCGATCGTCGCCCCGCCCGGCGTCGAGCGCACCCCCTGCGGCACCGTGTCGATCGCGGTGAACCCCTGGGTCGGGTACGCCGCCAACGTCGCGGTGGTCAGCTACCTGCTCAAGCAGGAGCTGGGCTGCACGGTGGTGGAGAAGGACCTCACCGAGGACGCCTCGTGGGAGGGCCTGGCCAGCGGCGAGGTCGACGCCATCCTGGAGAACTGGGGTCACGACGACCTCAAGAAGACCTACATCGACGACAAGAAGGTCGCGGTCGAGCAGGGTCTCACCGGCAACAAGGGCGTCATCGGCTGGTACGTGCCGCCGTGGATGGCCAAGGAACACCCGGACATCACCAAGTGGAAGAACCTCAACAAGTACGCCGACGACTTCAAGACCAGCAAGTCGGACGGCAAGGGTCAGCTGCTCGGCGGTGACCCGTCGTTCGTCACCAACGACGCCGCGTTGATCAAGAACCTGAAGCTGGACTTCACGGTGGTCTACGCGGGCAGCGAGGACGCGCTGATCGCGGAGTTCCAGCGGGCCGAGAAGGAGAAGAAGCCGCTGATCGGCTACTTCTACACGCCGCAGTGGCTGCTGTCGGAGATCAAGCTGGTGCACATCCCGCTGCCGATCTACAAGCCCGGCTGTGACGCCGACCCCAAGACGGTGGCGTGCGACTACCAGCCGTACGACCTCGACAAGATCGCGCGCAAGGCGTTCGTCGACTCGGGCAGCCCGGCGGCCGATCTGATCAAGAACTTCCGCTGGACCAACGACGACCAGAACGAGGTCGCCCGGGACATCACCGTCAAGAAGCTGTCCCGCGACGACGCGGCCAAGCGCTGGCTGGACGCGAACCGCGCGACCTGGCAGGAGTGGCTGCCGGCCCGCTGAGCGCCGCGGGGGTCAGAGACCGAAGGCGGCGCGGCAGGCCGGGAAGCCGTCGACCGTCACCGCGGGTCGCCGCCGGTCGATCCACTTCTGCCGGGTCAGCCGGAGCCGGTCGGAGATGACGGCGTCGCTGCCGCGGGCATCGACGGAGATCCCGTCGTGCTCGTAGCCGAGTCTGCGGGACACCCCTTGGGAGGCGTGGTTGTCCTGGAACACCTCGGTGCGGGCGGCATCGGCGCCGAGGTGGTCGAAAGCCAAGGCCAACAGGCCCGTACGCGCCTCGGTTCCGTAGCCCTTGCGCTGGTGTCCGAGGCCGAGCCAGGCCGAGGTGGTGACCTCACGAACGACGGGGAAGTCGCGGGCTCGCAGGCTGACCATGCCGATCGGCCTGCCCCCGGCGAAAACTCCCAGTCCCAGTTGCCACGCCGTCACCCGCCAGGCGGCGAGCCCGTGCCAGTGGCCCTGAAGGACGGCTCGCGCGCGGTCGGCGTAGCTTCCGTCGGTCCAGGGGGTGAGGAAGGGACGCTCGTCCGGCTGGTGAACCCCGGCGCCCGCGAGGTGGGCGACTTCCGCCAGCTCGGATTCGGTGGGCAGCCGGAGCTCCAGCCGTGGTGTGGTGATCGTGAGGCCGTACTGGGGCCAGAGTTCGGCGAGCATACGGGCGATCCTGTCAATCGGGGTCCGGCCGCACCATCACTTTGCTGATGCGCCCCGCCTGACGACCGCCAGCGATCGGTCCGCGCGCGCTCCTTGATCAGGTGGGCGCACACCATAGTGGTCACCACCGGCCGGGCTCAGGGTGAGGGGCTCGGGGCCGGCCTGGGGGAACCGGGGCGGTCGCACGCGACGCCCACGGCGAGCAGGCCGAGCAGGCTGGCGAGCAGCAGGACAGCGACGGCGAGTTCCACCTTGTCGCGCCGCCGGACGTGGTGTCGCGGCCGGACGGGCTGGGGGTCGTACCATGAGGATTCCGACACCGGTCCAGTCTCGCGGCCCGGCGGCGCCGGGGTCGATCGGTGAAAGAACCGAAAAGAATTGGCCTCTTTCGGCGCGACTCGGGTGGCCGCCCGCTCGTTGTGCTCTGCTTCCATGGTCGGATGGATCAGACGGCCCTGCTCGCGGCCGCCCGCTCGGGCGACGCCGACGCCTTCGGGCGGCTCGTCGGCGGACACCGCGCCGAGCTGCTCGCGCACTGCTACCGGATGCTCGGTTCGCTGCACGACGCCGAGGACGCCCTGCAGGAGTCGCTGGTGCGGGCGTGGCGCGGGCTGTCCACGTTCCGGGCCGGCGCCCTGCGGCCGTGGCTGTTCCGGATCGCCACCAACCGTTGCCTCACCCTGATCGAGCAGCGGTCCCGGCGCGAACTGCCCGCCGATCTCGGGCCGGGGGCGCCGCTCACCGAGGTGGCCTGGCTGGAGCCGTACCCGGACCGGCGGCTCGGCCCGGCGGCGACCGTCGAGCAGCGGGAGAGCATCGGGCTGGCGTTCGTCGCCGCGCTGCAGCATCTCTCCGGGCCGCAGCGGGCCGCGTTGCTGCTGCGCGAGGTGCTCGGCTTCTCCGCCGCCGAGGTCGCGGCCCAGCTCGACACCACCGTGGCGGCGGTCAACAGCAGCTTGCAGCGCGCCCGGGCCGCCCTGGCCGAGCGACGGCCCGCGCCCGGCGATCCGGTCCCGGCCGACAAGATCAAAAGCCTGGCCGACCGGTACGCGTCAGCGTGGCAAGCCGCGGACGTCGACACGATCGTGGCCCTGCTGACCGACGACGCCACGTACTCGATGCCGCCGCTGCCCGAGTGGTACCGCGGCCGGGCTGCCATCCGCGAGTTCCTGCTGGCCGGCCCGTTGCGGCACCGGTGGCTGTTCCGGCCCGCGCACGCCAACGGTCAGCTCGCCTTCGGCACCTACCTGTGGGACGAGAAGCGGCAGGCGTACGCCTGGGCCGGGCTCGATGTGCTGCGGTTCGACGGGACGGGCATCGCCGAAGTGGTCTCGTTCCTCACCGACGGGCTGCACCGCGAATTCGGGCTGCCCGATGAGTTCGCGGCCCGGCCCGGGTTGTAGAGGGGAGAGAGAGAAGGAGACGACACATGTTGCTCGACGGCAGAACGGCCATCATCTACGGCGGCGGTGGATCCATCGGCGGCGCGATCGCCCGGGCGTACGCGGCCCAGGGCGCCCGGGTCTTCCTGGCCGGCCGGACCCGCGCCACCCTCGCCGCGGTGGCCGGACCGATCGGTGCGGAGATCGCCGAGGTCGACGCCCTGGACGAGCGGGCGGTCGACGCGCACGCCGACGAGGTGGCCGCGGCGGCCGGCGGCATCGACATCTCGGTCAACATGATCGCCGACAGCGACGTGCAGGGTACGGCCATGGTGGACATGCCGGTCGAGGACTACCTGAGCCCGGTCGTCACCTCCGTACGCTCGAAGTTGCTGACCGCCCGGGCCGCCGCCCGGCACATGAAGCCCCGGCGCTCCGGGGTGATCCTGACCTTCGGTGGCTCCGGCGACCGCACCGCCGCGGGCCGGTATCTGCTCGGCGGCCTGGTGACCGGCTTCGAGGCGATCGAGGCGATGCGCCGGCAGCTCGCCACCGAGCTGGGCCCGTACGGGATCCGGGTCCTCACCCTGCAGACCAGCGGCGTGCCGGAGGCGATCCCGGCGGCCTTCGAGGGTCGCGCGGCGATCGAGGCGGAGCTGACGGGGCAGACTCTGCTCGGTCGCACGGCGACCCTCGCCGACGTCGGGCACGTGGCGGTCTTCGCCGCCTCGGACTGGGCCCGCACGATGACCGGCGCCGCCCTCAACATGACGTGCGGCGCCGTCCTCGACTAGACCGCCGGACCGCTCCGGTCAGGCCGCCTGGATCAGCGACACCGCGAAGAGGTCCGCCGGGTCGGTCCAGAAGTGCCGCAGGGCGAAGCCGGCCGCGGCCAGCTCGGCGGAGAGCCCGTCCCGGCGGAACTTCGCCGAGATCTCGGTGCGCAGTTCCTCCCCGGCGGCGAACTCCACGGTCAGGTCCAGATCGCGGATGTGCACCCGCTGGGCCGAGCCGGCCCGCAGCCGCATCTCGATCCACTCCTGCTCGGCGTTCCAGAGCGCGACGTGGGCGAACGCGTCCACGTCGAAGTCGGCGCCGAGCCGGTGGTTGACCACCCGCAGCACGTTGCGGTTGAACTCGGCGGTGACCCCGGCCGCGTCGTCGTACGCGGGCACCACGACCGCCGGATCCTTGACCAGGTCGGTGCCGAGCAGCAGCCATTCGCCGGGTTGCAGCACGGCCCGCAACCGGGACAGGAACTCGGCGCGTTCGGCCGGGATCAGGTTGCCGATGGTGCCGCCGAGGAACGCCACCATCCGGTTGTCGCCGTCCGGGATGTGGGCCAGGTGCCGGGTCAGGTCGCCGACCACGCCGCGGACCGCCAGCCCGGGGTAGCGCACGGCGAGCCGGTCGACGGCCTCGCCCAGCGCGGACGCCGACACGTCGAGCGGGACGAAAGCGCCCAGCGTGCCGTGCGCGAGCAGCGCGTCGAGCAGCAGCACTGTCTTCTCCGAGGAGCCCGACCCCAGCTCGACCAGGGTCTTTGCCTCGGTGATGCGGGCGATCGCGGCGGCGTGCTTGGTGAGGATCGCGCGTTCGGTACGGGTCGGGTAGTACTCGGGCAGCCGGGTGATGTCCTCGAACAGCTCGCTGCCCCGGGCGTCGTAGAACCACTTCGGGGGCAGCCACTTCGGGGTCGCGGTCAGCCCGGCGGCCACGTCGCCGCGCAGCGTACGGTCGAGGTCCTGATCGTCGAGATGGATCTCCAGCGCGCTCATGATCTCCCTAAGACGGTGATGTCCAGACCGGACGGGGTGGCGACGAGCAGACTGCCGTCCGGCACGGCTCGCCAGGCCGGGCCGGGATCAAGGGGTTCGGAGCTGACCAGCACCGACGCGGGGCCGGTGCGCACGGACAGGGCGTGGCCGGCCGTGCTGGCGATGATCTGCTGCCCGTCGGTGAGCAGCAGGTTGAGCCGGGAGCCGGGCGCGGCCGCCGAGACCTCCACGACCGTCTCGGCCAGCGCCCGCGCGGCCGGCACCCCGGACCGCAGCCGGTCGCGGACCAGCGCCCAGAGCAGTGCCGCGTCGGTCGGGGCGTCCAGGGTCAGCAGGTCGCGCACCGGCAGCCGGGCGGCCGGCCCGGCCACCGAGTCCGGCCAGCCCCGCACGACCCCGTTGTGGCTGAACAGCCACGGCCCTTCGGCGAACGGCGCGGCGGCCGTCTCGACCACCGGCATGCCGACCGTGGCCGAGCGGACCGCCGCGAGCACACCGCCCGCCACGGTGTGGGTGGCGAGCGCCGGCAGAGCGGCGTCCGACCACAGCGGGGCCGCGCTGCGGTACCGCACCGGCTCGGCGCCGCCGCCCGGATACCAGGCCACGCCGAAGCCGTCGGCGTTGATCGTGCCGCCGCCGCGCATGTCCTGCGGCGCCCACGCCTGCCGGGCCAGGGCGTGCGGCGCCTCGAACAGCAGCTCCGCCAGCGGTACGGGTGATCCGAGATAGGCCAGGTGCCGGCACATCAGTGGGTGCCGGGCCCGGCGTCGCGGGCACAGCGGAAGCCGCTGAAGATCTGCCGCCGGATCGGGTGGTCCCAGTTGCGGAAGGTGCCCCGGCAGGCGGCCCGGTCGGTGCCGAACGAGCCACCGCGCAGCACCCGGTAGTCGCCGCCGAAGAACACCTGCGAATACTCCTCGTACGGGAACACGGCGAAGCCCGGGTACGGGTCGAAACCGGAACTCGTCCACTCCCACACGTCACCGATGAGCTGGTGCACACCCAACGGCGAGGCACCGTCCGGATAGGCACCGACGGGCGCGGGCGACAAATGACGCTGGCCGAGGTTGGCGTGCCGTGCCTCCGGCGCCTCGTCGCCCCACGGGAAGCGCCGGGACCGACCGGTCGCCGGGTCGTGCCGGGCCGCCTTCTCCCACTCGGCCTCGGTGGGCAGCCGGCGCCCGGCCCAGGCCGCGTACGCCTCCGCCTCGAAGAAGCACACGTGCACCACCGGCTCGTCCGGCACGATCCGCTCGGTACGCCCGAACGCCGTGGCCGCCCAGCCGTCCCCGTCACGTTGCCAGTGCAGCGGCGCGGTCAGCCCGGCCGTCTGCCGGTGCGCCCAGCCCCGCTCGCTCCACCAACGTGGATCGTCGTAGCCGCCCGCCTCGATGAACTCCGCGTACCGGCCGTTGGTCACCGGGGCGGCGTCGATGAAGAAGGCGGGCACGTCCACGGTGTGCGCGGGCCGTTCGTTGTCCAGCGCCCACGGCTCGGTGTCGGTGCCCATGGCGAACGGGCCGCCCGGGATCAGCACCTCTCCGGCGACGGGCACCCGGGCCGGTGGCGGCGGATCGGCCGTCAGCACCGGCGCGCCGGTCCGCAGCTGGTGGGTGGCCAGCATCGTCTCGTCGTGCTGCTGCTCGTGCTGCACGATCATGCCGAAGGCGAACCCGTCGGCCAGCAACGGCCGGCTCTCGTCCAGCCGGACCCGGTCCAGCACGTCGAGGGCCTTGTCCCGCACCTGCTCCACGTAGGCGCGGGCCTCGGCCGGACCGAGCAGCGGCAATGCGGGCCGGTCGCTGCGCGGGTGCTTGAACGCGTCGTAGAGCTCGTCGATGTCGCGGCGTACCGGCTCGCGGCCGCCGACGTCGCGGACCAGCCAGAGCTCCTCCTGGTTGCCCACGTGCGCGAGGTCCCAGACGAGCGGCGACATGATCGGTGAGTGCTGCCGTACGAGATCGGCGTCGTCCACGGCGTCGGTCAGCAGCGCCGTGCGGGCGCGGGCGCGCTCCAGCTCGGCGGCGACGGCGAGGCGCAGGTCCTGAGTCATCGGTGCGCGTCCTTCCGGGAGCCGGCGCGGTGCAGGCGCCGGTCGACGATGTCGGTGACCCGGTCCCGCAACGCGGGAGGCAGGCCGGTGCTGTCGAGGTTGCGGCAGGCGAGATCCAGCAGGTCGGTGGCGGTGCGCCGGATGTCGGGGTCGGCCAGCCCGGCGCGGGCGGCGGTCAACCACTGGCCGGCGGTGGCGGCCGCGACGGCCCGCGCGGCGTCGGTGGTCACGTCGTCGGTGAGCAGGGCCGCCACGACCGCGGCCGGGGCGATCCACTCCGTGCCGGGCTGGGTGTCGAGGTAGCGGACCTCGAGATAGCCGCGCGGGCGGACCGGCGGGAACAGCGTGCTGAGGTGATAGTCGAGGTCGTCCACCCGCGGCGGGCCGGGCAGGGCGCCGTCGATCCAGTCGGCGAAGGTCACCCTTGCCGGCACGTCCCACGACTGCTCGCCGCGGCGGACACACAGCAGGGGAGCGGCGAGGGCGTAGTCGGCCCAGCCGGTGGCCAGATCACCGGGGGTGCTGACCGGTCTGGTGCGGCGCGGGTCGATGCCGTACCAGGTGGCCATCCGGGCCGAGGCCCAGCCGGTGTCGCGGCCCGCGTGCCGGCCCGAGGTGGCGAAGGCGGCCAGCAACGCCGGCCCCATCTCGTGCAGGGCTCCCCAGCGGTGCGGTAGTTGTTGCTCGGTGCCGGCGTCGAGACAGATCTGCAGGCCCGCGGTGCTGCACATCATGGTCCGGCCGTGCCGGCCGCGGGCGTCGAAGCTGCGCTGCATGGCGGCGTACCGCGGGGTCTGCAGCATGCGCCGGGGAGCCCGGTGCGGATCGAGGCCGGTGTCGCCCAGGACCAGGCCGGAACGGGCCAGCTGGGCGGTGAGGTGCGCCTGGTCGGCGCTGAGGGATTCGTACAACTCGGTGAGGGAGCCGGCCGGCGCCGAGGAGATCTCGAGCTGGCCGCCGGGCTCGACGGTCACCGCGCCACCGCCGGGTAACAAAGCGCCGGGGTGGGGATTGCCGAGTGCGGGTGGTGCGTACGTGCCTAGGGCTGTGCGGAGGTCCGCGGCTTCCAGATAGGCCGCCGGGGCGTCCGAGCGATGAACGGTCCATTCCAGCTCGACACCGATGCGCCGAGGTGGCCCGGTCTTGAAGCAGATGCCGGAGATGTGGTCGGCGGCCTGGGCGAGCTGCCGCAGGACGCCGTCGGACAACGGACTCTTCGTACCGAAGGTAGCCATGCCCCTCCCCCGAGTAGTCAACCATCCGGACATTACCCACAACGGATCAGTCCGGGTAGGTGGGCTGCGCCACTTTCACCGGAAGTTCAGGGGCGGGTCGCCTGCACCAGAAACCGGTGAGCGATGGCGGTGTAGTGGCCGTGGGTGCGGATCATCGCGTCGATCCGGCGCAGGGCGCGCTCGTACCGCTGGGGAGTGAAATCGCGGATCTGCCACGGCACCGCGCGCAGCTGATAGACCAGTGCGCCGATGTCGTGGAAGGTCAGTGGGGGGCGTTCCTCGCGGACGTCGGTCACGATCAGCCCGGCCGCCTCCAGCGCCGCGACCGCCTCCGTCGCCGTCCAGCTCGTCGCGTACGGCGGCGGCGCGCCCAGCTCGGCGTTCAGATCCCGCAGATCGTCGCTGCCGACCTGCTGGCTCAACAGCGTCCCACCGGGCTTGAGCAGGCGCGCGATGTCCTCGGTGGGCAACCGGCCGTGCCGGCTCAGCACCACGTCGAACTCGTTCTCCCCGCCCGGCAGCTCGGTGACCACCGACACCCCGAACGGCGCCAGCCGGTCCCGGGCAACCGGCACATTCGGCGCCCAGCCTTCCACCGCGACGGTGTGCGCGGGCAGCGGGGCCAGCTCCACGAGCAGCTCACCACCGCCGGTGTCCAGGTCCAGCAGGCTGCCCGCCTGCCGCAGCAGGGGACGGGCCAGCTCCGGATAGGACCAGGACGGATCCGAGCCGACCGCGCGGCCGTCGAGCCAAGCGAACTCCCACCCGGTGATCGGCACCCCGGCGGCCTCGCCGACGAGGTGGTCGTACTCCGCAGAAGAGCGCATGCCCGACGGTAACCGGGTGGCTCCGGCCCGCGCGACCGGGATACGCCCGGTCTACGATCCGGACATGGTGCGCCTCGGCGGTCGGACGGAAGTTGCAGCGATCGATGCGCGACCGTTCCTCGCCGCCCTGCCCGAGCTGCTGGCCGGGTGGCGGGCGCTGGTCTTCGTCGACGGCGTGGTCCGGCACCCGGTCACCGAGCGGGCCCACGGCGGGCTGCGGGTGGTCGACGGCCGGCATCCGTACCCGGGCGTGGCCTACCGGCTGGTGCTGCGCGAGGACGAAGTGCCGGCGCCGACGGCCGAGGAGGCGGCGGTCGCGGCCCGGCTGGTGCACGCCGACGCGATGGCCGCGACCGAGTGGGAGCGCGGGCGGATCGCGGCGGCCCGGGCCACCGGGCGGGTGGCGACAACCTGGCACACGTACGCGATCACGCTCGAAGCCGACGAGCGGGAACGGACCTGCTTCACGGTGCACCACACCGACACGGACACCCGGGCTCGGGTCGAGTTGTCCCCGGGGCCGGTCGGCGTGCTGCTCGAGGTGCCGGACTGGCTCGGGGTCCGGGGGCTGCTCAGTGGGGTGGTGACCGTGCGGATGTCGGTCGATACGAGCCGGCTGCCGCCGTACGGGAACGAGGAGCCGCAGCTGGTCGCGACGGTGACCCACCCCCGGGCCGTGGCGAGCGGCGAGCTGACCGTGGCCGCGGCCGAGCTGGGCCGCTGGTCGGTGACCACCGGGGCGAGTGCTCGCGGGGTGGGGTGGCTGCGGCCGCTCGTCGGGCTGCTCGTGCCGCTGATGAAGGGGCCGGTGCAGCGCGGGCTGGACGACTTCCTGGCCGCGCTGCCGGCGCGGTTCGAGGCATTGAACAGGGAGATCACGGCCCGCTATCCGACGCCGCCGGACCCGCGCACGCTGGCCGGGCAGGTCCTGGCCGACCTCGTCTCCGCCGTCCCGACAACCGTCCCGGCGCCGGCTTGACCGCGCCGTTCTTGACCGCGCCGGCCTGGCCGTGCCGGACTGACCGCCCGGCCTTGCCCGATCGCGGCGGCTCAGGGCAGGGCGGGCTCGATCCGCCGGAGCAGGCCGGGCCAGCCGCTGCCCATGCCCTTGAGCGAGATGCTGCCCGGGACAAAACCGGCATGCCGGAGGAACAGCCGGGTCCCGGAGCCCTCGGGCTCGAGCCGCCACGTGATCGTGGTGTCGAGGCTGCCCTCGGCGAACGTGTACACCAGCAGCCGTTCCGGCTCGACCTCCAGCACCTCGCACGGCTGCTGCCCCCAGCTGCCCATGTCCATGGTGAAGCGATGGCCCACGACCGGCTTGATGTCGCCCGCGGCCCACCAGCGGGCCAGCAGCTCCGGCTCGGTCAGCGCGCGCCAGACGGCGGCCGGCTCCCGGGCGATGAACTGATCCAGCTCGATGTCGGTCTTGTCGGTCACCGGTCGTCTCCCTCTTCCTCGACGAGATCGCGCAGCGCGACCAGGCGGTCCCGCCAGTAGCGCTCGAACGGATGCAGCCACTCCTGGACGTCGGCCAGCGGCTCGGCGGCCAGGTGGTAGTAGCGGTGCCGGCCGCGCGGCTCCTCGCGGACGAGGCCGGCCTGGCGCAGGACCGCGAGGTGCTCGGAGACGGCGGGGCGGCTCAGCGCGAAGTGCCCGGCCAGCTCCCCGGCGGCGCGGGGGCCGTCCCGGAGGGCAACCAGCAGCCGGCGCCGGACCGGGTTGGCCAGCGCTGCGAACACGTCACCGTCAGGCATGCCGCCCATGATGCGTCGGAGATCCCCGACATGTCAACAATCTCCGACGCATTGCTCTTCTGCGGTCGCGCCCCGGCGTCGGTGGCGGCCGAGATCAGCGCCGCCGCGGGGGGTCACTCGCTGATGGTGTCCAGGATTTTGCGGGCGTCGTCGTCCAGGCGGACCCGGCCGGACGTCATGTTGTCGATCAGGTGACCCAGCGACGAGGTGCCGGGGATCAGCAGCACGTTCGGGGCCAGCTCGAGCAGCCAGGCCAGCGCCACCTGGGAGGGCTGGGCCTCCAGTCGTTCCGCGACAGCGATCAGGTCCGGGTGGGTGAGCAGCCGGTTGACCCCGCCGAAGGCCGAGCCGAGCGGGAAGAACGGGACGAACGCGATGCCGAGCTCCTGGCACTCCCGCAGCAGCGGCAGCGAGTCCCGGGCCAGCAGATTCAGCGAGTTCTGCACGCAGACGATCTCGGTGCGCTGGACCGCGTGCACGAGCTGCTCGCGGGTCACGTTGCTCAGCCCGATGCCGGCGATCAGACCCTCGTCCCGCAGGGCGATCATCGCGTCGAGCTGCTCGTCGAACGCGCCGCCGCCGTCCATCAGCCGCAGGTTGACCGCGTCGAGCCGGTCGACGCCCAGCGAGCGCAGGTTGTCCAGCACGCCGGCCCGCAGCTGCTCCGGCTCCATCGCGGGCAGCCAGCGCCCGGTGTCGTCCCGGGCCGCACCGACCTTACTGACCAGAACCAGATCCTCCGGGTACGGCCGCAGCGCCTCCCGGATCAGGTCGTTGACCACGTCCGGCCCGTAGTACTGCGCGGTGTCGATGTGGTTGGCGCCCAGCTCCACAGCCTTGCGGAGCACGTCGAGGGCGGTGTCGCGGTCACGCGGCGGCCCGAAGGCCCCGGGCCCGGCGAGCTGCATCGCGCCGAAGCCGATCCGTCGCACCGAACGGTCGCCGAGCGGAAAGGTGTCGTCAGTCACGACCCTCACTCTACGATTCCCACCCGATTCCGCCAGGCGACGCCGAAATGCCCGACCCGTGCCTCAGCCGCAGAGGCCGGCCAGGATCTCCGTGATCGTCTCGGGCTTGTGCCGCAGGGTCGCCCGCCCGACGGACAGCTCGCAGCGCACCACCTCCGGGTCACCGGTCTCGACCGCGTTCGGCCACAGCCACAGCCCGGTCTCCTCGGAGATCCGCCTGGCGTTCATCCGGAAGCGTTCCGCCGTGGTCGCGAACAGCAGATGCATCATCGGCGTCTGCGGCGGATCCGGCACCACCCGCACCTCGGGCACCCCGGCCAGTGCCGCCGCGATGGCCCGGGCGTGCGCCAGCCGGACCGGCATCTCGGCCAGCGTCGCGTCGAGCAGCCCGAGCGCCGACGACGCCGCCGGCCACATCGCGAACAACGTCCCGCCCAGCCGCCCCCGCCACTCGCGCACCTGGGCGATGTCATCCTCCGGCCCGGCGACGCAGCAGCCCGGCAGCGCCCCGACGCCCTTGTAGAACGAGACGTACACGGTGTCGAACAGCTCGGCGATCTCGGCGGGCGACCGTTCGTACCCGGCCGCGGCCTCCCAGAGGCGGGCCCCGTCGAGGTGCACGGCAGCGCCCCGGTCGCGGGCCCACGAGGTCTGCGCGACCAGCTCGTCCCACGGCGGCAGCGTCCCGCCGAGATCCCGCTGCGGCAACTCCAGCACGAGCGCCGCCACCGGCTCGGCCACGCTCTGCAGGTCGGTACGCCGGATCAGCCGTTCGAAGTCGCCGACCGGCCGCCCGACGAGCTGGTGCAGTCGCGCATAGGCCTGACCCTCGTGCCGTTCGAGGTGCGAGTACGGATGCCAGACGATCGTCCGGCTGGTGCGCTGATCGGCGTGCACCCGTAGGACGGCGCCCTGGGCCATCGTGCCGCTGGGCAGGAACACGGCGGCCGGCTTACCCAGCAGCGCGGCGACGTGCTCCTCGAGCTCGGCCACCACGCCACCCTCGCCGTACAGGTCAGGGCGGGCTTCGGGGTCGATCGAGGCGAGCAGCTCCGGCGGCCGCACCAGCCCGTTGCCGAGCAGGGAGTCGGTGCAGGCGGCACGCCGGGCGCTGATGTCGTCATCCACCGGGCCAGTGTGTCGTGTTCCCGGGCTCGTGTCAGGCGGGTCAGCGGCGCACCGGCATGAGGATCGAGAAGGTGCCGCTGCCGCGCACGGCGAGGGGTTTGATCGGTCCGTCGAGCTCGAGGACCAGCTGGCCCGCGCCGCCGGCGTCGAGGGCCTGGAGCAGGAACTCGCGGTTGACCGCCACGTGCGCCTCCTCGTCGGCGGCCCACTCCGCCTCAGCCGCCACCCGCAGCGAACCGGCCGGGTCCACGGCCAGGACGGTCAGGTCGAACGGCTTGCCGTTGTGCTCACGCGAGACGGCCGGCATCTCTGCCACCGCCGCGCGCAGGGCCGCCACGTCGACCGTGACCTGGCGGCTGCCGGCCGCGCCGAGGTCGACCAGGCGGTGGTGGTCGGGGAAGCCGACGTCCAGCGGCTTGCCCTCGATGCGCCGCCCGCCGGCCTCGGCACCCAGCTGCTCAGGGGTCAGCAACAGCACCACCTCGTCGTCGCGGGTGAGCAGCCGGCGCAGCTCGTCGACGAACGGCAGCGGAGCGACGAGTCTGGCCGGTGGTCCGGAGACGGCGGCGGCAGCCTCGGCGACAGCCAGCCGGTAGCGGTCCGTCGTCACCACGGTCAGCGCGGCGGCCTCGGTCTCGAACAGCACGCCGCCGAGGACGGGCAGCTCGGGGTCGGTGCAGGCGGCGAAGCGGACCGCGTCGAGCGCGGCGGCCAGGGCGGCGGCGGGCAGGGTGATCCGGGTCATGGTGGTCTCCTCGGGATCCAGCAGGGCGTGGACGCGGGAGAGCTCACGACGGGCGTCGGCGAGGCCGTCCTCCAGCCGGCGCAGGTGCTCGTCGAGCAGTTTGCGGACGGCCGGGGGATGGGACAGCTCGGCGACCGCGCGGGTGATCCCGGCGACCGGCATCCCCACCCGGCGCAGACCGGCCACCAGGCGGGCGGCCCGCAGCTGCTCGTCGCTGTAGCGGCGGTAGCCGGTCGCGGCGTCGACCTCGGCCGGCACCAGGACACCGGCGCCGTCGTAGAACCGCAGCGCGCTGATGCTCAGCCCGCTGGCCCGCGAGATCTCCCCGATGCCGTACATGTCGTCGCTCTCCACACCTGGAACCCTGCTGCCTCGACCTGCTCGAGGGTCAAGCGCCTGTGCGATCGTGCAGGCATGGCGCGTGACGTGGTGATGGTGAACGGTCTGCCGGGATCGGGCAAGAGCAGCCTGGCCCCCCGGCTCGCGGCCGCGCTCGACGCCGCCTGCCTCGGCAAGGACCGCATCAAAGAAGCCCTGGCCGACGCGGTGGTGACCGAGGTGCCGCAGCTCGGCGCGGTGGCGATGGACACGGTGTGGACGCTGGCCGCGGCGGTGAGCGGCATGGTCGTCGTGGACTCGTGGTGGTTCCGGCCGCGCGACCTCGAGCAGGCCCGGGCCGGCCTCGCCCGCTCGGGCGCGAAGGCGACGGTCGAGATCTGGTGCGACGTGCCCGCCGAGCTGGCCCGCTCCCGTTACATCGCGCGTAAGCGGCACGTGGTGCACGCCGACGCGGAGAAGCTCGCCACGGAGTGGACCGGCTGGGCGACGACCGCCGGACCGCTGGCCCTGGGCCCGGTCATCCGGGTCGACACCGCTCGTACGGTGGACATCCGCGCCCTGGCCGACGACGTACGGGCGGCCCTGTGGACGAGCTGAGCCGGCTCCGCCGCGCCCGCGACGGTGGCTCACGCCGGCCGCGCCCGGGCAGCCGGTGGAGATCGGGGTCCGTGACTGCGCCTTCCGCTACCCCTCGGGGAACATGGTCAGGTTCTCCGAGGGGTAGCGGAACGGGCGTCAGTCGGTGACTGTTCCGGTCACCGTGCCCAGTTCGGGCGCTTCCTCTTCCCAGCCGAACACCGTCGGGTGCAGCTGCACCACCTCGTCCGGCTCGTCCGCGGAGTCGGTGATAGTCGGGATGGTCAGGTCGGCGGTCAGCTCACCGGCCTGCACCCCGGTCCACGGCAGCAGGTAGGTCTCCGACAGCGGCCGCGACGGCAGCGGGTCCTCGCCCGAGTTGTCGGTGAACCAGGTCGGGTCGACGTCCGTGCTGGACAGCTCGGTCCCGGTGGCCGGCGGCTCGACGTCGGCCTCGACCCAGATCGGGGTCTCGGCCACGGTGGAGAGCCGGATCCGCCAGGCGAGCGTTCCGCCTTCGGCGACCCGGTCGGCGACCGGCTCGACGGTGATCTTCGGGGCCGGGTCGTCGTTGGCGGCGATGACCGCGCCCTGGTAGTCGCCGATC
Source organism: Actinoplanes sp. NPDC004185 (assembly GCF_053603475.1). Taxonomy (NCBI): domain Bacteria; kingdom Bacillati; phylum Actinomycetota; class Actinomycetes; order Micromonosporales; family Micromonosporaceae; genus Actinoplanes; species Actinoplanes sp. NPDC004185. The sequence continues at coordinate 211,680 of NZ_JBSGFR010000006.1, read as the reverse complement.
ACCGTGCCGCGGACGGCCTTGGCGTTGAGGGTGGTGGCGTCGCCGGTGCCGAAGAGCGTGTCCCCGGTGACCTTGACCGGCACCCGGATCGTGCTGCTGCCGGGACGGACGGTGGCCAGCCAGGACTTCGTCTCGTACGTGGCCGAGTCGGTGAGGAACAGCCGCACCTGACCGTTGCCGCGCCCGGTCACCTTGACCGGCACCTGGTACGTGCGGCTGCCCGAGTCGCCCTCGACGACGTTCAGCTCGCCGATGTCGATCCGGGGCAGGGCGACGGGCCGCGCCGCCGGAGTGCCCGGCCGCCAGCCCCACGCGTCGATCAGCCAGGCCTGGCCGGTGGCACTGCGCGGGACAAGCTCCAGCTTCGTCACGCCGCGGACCTTCTTGAGCGGCACGCGCACCTCCTGGCCCCAGTACGAGGTCGTGTTCTCACTGCCGGGCAGGCCGTCGAGGCTCACCTCGCCGAGTGAGGTGCGGCGGCCGGCGGCGTCGGTGACGGCCACGCCGAACCGGTTGCCGGTGGTGTTGGGCGGCACCACGAGCCGCAGGGCCAGCTCACGTGAGCCGGAGACGCTGACCGGCCGGCTGGGCCGCAGCGTGACCGCCTTGCCGGGGGCGGACCACTTCAGGTCGACGGCGTAGCGGCCCGGCTCCCGGGCGAAGCCGAACGGGACGAAGTGCGGCGACGGGCTGAACCAGCTCTCGGTGGTCAGGCACGCTTTGGTGGCATCGTCGGTGACCTGCTCGCAGAGCCGGCCGCCGGTGACCTTGACGGACTCGTCGGGGATCAGCGCTGCCGTGCGTCCGGCGCCGATGGCGTGGCTGAGCACCCGGGCGGGGTCGGCCGACGGGGCGCGTACGCCGGTGCCGTCGAGCAGTGGCCGGACCCGGTCGTCCCCGCCGACGAAGAGCCGCGCGGCCGCCGCGATGTACGTCGCACCGACCGTCTGCTCCTGCTGGGCCGTGAGCCGCGTGGGCGTGCCGGGCGAGCACACCGGGTCGGGCTGGTCGCCGGTGAAGAAGTCGTCGAAGGACGGTGCCTTCGACTGTCCCGGTGTCCACTCGGTGTTGAAGAAGTTGTGGTTGGCGCCGATCGCGTACAGGGAGCTGTGCAGGGCCTTGCCGCGGCTGACGCCGCGGGTGGCGTCGACGAACATCTGTCCCTGCAGGTCGGAGACGTCACCGTCGCAGCCGGGCAGGATCGTCGCGGACGGCACGTCCGGCACCGGGTTCTGGCCGAAGATCGTCGGGCCGATCAGCAACAGGCCGCGGATCGTCCAGCGGACCTTGCCGTGGTAGCCGTCGGCGGCCGCCGGGGGCGGGGTCAGGCTGTCCATCGCGGCGCGGCTGACGCCCTCGCCGCCCCGGGAGTGACCCATCAGGAACACCTTGGACAGGTCGGCCCGCGGCGCGGACTTCACGACGGCGGGGGCGTTCGCGCGTCCGGCGCCGGCCCAGTCGGCCCAGCGGGCGAGGTGCTGGCGGACCAGTGAGGAGCGGGCCTGGGCGCCGCCGTCGGCGGCGGCGAAGTCCTGGCCGTTGATGCCGTTGGCCGAGATCGAGACGGTGACGTAGCCCTGTGAGGCCAGCAGCTGCTGGGCCTGGAGGTAGCCGCGATGGCTGGGCACCGGCTCGGTGCCCTTGCCGCACGGCCAGTCGCCGGTCAGGGCTTCCTCGTCGGCGCCCTTGAAGCAGGTGTAGTGCCGTCCGTGCAGGAACAGCGCGAGCGGACGCTTGCCGGGCGCTCCCTGCGGGGCGACCACGACGCCCTGCATCTCCACGGGCTCCGGGAAGTCCGGCAGCTTGACCCCGGCCAGCGAGTACTCGCCGGTGACAGTCCGGTACGGCCCCTTGACGCCGGGATCGACCTTGTTCGGGGGCAGCGCCCGGGGTGCCGGCACCGCGGCCGCCCGTTTGCGCGCCGGTGCCGGGGTGTCCCCGTCGAGCCGCCGGCCACCCGCGCGGACCTGCAGGTCACGCAGGTCCTTGGCGTGTTCCAGGGGCAGCCGGAACGTACGGTCGTCGGCCGCCGCGTGCGGCCGGCCCAGCAGCCGGTCGCCGGCGTAGAACTCGACCGCCGCGTCGCCCATCGGGATCCGGTCACCGGACCGCCAGGTCAGCTGGCCGTCGGTCACGGACCAGCCGTCGCCGGCTGCCGGAGCGGGTGGCGCGGCCCAGGCCTGCCCCGCCCCGCTCACCACTAATGCCGCGGCCAGCGCCGCCGATACGAGGAGTCTTCGCATGCCCCGTGTATACCGAATACATGCAAATGGTTCGATTGATGGCTAAACAAGCAGGGTGGTGGCGACGCCGACCATCACCACGGCGATCAGGCCATCCAGCACTCGCCAGGCCGCCGGCCGGGACAGCACCGGGGCCAGCCGGTGGGCGCCCAGGCCCAGCGCGGAGAACCACACCGCGCTGGCCACCGCGGCGCCGATCCCGAACAGCCACCGGTGCGGGTGCTGCTGGGCCACCGAGCCGAGCAGCAGCACGGTGTCGAGGTAGACGTGCGGGTTCAGGTAGGTCAACGCGAGGCAGGTCAGCAGGGTCGCGCGCAGGGTGGCCGGGGCCCGGCCGGTCGGCTTCAGCGTGCCGGGCCGCCACGCCCGCTTCGCGGCCAGGGCGGCGTAGGTGAACAGGAACGCGGCCCCGGCCCAGCGGATGACGGTCACGGCCGTCGGCCGCGCGGTCACCACCGCGCCGAGCCCGGCGATCCCGGCCGCGATCAACATCAGGTCCGAGACGGCACAGGTCAGGACCACCGGGAGTACGTGCTCGCGGCGCAGACCCTGGCGCAGGACGAACGCGTTCTGGGCGCCGATGGCGACGATGAGGACGAGGGAGGCAGCGAAGCCGGCGACGGTGGAGGTGAGCACACCACCGACGCTAGGACGCGAGCGTGATGTACTCCAGCTAAAGATTCTTCACGAAGATAAGGAAATCTGTTCTTGGACGCGGTGCAGCTGGCGACGTTCCAGGCGGTGATCGAGGGCGGCAGCTTCGAGGCCGCCGCCCGTACGCTGCACGTCACCCCGTCCGCGGTCAGCCAGCGGATCAAGGCCCTCGAGCAGGCCGTCGGGCAGGTCCTGGTGCGCCGGGCCAGACCGTGCGAAGCGACCGAGGCGGGACAGGCGCTGGTCCGGCTGGCCGGCCAGATCGCGCTGCTCGAACGCGAAGCGCTGGCGGCGGCCCGGGGCGGGCCGGGCGGCGACGGCCGGACCCGGATCTCGGTGGTGGTCAACGCCGACTCGCTGCACACCTGGTTCCTGCCGGCGCTGGCCGCGCTGCCGGCCGAGCCGGCGCTGAGCTTCGAAGTGCACCAGGACGACCAGGACCACACCGAGGAGCTGCTGCGCGCCGGTACGGCGATGGCCGCGGTGACCGCACAACACGTGGCCGTCCAGGGTTGCCGGGTCGAGAAGCTCGGCGCGATGCGCTACCTGGCGGTGGCCGCTCCCGGCCGCTTCACCAGTTTCGCCACCACGCCGATGCTGGTCTTCAACCGCAAGGACCGCCTCCAGCACCGTTTTCTGGAGGCGCTGGGCCACGGCGACCTGGAACCGCCGATCACCTACATCCCGGCGACGAACGCCTTCGTCGAGGCGATCCGGCTCGGCCTGGGCTGGGGCATGGTCCCGGAGCAGACGGCCCGCGAGGACATCGCGGCGGGCCGGGGCGTGGACCTGGCGCCGGGCCGGCACCTGGACATCCCGCTCTACTGGCAGTACTGGCGGATGGAGTCGACGGTGCTGACGGCCCTGACCACCGCGGTCAAGGCCGTCGCGGCCGGGGCGTTGCGTTAGTCGTTGGCGTGCAGGGCGGCGTTGAGCTCGATGCCCGTGCCCTTGCGCGGCCGGGCCTCCAGGGCGCCGGTCACCGAGTTGCGCCAGAAGAGCAGGCCGTTGACGCCCGACAGCTCGCGGGCCTTGACCACCCGGCCGTCCGGCAGCGTCAGCTTCGACCCCGCGGTGATGTAGCACCCGGCCTCGACCACACAGTCGTCACCGAGCGAGATGCCGATGCCGGCGTTGGCCCCGAGCAGGCTGCGCTCACCGATGGACACCTTGTCCTTGCCGCCGCCGGAGAGCGTCCCCATGATCGACGAGCCGGCGCCGACGTCGGAACTGTCACCGACGACGACACCCTGCACGATGCGGCCCTCGACCATCGAGGTGCCGAGCGTGCCGGCGTTGAAGTTGCAGAAGCCCTCGTGCATGACGGTGGTGCCGTTGGCGAGATGCGCGCCGAGCCGTACCCGGTCGGCGTCGGCGATCCGCACGCCGGAAGGCGTCACGTAGTCGGTCATCCGCGGGAACTTGTCGACCCCGTAGACGGCGAGGTGCCGGCCGGCGGCCCGCTCCAGGAAGCGCAGCTCGTCCACCCGGTCGGGCGGGCACGGCCCGGCCGACGTCCAGGCGACGTTGGCCAGCAGGCCGAAGATGCCGTCGAGATTCTGCTCATTCGGCCGCACCAGCCGGTGCGACAACAGGTGCAACCGCAGGTACGCGTCCGAGGCGTCCTTGATCGGGTCGGCCAGCGAACCGACCTCCACCCGCACCTCGACCGTGGCCAGGCCGGCCAGCGCCTTCAGCCCGGTGAGACCGGCGGGCAGCGTCGGCGCCTCATCGGGAACGGTGCCGAGACCGAGGAAACCGCTCGGGAACCAGGTGTCGAGCACCTGACCCTCGGCGGTGACGGTGGCGAGGCCGATGCCCCAGGCAGGCGAGGTCGAAATCGCGGTACTCACGCAGCGAACCCTACTAGGAGGGGGCAGCGCCCGTGGCGCCGGTTCAGTAGGGTCCGGCCGGTGAGAAGGGTGTTGTCGTGGTCGCTCGCCGTAGCGATTGTGCTGGCCGCCGCCGTCTGGGGCGGCCTGGCCCTGCACGAGCGCGCGACCTTCGGCACCAAGATCACCGAGAAACACCTGACCGTCGAGGTCGACAAGGGCGACCGCTTCTCCCTGGCGGTCCCGGACCGCGGCGCCTCCGTCGGCGACGCGTGGTCGGCGACCGTCACGCCAGACGGTGTCGTGGCTGCCGTCGAGGACCGCAAGGTCATGAGCAACGTCTGGGACCGCGTCTTCGGCCCGCAGGCAGGCGGCGGCGCCGGGACCCGCTACTTCATCTACACCGCCGAGACGCCGGGCACGGTGCGGGTGACGCTGGCGAACTGCTTTCAGGGCTGTCGCGATGGCTATTCGCGGGGCCTCTCCCGCGAGGTGACCTGGACGGTCACGGTCGGCTGAGCCGGGCCGCGATGATCGCCGCGACGGCGTCGAGCCAGCCGGCGAAGAGCTGATCGTCGCCGTGGGCGACCACCAGCCAGGGCCGGACCACCTCGGACTGCGCCGGCGTGGGCATCGGCTCGGGCAGACCGGCGGCGAAGGCGATGCCACCGCGCCGCACGACCTCGGCCAGGAAACGCACGGACGCCGGTTGCCCGCCCGCCCGGGCGACCTGCACGGCGGCCGGAACGGCCGCGCCGATCAGCAGCTGCCGGGCCGGATCGCCCGTGCGCAGGGCCGCGGCCACCGCCTCGGCGACGTCGACGGTCAGCAGGTCGTCATCGGTCCGCACTCCGGCGCGTCTCATCGGCCGGCCGCCGCGGGCAGGCGCACGGCGGTCGGTTCGCGCGGGATCTCGGGGTCGATGGCGTCGACATGACCGTCGGTGAACTCCCGCTCGGTGATCCAGTAGGTGTAGCCCCAGGGGTTGTAGATCTGCAGCTGATTGCCCGAATGCCCGATGACCAGCAGCTGGTGGCCCTCCGGCCCCTCGTCGACCGACAGCGGCACCGGGCGGCCCTCGTCGACCGCGCGCTCGATCTGCGGCAGGACGCTCGCCCGGGACTCGGCATCCCGGGTCTGCACGTCCTCGTAGCGAGTGCCTGTGCGCGGCGCGATCTCCTCGTTGGCGATCGTCTCGGACTGCTCGTCGGTCATGCCCTCGCTGTGGAACGTCTCCTGCCACCAGCCGCGGCCTTCGTCGTAGACCTGAACCTGTTCGGCGCGCAGCCGGTCCGCGAACGCGGCGGGATTGTCGAACTGCGGGTCGCCGGGATGACCACCGGTGGTGAGCTGCAGGGCGTAGAGCGGGTCGACCTGGGCCCGGGCCGTCACCGTCGACGAGGCCACGCAGGTCGGCAGCGGACCCTGTTGCCATTCCGCGGCACCGAAGCGGTTGGCCTGCGTTCCGGGGGTCGGGTTCTCGACGTCCAGGGACAGCGGACTCAGATGCTCCCGCAGCCACCCCGGGTCGTGACCGTGCCCGGCGATCAACTGGTCGAATCCCGCCACTTCAGCCACCGAATACCCCGCCGCCAACGTCTTCAGCAGGTACGCCCGGTGCTCCGGCGAGTAGGCCGTCGCCAGCAGCCCGGTCATCCGTTCCCGGTCCTCGTCGTTCAGCGCGGCCAGGGCCTCGGCCGCCCGCTGGTCCATCGCCGGGGTCAGCACCGGCGTCAGCGGCACCATGGTCCGGGTCCAGCCGGCGCCCGCGATCACCACCTCGTCGACCGCCGACAGCGGGGAGTCGCTGAGCCGGCCGGTGCGGGCCTGCGTCTCGATCTCGTGCATGGCCGTCGCGAAGTCCTCCGCGGCGTTGCGCATCGCGATGTGCTTGTCGACCCGGCCGTCGATGTGCGCGATCGCCTGCGCGTGCTGGTCGCGCATGATGTCGCCCTCGTACTCGAGGTTGGGCACCGGGCCCCAGCTCATCGCCCCGACCGTGGTGGCGATCTCGGCCAGCGCGGCGGCGTTGCCACGGTCGCCGGGCTCCTGCTGGACCAGGTCGGCGTGCTGGCGTACCTGATCGCTGATCTGCCGGAACGCCGTCAGCGCGCGGAACATGTCGTCGGCGAGGGCCCGCAGCGCGTCGTTCGCGGTGACGTGGGTGTCGCCGGCCCACACGTCGCTGATGCCCTGCTCGCGCAGCACGTCGGCCGCGTCCAGCGCCTTCTCCACCGACTGCGTCACCGTCCGGCAGTCGTCCGCGATCAGGCCCAGCGCGTCGGCGTCGCCACCGAAGGTCGGCACGGCCGCGGCGGCGGCGCAGGCCTCCGCGAGCTCGTTCGCACCCCACACGCCGTGCGCGTCGTGGATGTCGTCCTGGAGGTCCTGCAGCCGGTCCAGCTCGTCGCTCATCGGCTGCCGGCCAGCCGGCCGGCGCCGCGGGCGTCCGACGCGTCGTAGTCGGCGGCGGCCGCGTCGAGCGCGTCGGCCAGCTGCCGGGCCGCCTCGGCCAGGACTTCCGTCTCCTTCTCCCAGGCGGCGATCGCCGACCGGTACGGGGCCGCCGTCGTGTACGTGTCGAAGGCCCCGGCGACCCGGAAGTCGCGTTCGGGTCCGCCGGCCTGGATCCCGGCCCGGCGCAGGTGCTCGGCCACCTCGTCCCGCAGCTTCGTCGCGGCTGCCCGTAGCTGTGTCGTGTCGACCTGCATCGTCCGTGCGCCTCCCCAGGTTCCGGACCCGAAAGCCTAGTGGGAAAACACCGCCCGTGTCCGTCCGGTCTCGCTCCGCGCATCGGCGTACGGCTTCATCTCCGGGCGGTAATGTGCCGCTCATGGCGAACCCGCTCACCCCTGACGTGCTCGTCGACCCCGTGGTGCTCACCCGCACCCTGGTCGACATCGAGTCCGTCTCCCGCGACGAGAAGGCCATCGCCGACTGCGTCGAGGACGTCCTGCGGCAGTCGCCGCACCTGCACACCGAGCGGTACGGCAACACGGTCATGGCCCGCACCGGGCTGGGCCGCGACCAGCGGGTCATCCTGGCCGGCCACCTGGACACCGTGCCGATCAACGGCAACTTCCCGTCCACCGTGGTCGACGACCTGATCTACGGCTGCGGCACCTCCGACATGAAGTCCGGCGTGGCCCTGGCCCTGCACCTGGCGGCGACCCTGCCCGAGCCCGGCTACGACGTCACCTACCTCTTCTACGAGGCGGAGGAGATCGAGTCGCAGTTCAACGGCCTGCACCTGGTCTCGCAGGAGCATCCGGAGTGGCTGCGGGCCGACTTCGCGGTGCTGCTGGAGCCCACGTACGGCGTGGTCGAGGCCGGCTGCCAGGGCACGATGCGGGCGCGGATTCGCACCCACGGCCGGCGGGCGCACACCGCGCGGGCGTGGCGCGGAGTGAACGCCATCCACGCGGCCGGAGAAGTGCTGCGCCGGCTCGACGACTACCGGCCGCGCACGGTGACCATCGACGGATGCACATACCGTGAGGGGCTGAACGCCGTACGGATCTCCGGCGGCGTGGCCGGCAACGTGGTCCCGGACGAGTGTGAGGTCGAGGTCAACCTGCGCTTCGCGCCGGACCGTTCCGAGCAGCAGGCGCTCGATCACGTGCATGAGGTCTTCGCGGATTTCGACATCGAGGTGACCGACTCGGCGCCCGGGGCCCTGCCGGGGCTCGATGCGGCGCCGGCGCGGGAATTCCTCACCGCCGTCGGTGCGGAGCCGGCCGCGAAGCTGGGCTGGACCGACGTGTCCCGGTTCGCCGCGCTGGGCATCCCGGCGCTGAACTACGGGCCCGGTGACCCGGCGCTGGCCCATGCGCCGGACGAGCATGTCGAGATCGGCAGGATCCGCGACGGTGCGGCCACGCTGCACCGATGGCTGACCGCGTATGAGTAGGGGTCAGGCCGGGTCGGCGGCGGGCCGGGGTATCTCCACGGTGGTCTCCGGGTCGAAAGCCGGGTCCGCCCCCGGCGGGGGCAGGGCGAGAGCCATCCGGCGCTCCTCGACCACCAGCCGGATGCGCCGCTGCATGCGGCGCTGCATCTTCATACGCTCGTAACGGGTCATCACGGTGGCTCCTCTGCCCAGATGCCCGGCGGTCAGCCGGGCGCCGTGCCTGCGCCGTGCGGGGTTCGGTAACTGTACAGACGCTCCAGAGCTACCGTCCGTTGCTTCAATCTGGCAAAAAGGCCGCCTCGTCGCAATCCTCTTGCCGAAACCCAACCGGTTATTCACCGGTTACGGACCGTCCGCACTACCGTGGTTGCCATGACGGACAGCACCAACGGTCGCAGGCGCGTACCCCCGGAGCGTCATCGCGGCGCCGTCACGCTCCGGCGTGAATCGATGCCCTTGAGCACCGCCGACGAGAAACTGCTCGACTCCCATCATCGCGGTGAGTGGAAGACCAAGGACGCGTGGCGGGCGCTGCGCATCCTGTCGGAGTTCGTCGAGGGCTTCGACACCCTCGCCGATCTGCCGCCGGCGGTGAGCGTGTTCGGCTCGGCCCGCAGCACCCCGGACAGCCCCGAGTGTGAGCTGGCCGCGGACCTGGGCACGGCCCTGGCCGAGGCGGGTTACGCGGTGATCACCGGCGGCGGGCCGGGCGTGATGGAGGCGGCGAACCGCGGCGCGACCGAGGCCGGTGGCATGTCGGTCGGGCTCGGCATCGAGCTGCCGTTCGAGCAGGGCCTGAACGACTGGGTGGACATCGGCATCGATTTCCGTTACTTCTTCGTGCGCAAGACGATGTTTGTCAAGTACGCGCAGGCGTTCGTCGTGCTGCCCGGCGGCTTCGGCACGCTCGACGAGCTGTTCGAGGCGATCACGCTGGTGCAGACCAAGAAGGTCACCCGCTTCCCGGTGATCCTGATCGGCACCGAGTACTGGGGCGGCCTGCTCGACTGGATCAAGGGCCGACTGCTCGTCGACGGCAAGGTCAGCCCGGAGGACATGGACCTGATCATGCTGACCGACGACGTGGAGGAGGCCGTGCGGTTCATCGTGGACGCCGACGCCGCCCTGGCCGAGAACGGGAACAGGTGACGTGGCGGCGATCTGCGTCTTCTGCGCCTCGTCCAGCACCCTCGACCAGCAGTGGCTCGACCTCGCCACCCAGCTCGGCAAGTCCCTCGGCCCGCGCGGCCACAGCCTGGTCTCCGGCGGTGGCTGCGTCGGCATGATGGGCGCTGTCGCCGACGGCGCCCGGGCCGGGGGAGCCCACACGCTGGGCATCATCCCGCAGACGCTGGTCGACCTGGAGGTCGCCGACACGCGGTCGGACGAGCTCGTCGTCACCGCGGACATGGGCGCCCGCAAGAACATCATGATCGAACGGTCGGACGCGTTCATCACCCTGCCCGGTGGCCTGGGCACGCTCGACGAGCTCTTCGAGGTCTGGACGACCGCGACCCTCGACCTGCACCGTAAACCGATCGTCCTGCTCGACCCGGCCGGCTTCTACGACGGTCTGTGGAGCTGGCTGTCCGGCCTGGCCGACACGGAGTTCGTCCGCCGCCCGGCCCTGGCCCAGGTGACCGTGGTGAGCTCGATCGAAGCCGCGCTGGACACGATCGAAACAACCGCCCGGTCGTGACCGGCCGGTCCCGGTGAGACGTCACGCCGGGGCAGGAAGACCCGCCCCGGCGTGACCAGGACCTCGGCAGCCCGCCGGGCGACTCGGGGGCACACGCCGAGGCACGCCGCTCGCGCGCGGCGCCCGCGCATCGCCCCGGGGTCCGCGCGGCGACTTCGATGCTGCCAAGGCAGGCCCGGTGATCCGGCCCTGCCGGACCGGTGCGACACGGGCTGCCGGTCCGGCAGGGGGTCCGGGTGGAACCAGTGCTAGATGGGTTTAGCGTGACGTTGCTCCTCCGGCCGCCGCCCGTCAAGGGTCCCGATTTCGCCAAAGGCGCGCATCGGCGGCCGTCAGTTGGCCGGCGCGTGGAAGACTTCGGTCATGCCGCCGCAACGGGCGACCCTGCTGCAGGTCGCACAACGGGCCGGCGTGTCCCGCAGCACGGCGTCGTTCGTCCTCGCCGGACGCCACGTGGACATGCGCATCTCCGAGGACGCCCGGCAACGGGTCCTCCGCGCGGCCCAGGAGCTGGACTACCGGCCCAACCTGATGGCCCGCAGCCTGCGCACCAAGGTCACCAAGACCATCGCGCTGGTCTCCGACACGCTCGCCTCCGACCCGTACGCGGGCCGGGCCATCCACGGCGCCCTCGCCGCCGCCGTCGCCCACGGCCACCTGCTGTTCATCGGCGAGACCGAGGGCGAGTCCATGATCGAGGAGAGGCTGATCTCCGACTTCCTGGACCGGCAGGTCGACGCCTTCGTGTACGCGAGCATGTTCACCCGCTACGTGCGCGTGCCCAAGCTGCTCAAGGGCCGGCCGGTGGTGCTGCTCAACTGCCTGACCCGGGCCGCGAAACCGGCGTACCACTCGATCATCCCGGACGAGGTCGGAGCCGGCTGGAGCGCCGCCAAGGTGGTCATCGAGTCCGGTCACCGCGAGGGCATCCACCTCGTCGGCAACCTGGCCCACCACGTCTTCGCCGGTCGCGAGCGGCTGGCCGGGATCCGCGAGGGCTTCGGCGCGGCCGGCATCAAGCTGGCCGGGACGATCGACTGCGAATGGTGGCCGGACTCGGCGTACGAGGCGGTCAGCGCGGCGCTGGCCGGGGGACCGCCGCCGAAGGTGCTGATCTGCCTCAACGACCGGGTGGCGCTGGGCGCGTACCAGGCGCTGCGCGAGGCGGGCCTGAGCATCCCCGGTGACGTCTCGGTGCTCTCGTTCGACGACTCCGACCTGGCCGCCTGGCTGCGCCCCCAGCTGACCAGCATCTCGCTGCCGCACTACCAGCTGGGCTGGCAGGCGGTGGAGACCCTGCTGGACGCGGCGGGCCGGACCGAGCCCGAGGTGCGCCGGGTGCCGATGCCGGTGCGGTTCCGGGCGTCGACGGGTCAGCCCTGAGGGGATTCCGTCGTACCCCCGTGGTCTCATTGGTGCCGTGACCTCGACCCCCGCGGCGGTGCGCCGGCCGGCGTACCGGCTCGTCCGCCGCGCCGCCACCCCGGCGGAAACGCTGCGCGACGACCCCCTGCAGCGGTATGTCGTCGGCCACACCGACGGCCCGCTGCTGGTGGTCGGCGGCCCCGGCACGGGCAAGACCACGGTGCTGGTCGAGGCGGTCGCGGCCCGCATCGCCGAGGGCGTGGACCCGGAACGCATCCTGGTGCTGACCTTCGGCCGCCGCGGCGCGGGCGCGCTCCGGGACCGGATCGAGGCCCGCATCGCGGGCCCGACCTACCACGAGCCACTGGTACGCACCTTCCACGCGTACGCCTTCGGTCTGCTCCGCCGCGCCGCCGCCGAGCGCGGAGAGCCGTCACCACGCCTGCTCACCGGCCCCGAGCAGGACCTCATCATCCGCGAGCTGCTCGCCGTGGTCGGCGAGGCGGACGCCGAGGACACGGTCCGCTGGCCCGACGCGCTGCGCCCGGCCCTGCCCACCCGCGCCTTCGCCCAGCAGCTCCGCGACCTGATGCAGCGCGCGGCGGAGCGCGGCGTCGGCCCGGTCGAGCTCGCCCGCCTGGGTGAACGCCTGGGCCGCGACGACTGGCCGGCGGCGGCCCGGTTCATCCGGGAGTACGTCGCGGTGCTGGCCCTGCGCGACGTGACCACCCGCGGCTCGACGGCCTACGACCCGGCCGAGCTGGTCCGGGCGGCATCCGGCCTGCTGACCGACGACCCGCAGCTGCTGGCCGCGGAACGCCGCCGCCTGGCCCACGTGTACGTGGACGAGCTGGCCGACACCGACCCGGCCCAGATAGAACTGCTGTCCCTGGTCGCGGGCGGCGGCACCCCACTGGTGGCATTCGGCGACCCGGACTCGTCCGTGTACGGCTTCCGCGGCGCCGACCCGGAGGCGGTGAGCTCGTTCCCGCAGCGCTTCCGAACAGCATCGGGAGCGCTGGCCGAGGTCATCACGCTGCACACGAGCTACCGGGCCGAGCCGGCGGTGCTGGCGGCGACGGCCCGCGTCTCGCGGCGTATGCGGGGTGCGTCCCGCCACCGTTTCCTGCACCCGCCGCCGCCTACCGCGCCGGCCGAGCCCGATGCGGAGCGGCCCGAGCCGAACCGGAATGAGTTGTCGACCGACGACGCGGCCGACTCGGGCGCTGCGGCGGGAAGCGAGCCGACCGGCCCGGGTGTGGCGGGAAGCGGGCCGACCAAGCCGGGTGTGCCGGGAAGTGGGCCGACCGAGCCGGGTGTGCCGGGAAGTGGGCCGACCGGGCCGGGTGTGCCGGGAAGTGGGCCGACCGGCCCTGGCTCGGCCGAGATCGGGCCGACCGGGATCGAGCCGACCGAGATCGGGCCGACCGAAATCGGACCGACCGAGATCGGGCCGGCTGGGACCGGGCCTGCTGGGACCGGGCCTGCCCGGATTGGGCCGGCTGCGATCGAGCCGGCCGGGATCGGGCCGGCCGGTGTGGCAGGCACTGGGCCGGTCGGCGAGGCTGGAGTCGGGCTCGCCAGTGTCGATCCGACCGCCCGTGAAGCGGCGGATTCCGCGCCCAGCAGCTCCCCGGCCGGGAGCGAGCCGACGAGCCCGGCCGGTGATCGGCAGCCGAGCACCGACGACGCTCCGGAGGAGTCCGGGCAGCTCATCGAGGGTGCTGTCGTGCGGACGTTCCGGTCGCCGACCAGCGAGACCGCGTATGTCGCTCATGCGCTGCGAGAGGCACACCTGCTGCACGGTGTTCCGTGGTCCCGGATGGCTGTCGTGCTGCGTTCGACGACCTTGCAGCTGCCGTCCATCCAGCGCGCCCTCGCCGCCTCCGGCGTTCCGACCGTCACCCATTCCGAAGACCTTCCGCTGCACCTGCAGCCCGCTGTGGCGCCGTTCCTGCTGCTCCTGCGCTGTGCGCTCGAGCCGGACGTTCTCGATGAGGAAGCGGCCGTCGCGCTGCTGCACTCGCCGCTCGGTGGCGCCGATCCACTCGCCGAACGCCGGTTGCGGCAGGGTCTGCGGGCGCTGGCGCTCGCCGCCGGCGACCGCCGGCCGTCCGGTGAGCTGCTGGTCGACGCGCTGCGCGACCAGGCCGGGCTGGACGTCGTGGAACGCCGCTGGGCCGTGCCCGCGCAGACCGTGGCCCGGCTGATCGCCGTCGCGCGGGAGGCCGCCGCCGCCCCGGGGGCCACCGCCGAGCAGGTGCTGTGGGCGGTCTGGCGAGCGAGCGGCCTCGCCGAACGCTGGTACGCCCTCAGCACCCGCGGAGCCCCGGTGGAGCCCGGCGGCGAGGGCGGCCGGGCCCGGCAGTGGCGGGCGGAGGCAGCCGACCGTGACCTGGACGCGATCGTGGTCCTCTTCGACGCGGCGGCCCGGTTCGTCGACCGGCTGCCCGGAGCGCGCACCGAGGTCTTCCTGGACCATGTCCTCGGCCAGGACCTGCCCGCCGACTCGATCGCGCCGAGCGCCGACCGCGGTGAGGCGGTACGGCTGCTCACCGCCCACGCGGCCAAGGGCCTGGAGTGGGACGTGGTGGTCCTGGCCGGCGTCCAGGAAGGCATCTGGCCGGACCTGCGCCTGCGGGGCAGCCTGCTCGGCTCGGAACGACTGGTGGACTTCCTGGCCGGCCGCGCCGCCGCGGGGGCAGCAGCAGTGGTCGGCCAGACCTCCGCACTGCTCGACGAGGAACGCCGCCTGTTCTATGTGGCCGCCACCCGGGCCCGGCGGCAACTGATCGTGACGGCGGTGGCCTCGGCCAGCGTCGGCGGTTCGGACGGCGAGGAGCAGCCGAGCCGCTTCCTGGCCGAACTGGCCCTGCCGGACCGCCGCAGCGGCCCCGACCCCGACCAGCCCCCCGACCCCGGCCCGACCGACCCCGACGACCCCGGCCCCGACGACCCCGGCCCCGACGACCCCGGCCCCGACGACCCCGGCCCGGACGACCCGGGCCCGGCTGACTTCGGCCCGGCTGATCAAGGCCCAGCCGACCCGGGCCCGGCTGACTTCGGCCCGGCTGATCAAGGCCCAGCCGACCCCGGCCCAGCCGACCCCGGCCCGGCTGACTTCGGCCTGGCCGATCCCGGCCTGGCTGATCCAGGCCCGGCTGACCTTGGCCCGGCCGGTAACGGCCGGGGCAGCGGAAACCCGGACGGTGACGGCCGGGGCCACGGAGACCCGGACGGCAACGGCCGAGCCAGCGCCGGCCAGGACATCAGCGGCCGGGCAGACGCCGGCCCGGAGAGCCTGGACCTCGACGATCCCGGTCCGGACTACCCCGGCGAGGACGGCACGCCGACGGAAAACATCGGGACCGTAGCCGACGAGCACGACGTCGAGGTCCCGGTGGGCCGCCCGCCCCGCGCCCTCACCCTGTCCGCGCTCGTGGCTGAGCTCCGTACCGCTGTCGTCGCTCCCGGCTCCTCGCCGGCCCGGCGGCATGCCGCCGCGGCCGAGCTGGCCCGCCTCGCCGCCGCCGGCGTCCCCGGCGCGCATCCCGACGAGTGGTGGGGTCTCCGCTCGCTCTCCGACGACCGGCCGCTGGTCGACGAGGGCGAGCCGGTCAAGGTCACCCCGTCCTCGATGGAGAGCGCGCTGCGCTGCAGCCTGCGCTGGCTGCTGGAACGCCACGGCGGTGCCGCCCCGGCC
The DNA here is from genome assembly GCF_053603475.1 of Actinoplanes sp. NPDC004185. NCBI lineage: Bacteria > Bacillati > Actinomycetota > Actinomycetes > Micromonosporales > Micromonosporaceae > Actinoplanes > Actinoplanes sp. NPDC004185. The sequence goes on along the minus strand of NZ_JBSGFR010000006.1, from coordinate 196,274 downwards.
GGCCCCGCCCAGGGTGTCGGCAATCTGGTGCACGCCGCCGCGATGCTCGCCGAGGATGCCAACGCCGACCGGGAGCGGCTGGTCGAGTACGTCTCGGCCCGGTTCGACGCGATCGAGCTGGCCGCCCGCTGGCTGGCCGGCCCCGAGCAGGAACGCGCCCAGGGCATGGTGGACAAGCTGCTGCGCTGGCTGGCCAAGAATCCGCGCCGGTTGCTCGCCATCGAGCACGAGTTCACCGTGCGGCTGGACGATCCGAGCCGGCCGATCCAGCTCACCGGGCGGGTCGACCGGCTGGAGGTCGACGAGCAGGGCCGGCTGGTCGTCATCGACCTCAAGACCGGCAAGAGCACCACCGTCACCACCGGCGACGTCGAGGAGCATGCCCAGCTCGCGGGCTATCAGGCCGCCGTCGACGCGGGTGCTTTCGACCAGTTCGGGGATGAGAGCGGCGGGGCCGCCCTGGTCCAGCTCGGCCCGACCAAGGAGGCCCGCGAGCAGATGCAGCTGCCGCTGGCCGAGGCCACCGACCCGAACTGGGCATACGCGATGGTCCGGCGTACCGCCGACACCATGGCCGCCGCCACCTTCTCGGCCGTCGCCAACAACAAGTGCCGGGTCTGCCCGGTCAAGACCAGCTGTCCCATCTCCGGTCAGGGCCGGCAGGTCGTCGAGCCGTGACCCAGCCCAGCCTCTTCACCGACCTTCCCGCCCGCCCGCGCCGCCGGGCTGATTCCGGGCCGCGTTACACCCCGGTCGAGCTGGCCAAACTCCTGCGGCTGCATGCGCCGACCCCGGAGCAGGCCGCGATCATCGCGGCGCCGGTCGAGCCGGTCCTGGTCGTCGCCGGCGCCGGTTCCGGCAAGACCGAGACGATGGCGTCGCGGGTGGTCTGGCTGGTCGCCAACGGGTACGCCCACCCGGACGAGATCCTCGGCCTCACCTTCACCCGCAAGGCCGCCGGTGAGCTGGCGCACCGCGTCCGGACCCGGCTCGGGCAGCTGGTCCGGCGCCTCGGCCAGCAGGACGCCCTGGCCGGCGAGCCGACCGTCTCGACCTACCACTCGTACGCGGCCCGCGTGGTCACCGAGCACGGCCTGCGCGCCGGGTACGAGCCGTCGGCCCGGCTGCTCACCGAGGCCGCCCGCTGGCAGATCGTGGACTCGCTGGTGCGCTCGTACACGGGCGAGATGACCGGGCTGAACCGCGCGCCCGGCACCGTCACCGATGACGTGCTGGCGCTCTCCGGCGAGCTGGCCGAGCATCTGGTCACGCCGGATGATCTCGCCGCGTGGACCGGCCGGTTCTTCGCCGAGGTGCAGGCGCTGCCCGGCCGGGTCTACAAGGACGTCAACGACATGCTGCTGCGCCAGCGGCACCGGCTCACCCTGCTGCCCCTGGTACGCCTCTACGACCAGCGCAAACTCGACATCGAGGCGATGGACTTCGGCGATCAGATGGCCCGCGCGGCCCGGGTCGCCCGGGACCACCCCGAGGTCGGGGCGATCGAGCGCGGCCGGTTCAAGATCGTGCTGCTGGACGAGTACCAGGACACCAGCCACGCCCAGGTGGTGCTGCTCAACGCGCTCTTCGGCGGCGGTCACCCGGTCACCGCGGTGGGCGACCCGTGCCAGTCGATCTACGGCTGGCGGGGCGCCTCGGCCGGCACGCTGGACCGGTTCCCCACCGAGTTCACCGGACCGGGCGGGCGCGAGGCGTGGGTGCTCAACCTGACCCGGAGCTGGCGCAACCGCCCCGAGATCCTCCAGGTCGCGAACGCGTTGTCCCGGCCGCTGCGGGCCGCCGGCGCCCGGGTCGCCGAGCTGATCCCGGCCCAGCGGGTGGCCGACCGGGTGGGTGGGCGCACGGTCGCGTGTGCGCTGCTGCCCACGTACGCGGAGGAGGCCGCCTGGATCGCCGACTCCATGCTGGCCGCCTGGCGGGCCGCGGCCCGGCTGCCGGACGCCCTGCCCGGTGACATCCCGCTGGAGAAACGTCCGACCAGCGCGGTGCTGGTCCGGGTCCGCAGCCAGATCGCCGCGATCGAGGAGGCGCTGCGCGCCCGCGGCCTGCCGGTCGAGGTGGTCGGCCTGGGCGGCCTGCTGGACACCCCGGAGGTACGCGACGTCGTCTGCACGCTGCGGGTGCTGGCCGACCCGACGGACGGCGCCGCCCTGTTGCGCCTGCTGACCGGGGCCCGCTGGCGGATCGGCCCGCGTGACCTGGTCGCGTTGCATCGCCGCGCCCGGGCCATCGCCGCAGCCCGGGTGTCCGCGACGACCGGCGACGAGCCTGAGGACATCGTCGCGGACCGGCTCGACGACGCCACCCTGGTCGAGGCAATGGCGGACCTCGGTGCACCTCAGCAGTACTCGCAGGAGGGGTATGCGCGGCTGCGGACGTACAGCAGGGAACTGGCCGAGTTGCGGCACCGCCTGGACCAGCCGCTGCCGGACCTGGTCGCCGACATCGAACGCACCATCGGCCTCGACGTCGAGGTGGCCGTCCGCGGCTGGGGCGCAGGCGACGCGGGCCTGGCCCGAGGCCACCTCGACGCCCTCGGTGACGTGGCCGCCCGGTATGCGGGGGACACGGACGGCGGCACTCTGGCGGGCTTCCTGGCCTTCCTGGCCGCGGCCGAGGAGGAGGAGCGCGGCCTCACCCCGGGCCAGGTCGACGTGGTCGAGGGCGCGGTGCAGATCCTGACCGCGCACGCGGCGAAGGGCCTGGAGTGGGACGTGGTGGCGGTCGCGGGCCTGACCAAGGGCGTGTGGCCGGGGATGACCCGGGGCTCCGATCACTTCCTGATGGGCATCGGGGTGCTGCCGTTCCCGCTGCGGGGTGACGCCGACGGCCTGCCGGCGCTGGACCTGTCCGGGGCGGCGGACCAGAAGGACGTGGCTGGGGCGCTGACAACGTTCAGCAAGGCCTGGCGTGAGCACGACGAGCGGGAGGAGCGCCGGCTGGCGTACGTGGCGGTGACCCGGCCCCGGCGGTTACTGCTCTGCTCCGGCTACTGGTGGGGCGACGGTGTGAAGAAGCCGCGCGGTCCGTCCGTCTTCCTGCAGGAGATCCGGGCGACCTGCCTCGACGGTGCCGGCGTGGTCGAGGAGTGGACCCCGGAGCCGGCGGCCGACGCGACCAACCCGAGCGCTGAGCTGGTGGCCACCGCGGAGTGGCCGTCGGATCCGCTGGGGGCCCGGCGGCCGGCGATGGCGGCGGCCGCGGATCTGATCCGCCGGATGATGGTGAGCCCGGACCCGGCGGCGGCCGAGGCCTTCGTGGAGCTGGCCGAGGGCGACCCCGAGATCGCCGCACGAGCCGGCCTGGCCGCCGACCTGATCGGCCTCCCGGCCCCCGGCACCCTGCCGGAGGCCACCCCGACCGACGACCCGGAGGCCGCGCCCAGTGCCGGGCCCAAAGCCGCGCCCAGCGCCGGGCCGGCCGGCGGAGAAGGCGGCCCCGGGCCGGACCCGGCCTGGGAGGATCCGGACATCGCCCGCTGGCGGCGTGAGGCCAGGATCCTGCTCGCCGAACGCGACGAGCGGGCCCGCCACGACGGCCCCCTCGAAGTCGCCCTGCCGCCGCACATCTCGGTCTCCCAGCTGGTCGTGCTGCGCCGCGACCCGCAGGCCCTGGCGCGGTCGCTGCGGCGCCCCTTGCCGCAGAGACCCACTCCCTACGCCCGGCGGGGCACCGCCTTCCACGCCTGGCTGGAGCAGCGGTTCGGCTCGGCGCGCCTGCTGGACGTCGACGAGCTGCCCGGCGCGGCGGACGACGACGCGGCCGCCGACGAGGAGCTGACCGCGTTGCAGGAGGCGTTCCTGGCCGGGGAGTGGGCCGAGCGCACCCCGGTCGAGGTCGAGGTGCCGTTCGCGACCACGGTCGCCGGGGTCGTGGTGCGGGGGCGGATGGACGCGGTCTTCGCCGATCCGGGCGGCCGGTTCGACGTCATCGACTGGAAGACCGGTCGCCGGCCCACTGCCGCCGACGCGGCTGCCGCGGCGGTGCAGCTGGCGGCGTACCGGATCGCCTGGGCCGCCCTGGCCGGGGTGCCGGTGGCGCGGGTCCGGGCCGGCTTCCACTACGTCCGCGACGGGGTGACCGTCCGGCCGGTCGACCTGCTGGACGCGGAGGGCCTGGCCGCGTTGATCGAAGAGGTCCCTGAGCAGGGAAGCTGAACGGAGACTCAGGTCGTGGCGGCGGCCAGCAGGTGCAGCAGGGCGGCCGCGTAGGCCTCCTCCGGAGTGGGCGCGGTGAACGTCCGTTCCTCACCCAGCAGGGTGATGTCCACATCCCAGCCGCGGTCCGTGCGGCGCAGGGCCCGCATTGTCCCGCCGAGCAGCTCCCGGAGCTGGTCCTCGCGGGGCAGCCACAGTGCTTCGTCCAGCTCCACGTCGTCCATCGCCCACTCCGTGGTGCCGTTGAAACCGATCACCCGGCCCTCCGGCAGCGAGTACACCTCGATGGTCATGTTGCTCAGCACGAACACGTCTTCGTCCAGGTCACGGTCGGGGATCGCGAAGCGGTCACCCGGCCCCGGCTTCCAGATCAGGCCGGCTTCCCTGAGCTCCTGTGCCACTTGCACGCCGATCACCGGTGCGCTCCCTTCGTCGTGCTAGGCTCCATCGCGTTGTCAGTTTGGTTCCCAAGTACCTAGGAGCGCCTGTGGGGATTCTGCCCCAGGCGCTCTTTGTCGTAACCCGGGTTTCTCCGGTACGGGCGATCAGTACGGCGACACGAGTCCCGCGAAGTGCGGGTCTTACTACCTCGTTCCTGGCCATAATGGACGGGAACGATCGACCGTCGAGGAGACGAGCATGGTTACCGGCGTAGTGAAGTGGTTTAACGCGGACAAGGGCTTCGGGTTCATCACCCCGGACGACGGCGGTGCCGACGTCTTCGCCCACTTCTCCGCCATCCAGACTTCCGGCTACCGCAGCCTGGACGAGAACCAGCGGGTTGAGTTCGAGGTGACCCAGGGCCAGAAGGGCCCGCAGGCCGCGAACATCCGCCCGCTCTGATCTCAGCCACACGCTGACCACCGGCGCCGGTCCCCTCGGGGGTCGGCGCCGGTGACGTTTCCGCCCCGGCGCGGTGGTGGTCTTCAGGCCCCCGCCGGGGTCGCGTCACCGACGCCCTCGGGCCGCGGCGCGGTGCCACCCAGGTGGGCCGGCAGCCACCAGCGGTCGTCCGGCCCGGACGGCTGCTCCGGATATTCCCGCTGGGCCGCGTCCAGCAGCGCGCTCAGCCGCTGCCGCAGGACCACCGTCGTCGCCTCCGCGGTGGCGTCGACCGCCGCCCGGATCGGCTCACCGATCTTGATGATCACCGGCACGTGCCGCTTGGTCAGATCTTTCGGGTGCCCCTTGGTCCAGAGCCGGTGCGGTCCCCATACCGCCATCGGGATCAGCGGCACCCCGGCCGCCTGGGCCAGCCGGGCCGCCCCCGACTTGAGCGCCTTCACCGTGAACGACTCGCTGATTGTGGCCTCCGGGAAGACGCCGACCACCTCGCCGTTCTTGAGGGCCTTCTCCGCCTCGTTGAAGGCCGCGGTGCCGGCGCGGCGGTCCACCGGGATGTGGTGCATGCCGCGCATCAGCGGCCCACTGACCTTGTGGGTGAAGACCGACTTCTTGGCCATGAACCGGACCAGCCGCTTGGCCGGCTGGGCGCCCAGGCCGCAGAAGATGAAATCGAGGTAACTGGCGTGGTTGCTGGCCAGCACCGCCCCGCCCATGGCGGGGATGTGCTCCGCCCCTTCGATCTGAATCCGCAGGTCAAGGACACGGAACATCGTCTTGGCGAGGCCTATGACGGGGGGATAAACGATTTCCATCCGATTACGGTACCGGGGTGGGGTGAAGGTTGCCTGGCAGGAATGCAACCGATCGGGCCTCAGCGGCGTCTTAGAGATGACTGTGCCGGATCCCGGGAGGGGTCCGACTTCGCTGGGGAGGCTTTCGCATGCAGACCGTGTCCGCCCGCCGGGAGCTGGGCCTCGTGCTGGCGTTGGCCGTCTTCGGGATCGCTCTGGTGCTCGTCGTCGCATTCGCCCCCTGGTACGGACCGGTCGTGCCGGGCGATGCCGGGGCCTCCGTGGTGCAGACCCTCCCGCCGGATGCCACTGCCGCGCTCGGCCGGTAACCCATGACGCGTCCCGGTGGTGTTCACTGGGATGATGTCCGAGAGCACACAGACCCCCGCCGTCTGGTCACGGCCGGGTGGTGCGTGGGGTTCGGGCACCGTGACCGGTCCGGGCGTACCCCCGCTGGTGCCGCCGCCCGCCCCGCCGGAGTCGCCGCCCGCTGATGGGCCGCAGCGGCGCCGGCGCCAGATGTTGATCTTCGGCGGCATCGCCGGCGCGATCCTCGCGGTCGGCCTGGCGGTGATCCTGATCGTGGCCCTGAGCTCGGAGGGCAACCCGTTCGACCGGAAAGCCTCCGCCCCCACCGACCTGCGCCCACCGCTGGCGCAGATGTGCCCGGCGCCGACCGTGGCGCCCAGCGCGGACCCGACCGGGCGGCCCAGTGCCCCGCCGCCGGCGGCTCCGGGGGAACGGACGACCGACCCCGACGCGGGCATCTCCTACAAGAAGTACGGCGCCCCGTGGGTCCCGTGGGACACCACCTGGCGGGCCGGCACGCTGGAGGTGCCGTACCGGGTCGGCCAGCACTTCGTGACGGAGCAGTACAGCGGCGGCTCGTACCACGCCTCGATCCTGTCGGCCGCGGTCCCGGCGGCCGACAACGACGCGGTGACGGTTGATCTCAAGTGCGTGGGCCGGCAGGTCGCCGCGGACGTGCGTGCGGAGTACTACCCGCAGCCGAACACGGTCGAGCCGTTACGGGACGAGATGACCACGCTGGGCGGGCGGCCGGCCTGGGTGAGCGAGTTCCGGCTGCACTTCAAGGCGGTCGGGCTGACCGCCACCGACGAGCTGTCGGCGGTGGCGGTCATCGACGTCGGCAAGCCGACCGCGGCCGTGCTGTACGTCTCGATCCCCGGCACGCACAAGCAGTTCGACTCGGTGATCGACGAAGTGCTGGAGTCGGTCCGGCCGCTCTAATTGCCGGTCAGGCCCCAGCGCTTGCGCAGTGCGTTGTCGGCCGCGTTGAAGAGCACGTCGATCAGGATGCCGATCACCAGCACCACGATGATGAACGAGATGACCAGGCTGGACTCGCTCAGGTCGCGCGCCTGCTGCATCCGTACGCCGATGGACAGCGCGCCGGGCACGATCACCAGCAGCTCACCGGCCATCAGGCTGCGCCAGGAGAACGCCCAGCCCTGCTTGAGCCCGGAGATGAACGAGGGCAGCGACGCCGGCAGGATCAGGTGGCGGTACTTGGCGAAGCCCTTCATGCCGAGCACCTGGCCGACCCGCAGCCACGTACGCGGCACGTAGTCGATGCCGCTGATCAGCCCGTTCGCCACTGAGGGGGCGGCGCCGATGATGACCACGAACATGATCGCGCTCTCGCTGATCTGGAACAGCAGGATGGCCAGCGGGAACCACATGATCGACGGCATCGTCTGCAGGCCGGTGATCAGCGAGCCGATGGCCGCCCGCAGCGGCGCGAAGCGGGACACCGCGGCGCCCACGACGGTGCCGATCAGCACGGCCAGCGCGAAGCCGGTCACCGCCCGCAGCATGGTCAGCCGGACGCCGTCCCAGAAGTCGCCGGTGGTGATCAGCGTGCCCAGGTCACCGAAGACGGTGGCCGGGCCGGGCAGCACGTACTCGGGCTTCCACTGCGCCCAGACGACGACCTGCCAGGCCAGGATGACGATCGCGACGGCCAGCAGCTTGGGCCAGGCGCTGCGCCAGATGCGGCCGCCCAGGGCCGCCTTGCTGCGCCGGGGGCCGAGCTCGAGCGCGTCGAGCCCGGTGAGACGGTCCGCGGCCGCGGTGTCGGAGGCCGTGCGGTTGTCCTGGACGGGAACCTCAGCCTGCATGGCGGGCCACCTCCGCGCGGAGCCGGTCGGTGATCTCGGCGGCCTGGCCGGAGACCTCGGGGGAGTCGATGCGCCGGGGGCGCTCGTGAATGATCTTGTAGTCCTCGATGACCCGGCCCGGGCGGCTGCTCAGCAGTACGACCCGGTCGCCCAGGCGGACGGCCTCGCGCACGTTGTGGGTCACGAACAGCACGGTCAGGTCCTGCTCGCGCCAGATCCGCTCCAGCTCGTCGTGCAGGATGTCGCGGGTCATCGCGTCCAGGGCGCCGAACGGCTCGTCCATGAGCAGGACGTCGGCGTTCTGGGCCAGCGACCGGGCGAGGGCGACGCGCTGGCGCATGCCGCCGGAGAGCTCGTGCGGGCGCTTGTGGCCGAAGCCGCCGAGCCGGACGACCTCGAGCAGCTCCTCGGCCCGTTGCCGGCGCTCGGCGCGACCCATGCCGCGCAGGCGCATCGGCAGCTCCACGTTGCCCAGGACGGACAGCCACGGGAACAGGGCCGCCTCCTGGAACATCAGGGAGACGTGCCGGCCGCCGATGTCGAGGGTGCCGCCGCTGATCTCGTCCAGCCCGGCGACCAGCGAGAGCAGGGTGCTCTTGCCGCAGCCGGACGCGCCCAGCAGACACACGAATTCGCCCTTCGCCACGGTCAGGGAGACCCGGTCGAGGGCGAGCAGGGTGTTGCTGCCGGTGCCGTACTGCTTGGAGACGCTGTCCAGGCGGACCACCACGTCGCGGTCGGTCCGGGCTTGCGGGGCTTGCAGGATGCTCATGGGAACTCCCAGGTCGAGGCCGGCCGGGCCCGCGTCGGCGGACCCGGCCGGAGGCGGATCAGGAGGCTGCGGCGTCACTGACCGCGGGCTGGCCGTCGGCCTTGAGCAGTTCGTTGAGCGGGCCGAGGTCGTAGATGCCCTTGAGGTCGACCGGCTTGAGCAGGCCGACGTCCTGGGCGTGCTGCGCACTGGTGTAGAGCGACGAGGCGACCGGGTCGTTGGTGAACGTCAGGTTCTTGAACGCCGACGCCAGGATCTCGTCCTTGAGCGGCTTGCCGGACAGGGCGCCGAGCTGCTCGTTGGCGGCCTTCTGGGCGCCGGCGTTGTCGGTCGCGATGAGCTTCTCCGCGGCGAGGTGACCCTGCAGCAGCTTCTTGACCGTCTCGGGGTACTTCTTCAGGAACTCCTGCTTGACGATCAGGTGGGTGGTCACGAACTGACCGTTCGGCCACAGGTCCTTCTCGTTGACCAGCAGCTTGCCCTTGGACTCCAGGATCATCCGGCTCAGGTTGGGCTCGGGCACCCAGGCGCCGTCGATCGCGCCCTGGGCGAAGGCCTGCAGCGCCGTCGCGTTGTCCTGCGGGAGCACGGAGACGTCGCCGCCGCCCTGCTGGTCGGCGTTGAGGCCGTTGGACTTCAGCCAGGCGCGCAGCGCGACGTCCTGGGTGTTGCCCAGCTGCGGGGTGGCGATCTTCTTGCCCTTGAGGTCGGCCGGGGCGTTGATGCCCTCCTTGACCACCAGGCCGGCGCCGCCGGAGGTGCTGCCAGCGATGATCTTGATCGCGGTGCCCTTGGAGGTGGCCCAGGCGTTGATGGCCGGGTTCGGGCCGATGTAGGTGGCGTCGATCGCCCCGGAGAACAGCGCCTCGACCGCGGCCGGGCCGGCGTTGAAGGTCTTCGGTTCCAGCTTCGTGCTGCCCAGCGACTGCTGGAACAGGCCGTTCTTCACCCCGATCAGGGCGGGCGCGTGGGTGATGTTCGGGAAGTAGCCGAGCCGCAGCGTCGCGGCCTCGCCCGACGCGGAGCCGGCGTCGTCGCTCTTGCCGCAGGCGGCCAGGGCGGTGGCGGACAGCAGGGCGGTGGCGGCCAGGGCAAGCGCACGGACTGTGCGGGAGCTCATGCTCACTCCTAGTTCGTTCTCAAGGTGGTGGGAATCGCGGAAACAGTGAGTTCGGCGAGCGTGCGGTGGTTGACGACACCCTCGATGGCTTCTTCCACCGCGAGCCAGACGTCCTTGAGCCCGGTGGCGACACCGTGGTAGGTCGTGGTCGTGGTGGGCAGGCCGCGCACCGTGGTGAGGGCGCCGCCGACGGAGCGGACCACGTCCCCGACCGTGATGTCCTCGGCCGGGCGGGCCAGGGAATAGCCGCCGTCGACACCGCGGTGGCTGTGCAGCAGGCCGGCGCGGCGCAGGTCGAGCAGGATGCCCTGGAGAAAGCTGAGCGGGATGTCCTGGGCCGCGGCCAGCGCGGCCGCCTTGACCAGGTGGGGGTGGTCGGCGGCGATCGCCAGCATGGCCCGGACGGCGTAGTCGGTGCGTGCCGAGACGTACACGGATCATGTCCTCTCGGTCCGGCGGAGTCCAAACTCTGCTTTCTCTATCTGATGGATGGGAATAGTGGACGAGGTAGGGGACGGTCGTCAAGCCCCATCCGTATGGTGAGAAGCCGCCGCCGGCGAATCAGAAGGTGACGGTCGAGCGGGTGCCGGCCGCCCGGTGGCGGCTCCGGCCGCGCTCGTCCGTGACGGTGCGGCGAAACATGAACGACTACTGAGTGTGGCAATATCGCCCCGTGTTCGCCCTGTCCGAGCGCCGCCGAACGTCCACGACCGTCCGCCTGGCGCCCGGCGTACGGGTGCGGGACTCCATCGCGTACGTGCCCCGCCGCGACCATTTCTTCGCGCTCGACCCGGCCCATCTGCAGGCCCTGCGCCGGGTCCGGGCCGGCCGGGCCGGCGACGACGCCGAGACCCGGGCGCTGGCCGAGCTGGGTATCTGCGAGACCGACCCGGACACCCCGCGGCGCGCGTTCTTCGGCCGGTCGGTCGTCGGGCAGCTCGACGCCCTCCCGCGGATCACCGCGCCGCTGGTGGTGAACTGTTTCGCCACCGCGCACTGTCCGCTGCGCTGCCTCTACTGCCACGCCGACGATCTCATGACCGGCTATCGCGAGCAGGAGAACGAGGCCTGGTTCGCCCGGGTGCTGCGAGCTGCCGCCGCCACCCCGGCGATGGTCGGGGTGGTCACCGGCGGGGAGCCGCTGGCCCGGGTCGAGCGGGCCGAACGGCTCATCGCCCGGCTGGCCGAGACCGGCAAGGCGGTGGTGCTGGACACCTCCGGCGTCGGCGACTTCAGCCGGCTGGTGCCCGCCCTGCGCCGCCACCAGGTGCACGTCCGGGTGTCACTGGACAGCTCCGACCCGGCCGGCAACGACGCCCTGCGCCCGGCCAACCGGCAGCACCTGCCCCCGGGCGCCAGCTCGGCCGTCTACGCCGTGGACGCGATCCGGCGCGCGGTCCGCGCGGACGTGCCGTGCAGCGTCCAGACAGTCGTCACCGCGCGCAACGGCGATCTCGCGACGTTGCTTGCGCTGCGTGATCGCCTCGTGGGTCTCGGGGTCACCACCTGGGTTCTGCACGTCGTTGTGCCGGTCGGCAAAGCGGCGCACCCGCAACGGGCCGCTCTGCTCGCACCGGCCGGTGTGCAGAACGTTTTGGACGAGCTGGTCCGGCGGACCGCCGCCGAGGGCGTGGCGATCGACATCCGGCTGACCAGCACCCACCGGGCGCCGAACTCGACGCTGTTGATCAGCGCCAAGGGCGAGCTCGCGGTGGAGAACGTGGCGGACGGCGGGAAGAGGCTCTTCGCGTTGCCCCGGATCGGGGTCCGCGGTGCCGTGCTCAGGCACTTCCGGGCGCACGTGGACCTGGCCGGGCACGCCGGCCGCTACCTCAACGGATCGCAGGCGCCGTGGGCCGAGGCGGTCGGGGCTACTCTGCCGCGGGCGTGAGGGCCCAGATGGCGGCCGCTTCGAGCAGGGACTTCACACTCGCCTCGTCGCCGGAGGAGATCCTCAGCACCCGGGCCGGGACGTACCCGGTCGGGTCCAGCTCGCGCAACCAGGCCGCGGCCAGCGCGCTCTGGTTGGCGGCCTCGAAGACGTTGACCAGCTCGGCGGCGGCGGCCAGCCGGCGCCGGACGGGCCAGGCCGGGCGCTGCCCACCGGCGAACCAGGACTCGAACTCCGCGACGGAGTCCGCCCCGGCGACGTAGGCCGTCAGCTCCACGCCCAGAGCGGTGACGCACAGTGCGGCGTCGTCCTGGACGGACGGCGAGACGGAAGTGTGCCCGACGCGCTCCACAACTGTGGCAGTCATACCTGAGACGCTAACTCGGCCGCGCCAAGACCGCGACCTCCGAACGGGCAACCGTGCTCATGGCCGCAGAAACAGCTCGGTCACCCGGGCCGCCAGCAGGTCCAGCACCGGGCGCCCGTCCTCGATCGCCGCGACGAACGCCGCCCACGAGTCCAGCGGGAAGTCCTCGGTCTCCGGGACCGGCTCGTTGTTGAGGTAGCCGGGCAGCAGCAACGCGTTCTGGAACAGCCACGGCACATAGCTGCCCTCCGCGTCCCAGCCCGGCAGCTCCCGGGTCCGGTGCAAGTGCCGGCGCAGCTCCTCCTCGGACGACCAGCGCAGCATGTGCGCGTCGTGCTTCAGGCTCTTGATGTACGGGTTGTAGAGATGCCCCGGCCCGAAGCCGAACGTCTGCCGCCACTGCGCCCACAGGATCGCCTCGTCGCGCCCGCCGAGCGTCATGACGTCGTTGGTCGCGCTCTCCAGCAGCATGCTGTTCAGGTACGGCCACAGCGTCAACGGCGTGAGCAGCCTGTTCGCGTCCGTCCGCAGCACCGACTGCACGATCGGCCAGGCGTTCTTCTCCAGCTCGTCCCACGAGGTCAGGTTGGGCACCGCCTTGACCGCCGCCAGCAGGCTGTACAGCGACGGGTTGTGCTCGCCGTAGAAGGTGCGCGCCACCGACCACGGGTCCGTCGGGCGCAGCAGGGACTCCGGCGAGGTGTCCGCCGGCTGCCGCTGCACCTGATCGAGGAATTCCGACAGGCTGACGAACTCGCGGACCGCGCCGTGCCCGGTGTGATCGATCCAGCGGTCCAGGTCGGCCCGGAACGCGGCCGCCGCGTCGATGTCCCGCGAGCCCACGTCGTCGATGCAGACCCGGACCTCCACTCCGAGCCGGGCCAGCGCGCCCGCCACGAACGCCTGGACCATGTGGATCACCGAGGCGCGCGGGCGCAGCCGTACCGGCCAGAGCAGCCGGATCGGGCCGACCGTGCCGCGCTGCTGGTTGATCCAGCCGAACCTCCGTTCGAGCTGCAGCAGCAGGCCGGGAACGTCGCGCGGCGGCTGGGTGCCGGGCTGGGAGACGAGCTGGCGTTCCCAGCTGTGGTGCCGGACCCGGTGCCGCAGGCCGGTCGCCCGCGGCGGCACCGGCACCTGCGCGCGTTCGGCCAGGGCCGGGAAGAGCCGCTCGGAGTCGACGCCGGGGAAGCATTCGACCGGCAGGCCGGTCGCCTCGCGCAGGCGCTCGGCGGTGCTCAGCGCGCCGGCGGCGTCGGGGTCGTTGAGGGCCCAGAGCACGCGTACGGGCCGGGTGCGGGCAGCCGCGGCGATGGCGGCGGTCAGCGTGCCGGACCAGTCGCTGCTGCCGATCACGCAGACGGTGTCGCCGCGGATCAGGTCGGCGGTCGCGGCGATGAGCAGTTTGTTCTCCGCGATGCGGGCCGGGTCGTGCAGCAGTTGCGGGCCCCGGACGTGCAGCGTGGGGCGCCAGAAGCCGTGCAGGTGGAAGACCCGGACCGCGCCGTCGGCACCGCGGGTCGTCCCGGTCGTGCCGCGCGGGTCCATCGGCAGGCTCACCGACCGGCCGCCCGCCGAGCGGATCGCGATCTCCAGCAGCGGGTCGAAGTTCGTGGTCAGCACCCGGTGGTCGAAGGCCTCCGGCACCTGGGCGAGCAGGTGACCGAGTGCCTCGACGCCGCGGGGCAGCTGCCACGAGAACCGGTCGTTCTCCACCCCCTCGCCGACGCCACGTTCGAGCCGCTGGCCCAGGCCGTGGGTGGCCAGCGGGGACTCCATCGGGTCCGGTGCCGCGTACGCCTTCAGCACCGCCTGCTGCGCGATCACGTCGAACGCCCCGGCCGACACCCAGTCGGTGAAGACCCGCCGGTAGGCGCGGTACACGTCGATCGGGCGGGCCCCGACGAGCTCCGAGCGCGCCTGCTCCAGGGCCCGTTCCAGGGCGCCGTCGTCGTTGCGCCCGGCCGCGAAGCTGTCCGCGATGTCCAGGACGCCCTGCACCCGCGGGATGACGCCGGCCGTCACGCCGGAGCCGAGCAGCAGGGTGATCTGGTCGACGTCGCGCAGCCCGGCGGTGAGCCGGTCCAGCAGCAGCACCTCACCCGCGCTGAGTCCTTCGCCCGGGTCGGTCATCGGGCCGCCTGCAGGGACTGCCACAGCTCGCCGGGCCGTTCGGTGAAGACCTGCCGGGCGGTGTGCCGGCTGGCGATCAGCGCCCCGCGGTCGAGGAACTCCTCCAGCTCACCGGCGCGCCAGCCGAGGTATCCGACGAAGACGCGCATCGTGTCGACCGTGTCGGCGACGTCCTCCGGGACCGCCGACAACGCCAGCGTGCCGAGCCGCTCGCGGATGGGGGTGAAGCGCAGGGGCTTGGCTGCGCCGGTCCGCAGCAGCGTCACCACGATGTAGCCGTCGCGGGCCACCGGACCGCCGTGGAACAGCATCGCCGGGTTGCGCAGCAGCGGGCGCCAGGCCTCCGGGAACTCCTCCGGGATGTCGCCGGCGGGCTGGGTGATGCACACGCCGAGCGCACCGGTCTGGTTGTGCCGCAGCACCAGGATCGCGCGCTGGCCGAGGTCCTCGTCGACGAACCAGGGGGCCGCGTACAGCACGCCGCCGGCCAGGTTGTGCCGGGGCGCGGCCGGGTTGTGCACCAGGGCGATCTCGCCGCCGGAGTCCCGGGCCCGCAGCTCGGGACGCTCGAAGCCGCGGCGCAGCATCGCCCGGCGGATCGTGCGCCAGACGGTGTGGACAGTCAGCGTGGCCGGCACGGCCTCCGGCGGCGGAGGCCGCAGACCGTCGCGCAGCAGCCGGATCAGCTCGCCGGTGAACGCGGTGTGCACCTCGCCGCGCGGCGCCATGGCCGGGCGGTTGGCCGGCGCGGAGACCAGCAGGCAGGTGCCCTCGGTCTCGGCCTTGTCGGCGACCGCGTCCGTGCCGCTGCCGTCGCCGCCGAGCTCGGACCCGGCTCGGCCCGAGTAGCAGCAGTCGAGGATCACGACCCGGCGGCGGGCCCGGGTGTCGGCGACGGCCCGGCGGATCCAGTCGTACGGGACGCCCCGCTCGTAGGGCGCCTCGGGGTCACAGCCGGGCAGCCCGAGGATCAGGTTGTCGTCGTCCACGTCGACCAGCCCGTGGCCGGCGAAGTAGACCAGCAGCAACCCGTCGCTGCCGGCCGCCGCCGCGGCCCGCCGGATCGCGCGGCTCACCTCGGCCGGGGACTCCGGGTCGAGCAGCACGTGACAGTTCTCCGGCGGCACTCCCCACAGGTCCTCGTGCTGGAAGAGGTCGCGCAGATCCGTCACGTTGCGCCGGGCGGCGGGCAGCTCGAAGAGCCGCCGGTAGGCCGAGACCCCGATGAGGACGAGCTGGGCCGCGGCCGGGTCTGTGACGTCCGTCATGCGACTACTTCTGCTCGCGCTGCTCGAGCTCGGTCAGCGCGACGGCCAGCGACGTGTGGTCGGCCACGTCGATCCGGGTGACCGTGCCGTCGGCCGCGGTGTGGGTGATCGTCACCGTGGGCGCCGGCCGCCGGGAGTCGCGCCAGCTGGCCACGGCCAGGGCCAGCTGGCCGGCGGACAGCCCGCTGCCGATGATCAGGGTCAGCACGTCGAGCAGCGTGCCCATCAACTCGGGATCGTCGCCGCCGCCCAGGGCCAGACCGCCGTCGACGCGGACCGCCTGCTCCCGGCGCAACCAGCGATGCAGCGACTCCGCGTCGGCGGTCGAATCGCACTCCAGGCGCAGCCGTACCGGCACTGGTCAGTCTCCCCGTCGTGGTGGTGGATCGGACGCGACAGGATATCGAAGCATTTACCTCGCGTCACGGACTCACTACGCGAAAGCTAGCACCGCCGATCGAGAGCGCCGGACCACGGATCGGACACGCGCCGCTCCGGGGGGTTAGATTCTCTGGTGTGGCGCGCAAAATGAAGATTCCCGCGACGAAGTATCCGGTGGAACGCTTCACCCTCGACAACGGTCTGCGGGTGGTCCTCACACCCGACCGCAGCGCTCCCGTGGTCGGTGTGGCGGTCGTCTACGACGTCGGCATCCGCTCCGAACCGGAGGGACGCACCGGCTTCGCCCATCTCTTCGAGCACCTGATGTTCCAGGGCTCGGAGAATCTGGAGAAGCTGGCGCACTTCCGGCACGTGCAGGGAGCCGGCGGCAGCTTCAACGGCTCGACCCATCTCGACTACACCGACTACTTCGAGGTGCTGCCCTCCGGCGCCCTCGAACGGGCGCTGTTCCTGGAGGCCGACCGCATGCGCGGCCCCCGCCTGACCGAGGAGAACCTGCGCAACCAGGTCGACGTGGTCAAGGAGGAGATCCGGGTCAACGTCATGAACCGCCCGTACGGCGGTTTCCCGTGGTTGCGACTGCCCCCGGTGATGTTCGAGACCTTCGCCAACGCCCATGACGGGTACGGCTCGTTCGGCGACCTGGACCATGCGACCGTGGCCGACGCCGAGGAGTTCTTCGACAAGTACTACGCCAGCGGCAACGCCGTGCTCGCGGTGGCCGGTGACTTCGACGTGGCCCAGGCGACCACGCTGATCGAGCGGCACTTCGGCGACGTGCCGGCCCGGGGCAAGCCCGACCTGCCGGACTTCGCCGAGCCCGACATCGACGGCGAGCGCCGGGAGGCGTACACCGACCGGCTCGCCCCGCTGCCCGCGGTGGCCAGCGGCTGGCGGCTGCCCGACCCGATCGCCGAGTTCGAGGCCTACCTGCCGTACGTGGTGCTGGCCGAGGTGCTGACCGACGGCGACGCGTCCCGGCTGGTCGAGCGGCTGGTGCAGCGCGACCGGACGGTGACCAGCGTCGGCGGCTACATCGGCTTCATGGGCGACGAGTACCAGGTCCGCAACCCCACGGCGATGCTGCTGCAGGCGCACATGCCGCCCGGCGGCGACGCGGACAAGGTGCTGCGCACCATCGACGAGGAGCTGGACCGGCTCGCCACCGGCGGCATGGCTCCGGGCGAGCTCGCCCGCACCCAGGCCCGGATGGCCACCCACCTGCTGCGCGACACCGACGCCGTGCTCGGCCGGGCGCTGCCGATGGCCGTCCTGGAAACCCAGCGCGGCCGCCCGCAGCTGCTCAACGAGCTGCCCCGGCTGGTCGGTGAGGTCACCGAGGCGCAGATCGTCGCCGCCGCGGCCACCCTGCGGCCGGAGCGCCGTTCCACCATCGAGGTCCTCCCGGGAGCCAACCAGTGACTGCGCGACAACTGCCGGAGCTGATTCCGGACTCCAAGCTCAAGCTGCCCAAGCAGGCCGAGCGCAAGCTCAGCAGCGGCCTGACGGTCATCGCGATCCGGCGCCAGGCGGTGCCGCTGATCGAGATGCGGCTGCGGGTGCCGTTCGGCCGGGCGCCGCTGGCCCGGGCCACCCTGTTGTCCCAGGCGCTGTTCACCGGTACGGCCACGATGTCCAGCATCGACATCGCGGCCGAGCTCCAGGCCGTCGGCGGTGGGCTGTCGGCCGGGCTGGACCCGGACCGGCTGCTCGTCACCGGCAACTCGCTGGCTGCCGGCCTCGACCGGATGCTGGAGATCCTGGCGGCGGTGCTGACCGACCCGACGTACCCGGCCGAGGAGGTGGCCACCGAGCGGGACCGCCTGGTCGACCACATCCAGGTCGCCCAGAGCCAGCCGGCCCACCTGGCCCGTACGGCGCTGCTGCACCGGATGTACGGCCGGCACCCGTACGCGGTGCAGACGCCGGAGCCGGAGCAGGTCAAGGGTGTCCGCCCAGCACAGCTGCGGGCCTTGCACGCCGACCGGGTCCGCCCGGACGGCGCGGTGCTGGTGCTGGTAGGCGACCTCAACCCGGAGAAGGCGATCGACGCCGCCGAGAAGGCGCTGGGTGGCTGGATCGGCCCGAGCCGCGACGGCAACGTGCCGCCCACGCCGGAGCTGGAGCCCGGCCCGCTGCTGCTGGTCGACCGGCCCGGCGCCGTGCAGTCGTCGCTGCGGATGGCGCTGCCGGCGGTGTCGTGCACCGACCCGGAGTATGCGGCGCTGCAGCTGGCGAACATGGTCTTCGGCGGCTACTTCTCGTCGCGCTGGGTGGAGAACATCCGCGAGGACAAGGGCTACACGTACGGCCCGCACAGCTCGATCGAGCATTTCGTCGCCGGTTCCGCGCTGGTGGTGGCGGCCGAGGTGGCCACCGAGGTGACCGGCCCGGCGATGCTCGAGACCCTGTACGAGCTGGGCCGGGTGGCCAGCCTGCCGCCGGGCGAGGAGGAGCTGGAGCAGGCCCGCCGCTATGCCCTGGGCACCCTGCGGCTGGGCATGTCCACCCAGGCCGGACTGGCCGGGCTGGCCAGCATCTACGCGAGCTTCGGCCTGCGGCTGGACTACCTGAGCGAGCACTCGGCGGCACTGGCCGCGGCCACCCGTGAGCAGGTCACCGAGGCGGCGGCCAAGTATCTGGCGCCCTCGCAGGCGGTCACGGTGGTGCTCGGCGACGCCGACAAGGTCGAGGCACCGCTGGCCGCCCTGACCCCGGTGGAACGCGGGGCCGCGTGAGCGAGTCCGTGGCAGCGTCCGGCACCGGTGAGCAACCCGACGTGGGGGAGCAGCCGGGGCCGGCCGTCCCGCCGCTCGCCCGGACCAGCCTGGACCGGGCGGCGCACCACCGCACCGACGACGACTGGCTGGCCCAGGCCTGGAAGACCGGCCTGGTGCTGGTCATCGACATCGCCAAGGGCGGCCGGGCGCTGGTCACCGAGCGCCCGGACGGCACCCCGACGCTGGTGCTCGTCGGCGCTGACGCGGCGCCCGAGGGTGAGCGCCTGTTCCTCGGGGTCGACCCGGCCGGGGTGCCGATCTTCGCGATCGACGCCCCGTTGCCCACGGCCGACGACGCCGAGGCGCATACCCTGCGCGACATCGGTGACCGCCTCGACCCCCGGGACGCCGGCATCCTGACCACCGCCGCGGCCCTGGGCAACTGGCATGCCAGCCACCGGTTCTCTCCGCGCAACGGCCAGCCCACCACGGTCATCGAGGCGGGTTGGTCCCGGGTGGACGCCGAGGGCCGGGCCATGTGGCCGCGCACCGACCCGGCGATGATCGTG
Organism: Actinoplanes sp. NPDC004185; assembly: GCF_053603475.1. NCBI lineage: Bacteria > Bacillati > Actinomycetota > Actinomycetes > Micromonosporales > Micromonosporaceae > Actinoplanes > Actinoplanes sp. NPDC004185. Next base: position 177,076 of record NZ_JBSGFR010000006.1, on the reverse strand, counting down.
CTGGTGCACGACGGCGTGCCGGGTGCGCAGGGCCGCTGCCTGCTGGGCCACAACGCGGCCTGGCCCGAGACCGGAGGCGTCCGCCGGTTCTCCTGCCTGGCCGGTTACGTCGAGCCGGGCGAGTCGGCGGAGGCCGCCGTGGTGCGTGAGGTCCAGGAGGAGGTCGGCGTCCGGCTGCGCTCCTGGCAGTACGAGGGCAGCCAGTCCTGGCCGTACCCGGGCTCGCTGATGCTGGGCTACACCGCGGTCGCGGACCGGGATCAGCCCATCACGGTCGATCCCGACGAGATCGACGAGGCGCGCTGGTTCACCCGGGAGGACATCACCCGGATGATCGCCGGCGACTACGTGGAGCCGGAGAGCGGCGTACGGATGAATCTGCCCATGCGGTCGTCCATCGCCTTTTATCTCGTTGAGCGATGGTTGGGCGATTTCCCCCGATAAGAGATTCACATTTCTCTAATCAAAGAATTCTTCACACCCACTTAGCAACGGACGGGGGACACTCCAGCGTCTGGTAGAGCAGACACGGAGGAAGAGGTAGATAGATGTCCCTGCTTGCTGAGCAGACCTGGACGCCGATGACGGCCGAGGAACGCGAGCGGTTCGACCGCGACGGCTTCCTGGTCATCCCGGCGGTGCTGACCGAGGACGAGGTCGCGATCGCGCGCACCGCGATCCTGCGCACCAAGGAGAAGGTGGCCCGCGAGGGCGGCCTCGGCGCCAACGGCGCGCTGCACCAGCTCTCCGCGGTCACCAACAACCCGGAGCTGGCGTTCCTGCTGGATCACCCCAAGGCGTTCAAGTACATCTGGTCGATCCTCGGCTGGAACGTGCACGTCTACCACTCGCACGTGGATGTGCACCCGCAGATCCACGAGCAGCAGAAGGAATGGTGGCACTGGCACCAGGACGGCGGCCGTCAGAACCGTGAGCTGGAGACCGACCCGCGCCCGCGGATGTCGGTGAAGCTGGCCTACTGGCTGTCCGACGTGAGCGAGACCGGCCGGGGCAACTTCACCGTCCTGCCGGGTAGCCACCTGACCAACTGGCTGCCGGGCCCGCCCTCGCGTGGCGTCCCGTGGCCGCAGCCCGAGGGTGCGCTGCAGATCACCGCCAACCCGGGCGACCTGGTCGTCTTCGACCGGCGGCTGTGGCACGCGCGTTCGGACAACTACTCGCCGATCACCCGGGTGGGCGCCTTCTTCGGCTACACCTACCGCTGGGTGGCCGGCCGCGACGAGGTCGCGGACCTGCCCAACACGCCCGAGTGGGCTTCGTTCACGCCGGTGCAGAAGCAGCTGCTCGGCGGGGCCGGCGACGGCAGCGGCGACCACGCCTGGGGTCACTACCCCGAGACCACGCCGCTCTACGGCGAGCTCAAGCGCCAGGGCCTTCTCGACTCGAGCATCCCCGCGCTGATCCCGTGACGCGGACGGGGCCGGCCGCACTGCGACCGGCCCCCGCCGCGACCCGGCTCCGCTAGGCGGAGATGGCGGCCAAATGCTCCTTGACCTGCACGATCGACGGGTTCGTCAGCGCGGACCCGTCGTCGAAGCGCAGGGTCGGCACGGTCTGGTTGCCGCCGTTGACGCCCATCACGAACTCGGCCGAGGCCGGGTCCTGCTCGATGTCGATGACGTCGTACTGGATGCCCTCCCGGTCGAGCTGCGACTTGAGCCGGTGACAGTAGCCACACCAGGACGTCGAGTACATGGTCAACATCGCACGGGATCCTTTCGGAGACATCACATGGCGGTACGCCATCACGTGAAACGTCGGACCGGGGTGCCATGATTCCCGGTTGTGACAGCCGAACGCGTGCTTGCCGGGCTCGACCCCGATCAGCGGCGGGCCGTGACCGCTCCCGCCGGGCCGGTCTGCATCCTCGCCGGGGCCGGCACGGGTAAGACCCGGGCCATCACCCACCGGATCGCCTACCGCACCCTCAACGGCGAGATCAGCCCGCGGCACATCCTCGCTGTCACGTTCACCGCCCGGGCCGCCGCCGAGATGCGGGCCCGGCTCACCGCGCTCGGGGCAGGCCGGGTGCAGGCCCGCACGTTCCACGCGGCGGCGCTGCGCCAGGTGCGCTACTTCGCCCCCCGGCTGCTCGAGGGCCGGGCGATGCCCGAGCTGGTCGAGAGCAAGGCCCGCCTCGTCGCCCTCGCGGCCAACCGGGTCGGCATCCGCGCCGACCGCACGGCGGCCCGGGACCTGGCCGGCGAGATCGAGTGGGCCAAGTCGTCCCTGGTCGAGCCGGGGGAGTACGTCGTCGCCGCGGCCAAGGCGCTGCGCGAGCCGCCGTACGAGGCCGCCAAGGTCGCCGAGGTCTTCACGGCGTACGAGGCCCTCAAGCGCCGGCAGGGCGTCATCGACTTCGAGGACATGCTGCGCGCCGCCGTCTGGGGCATCGAGGAGCACTCCGACGTCGCCGAGCAGGTCCGCTCGCAGTACCGGCACTTCGTCGTCGACGAATACCAGGACGTCAACCCGCTCCAGCAGCGGCTGCTCGACGCCTGGCTGGGCGGCCGCGACGACATCACCGTGGTCGGCGACGCCAGCCAGACCATCTACTCGTTCACCGGCGCCACCTCGGCGTACCTGGTCGATTTCCCCCGCCAGCGCCGCGACGCGGTGGTCGTCCGCCTGGTCCGCGACTACCGCTCGACGCCCCAGGTCGTCGGCCTGGCCAACGCGGTGATCAAGCAGGCCCGCGGCACCGAGGCCAAACTGCGCCTCGAACTGGTCGGCCAGCGCCCGCCCGGCGCCGAGCCGGACCTCAAGATCTTCCCGGACGAGCCGGCCGAGGCCGTCGCGGTCGCCCGCCGCTGCCGCGACCTCATCGGCGCGGGCACCCCGGCCAGCGAGATCGCGGTGCTGTTCCGCACCAACGCGCAGTCCGAGGCCTACGAGAAGGCGCTCGCCGAGCTGGAGGTGCCCTACGTCGTGCGCGGCGCCGAGCGCTTCTTCGAGCGCACCGAGGTGCGCCAGGCGATGATCGCGCTGCGCTCGGCCGTGCGGTCCACCCCGGGGGAGACCCCGCTGGTCCAGGCCGTCGTCGAGGCGCTCTCGGCGACCGGCTGGGCCCCCGACCAGCCCCCGCCGGGCGGGGCGCAGCGTGAGCAGTGGGAGGCCCTGGCGGCGCTGGTCGCCCTGGCCGAGGAGTACGCCCGTACGCCCGACCTGCTGCCACTGGGCCAGGCCGGCGCCGTGCAGCACGACGTGTCCTTGTCGGCGTTCTGTGCCGAGCTGGCCCACCGGGCCGAGCAGCAGCACGCCCCCACGGTCGAGGGCGTGACGCTGGCCTCGCTGCATTCCGCCAAGGGCCTGGAGTGGGACGCCGTGTTCCTCGTAGGGCTGGCGGAGGGCACGCTGCCGACGACGTACGCGAAAACCCCCGAGCAGCTGGAGGAGGAGCGCCGCCTGCTCTATGTCGGGGTGACCCGGGCCCGGCAGTGGCTCTGGCTGTCCTACGGCCAGAGCCGCTCGCCGGGCGGCCGGGCGCGGCGACCGTGCCGGTTCCTGCCGCAGCTGGGCAGCACCCGCACCGGGCTGGAAAAAGCAAGCGTCGCGGGCGGCAGTCGGAAACCCGTCAATCGCCGCAGCACGGTGGTCTCCTGCCGGATCTGCGGGGCGACGCTGATGGCCGGCGCCGACCGCAAGCTGGGCCGCTGCCCCACCTGCCCGTCGGACCTCGACGAGGAGCTGTACGAGCGCCTGCTGGCCTGGCGCGCGAGCACCGCGGCGGAGCAGAAAGTTCCTGCTTACGTGGTGTTCACAGATGCCACGATCGTGGCGATCGCCGAGCGCAAGCCGGCCACCCCGCCGGAGCTGCTGGCCATCGCCGGGATCGGCCCCCGCAAGCTGGGCCAGTACGGCGCCGCGGTGTTCGCTCTGGTGGGTGGCGAGAGCCTCGCGGAGCCCGCGTCAGAAAACTTTGAAAACTAGTCCGTTAATTCGTTTGCCCTCGCCCCGCGGCCGGGCTTAGCCTCAGTGCACACCTTGATGAGCACGGGTTAAAACCATGCTCATCAAAGGTCTGAAGAGCACGACTCGAGCGCAAGGCGATGGAGGAGGTGGCACCGGTGAAGCTCAACTACACGATCGAGCGACCGTCGACGCTGCTTGCTGCTGTCTGCGCTCCGTCCGTCTCGTGGCTGCCGGCATCCGCCCCCGTGGCGCTGCTGACCGCTGAGCGGGCTCCCGTTTCGCAGGCGCACCAGGTCCAGATCCAGGCCGAGCTGGTCCGGATCCTGGTTGATGTCGACGGAAGCAACGGGACCAGTGGGTTCGTGGGCAGCAACGGCGTCGCCAAGCGCATGACGGCTGGTGCCAGCGGTGTCCCGCCTCGAGGAAGGCCGGTCTGAAAAGACCATCCGGCTCACCTCGAGGCCGCGGAACCCGTAACCGGGATCCGCGGCCTAATTTTTTGCCGGCTCACCGGCCGGTGCACGACCTGTATCGCGATCCAGAAGATCGAGAAGAAGAGAGAGGTGACCGGGCTTTATGAGTCTGGCGCTGGCCCCACTCGACGTGAGCGTCGAGCTCGAGGCAAACCTGCCCTGTCGGAAGTTCGACCCGGACCTTTGGTTCTCGGACTCCCCGGCCCAGCTGGAACTGGCCAAGTCGCTCTGCGGGGACTGCCCGCTGCGCGTCGAGTGCCTCGCCGGCGCGGTCGAGCGGAACGAGCCCTGGGGTGTCTGGGGCGGCGAGATCTTTGAGCGTGGCGCCGTCGTGCCGCGCAAGCGGCCCCGTGGCCGTCCCCGCAAGGTCGACGTCGCCCGCGACGCCGAGCTCCAGGTCGAGGTCGACGAGCGGCTCGCCGCGAACGGCCTCGAGTCCCGCAACTCGGTCCGCCTCGCGGCCTGAGACTTCCACCCGCCATCCACTGACCAGAGACGGAAAAACACAGTCGTGAACACGAATGGAACCCCGAAGGTGAAACTCATCCACGAAGCGCTCTCACGCGCACGAATGCGTCGGCCTCAGGCCGACCTTCACCCTGAGGCACACCGACCCGCCCGTCAGATCGCGATGGAGGCCCGGCACCGGGCTGCTCGTGAACTGGGTGGACGCCTCTGAGCGATGAACCCGATGGGCCCGTCCGCGCACTCCGCGGGCGGGCCCCCTTTCTTGTACGCGCTTGTCCTCCGCGGACTTCGAGATCAAGATCAGATATTGCCTTGCCACGGTCCGTCGGGGTTCGGACCGTCGCTCCCGCGGGGACCGGTCGCTTCGCTCCCTGCCAGGTGGTTGCCAGGTCGCGCTCACCGGGCTACGCCCGGCACCCCTTACCGAAGCTTCCGGCGCAAAACGTCCACGATGACGCCGTCGGCGGCCGAAACGCCAGATCCACCAGCTGTCGACGGACCCCGCGACCACGCACAGCAGAGCGGCCGGAAGGACGCGGCGGCGGGCCGGCTTCGGGGGTGGTATTTCGAGGAGGTCGACAAGCCTGCGGTGCCCGGGCTCGGTGCCGATCGTGGCGCGTTCGGCCGGATGGGTCACGTAGTGGCGGATGGCCGCCGCGGCGAATGCTGGTCGGGTGCCTGCGAAGGCGATCCGGTCACCAGGCCGGGATCGGTGACGGTGAGGTCGAGGTGGTAATCGTCGGGCGGCGCGGCCGGGGCGGGTTGTTCCGGGACAGGGCGATCCGCGGGATGAAGGCACTGCCGGTCTCGCGCCTGGCGTGGATGCCTTCGGCGGTGAGCGTGATGCCGATGCCCCGCCAGACCAGCACCGTGAAGCTCAGCACAAGCAAGCCGATCGGGGCCACGACCGCTATTCAGCCGCCGTCGCGGTCGCCGGGCGCCCGGGACCAGCCGACAGCTTCGGCGATGAACGCCACACCGGCGAGCGTGAAGACCACTACGAAGACCGCGGCGGCACCGGCTTTTGGGCCGCACGGATCGCATCCGTCACCGCGATCGCGCCGAGCACCACCGCGGTGATCAGCGCCGCGCGGCGCTGGCGTGCCATCGCCGCGGTCCAGCTCATGATCCCGGGTGGGGCGTCAGGAGCTGGAACATGGCGTGGTCCTGCCATTCGCCGGCGATCTTGAGGTATTTCGGGGCTGTGCCGAAGCGGACGAAGCCGTTGCGGGCGAGGACCTTCTGGGAGGCCGCGTTGTGCAGCAGGGTGCCCGCTTCGATGCGGTGCAGCTTCAGCCCGGTGAAGGCGAGGCGAGCGATCTCGCGTACGGCATCGGTCGCCAGCCCTCGGCCGTTCGCGGCCGCTCCCACCCAGTAGCCCAGGTTGGCCGACTGGAACGGGCCGCGGGCGATGCCGCTGAGCGTGATCCGGCCGACCACCTGACGCCCGTCGAGGATGACGTGCGGCAAGCTCGTGCCCTCGGCGAAGCCGCGCAGCAGGATGGTGATCACTTCGCGCTGGCCCGCCTCGGTGAAGTAGTTCTCGTCGCGCGCCGGCTCCCACGGGGCGAGGAAGTCCCGGTTGTCCCGCACCGCAGCGCTCAGCGCGGGCGCGTCACCGAGCTCGATCAGGCGCGTGGACATCGGAACGCGTCAGGCGACCGGGGCGAAGCCGGGCAGCCACTTCTGCAGGATCGACCGGTACGGCGCCTGGGCCTCCAGCTGGCACAGCACGCCGATCGAGCCCAGCGTCACCCGGTGGATCAGCAGGTACGACGGCGGGAGGTTGAGCTTGCGGCTGAGCTGGAAGGCCGGCGACTTCGGGCTGGACAGCCGGGTCGCCTCGCCACGGATCCAGGCGCGGGTGAAGCGGAACTCGTCGACCGCCACCGGCTCGATCATCGGGCGCAGGAAGGCGAGCACCGCCTCGGCGTCCAGCTCGTCGTCGGGCTTGATGAAACCCTCGTCCCGCAGCCCCTCGGCCACCCCGTGGGCGTCGCCGTCGAGGGCGAGCCGGACCAGCCGGCCGATCGGCTCCGGGTGGCCGCCGGGCAGCCGGGCCACCGCGCCGAAGTCGATGACGCCGAGCCGGCCGTCGGGCAGGATCCGGAAGTTGCCGGGGTGCGGGTCGGCGTGCAGCAGACCGGTCCGGGCCGGCGCCGAGAAGTGCAGCGTCGCCATCAACCGGCCGGCCTCGTCGCGTTCCGCCTCGGTGCCCTCGCTGATCACCTTCGACAGCGGGATGCCCTCGACCCACTGGGTCACCAGAACCCGGGGTGCCGAGGCGACCACCCGTGGCACGAAAATCTCCGGGTCGTCGGCATAACCGGCGGCGAACGCGGTCTGGGCCTCCGCCTCCAGGGCGTAGTCGAGCTCCTCGGTGATCCGCTCGCGCAACTCGGCGAGCAGCGGCTTCATGTCCATGCCGGGCTGAATGATCTTGAACATGCCGGCCAGCCGGCTGAGCTGCTTGAGATCGGCCAGCAACGCCTCGCCGGCGCCCGGATACTGCACCTTCACCGCGACGTCGAGCGTCTTGGGCTTGGCGCCCTTGCGGCTGGGCGGCAGCTTCCACACCGCCCGGTGCACCTGGCCGATGCTGGCCGCGGCGGCCGGACTGTCGTCGAACTCGGCGAACTTGTCCCGCCAGTCGGCACCGAGCTGCTCGGCCAGCGCCTTGTGCACGTTGGCCACCGGCATCGGCGGGGCGGCCTCCTGCAGCTTGGTGAGCGCCTGCCGGTACGGCCCGGCCATCTCCTCGGGCATCGCGGCCTCGAAGACCGACAGCGCCTGCCCGAACTTCATCGCCCCGCCCTTGAGCTGACCGAGAACGCTGAACAGCTGCTCGGCGGTGCGCTGCTGGATGTCGGCGGAGATGACGTCCGTCGCGATGCCCGTCACCCGCTTGCCGAGGCCGAGCACGGTGCGCCCGGCGAAGCCGAGAGGCAGTGCGGCGAGCTTGGCGGTGCGGGACGCTGCACGACGCGGAATGTCGGTCACCAGATCATTGTGACCGACGCGGCGCGGATCAACCGCTCCCGCGGCTCTTGTTCGAGCCGGGACGTGCCAAAAGTCCGATCATCGCCCATCAATGACGTCTCGGTGTGACCCACGCCTCCTTTTCGGCGCTGGCCGGGCCGGTCGTGCCGGTTGCCGCGGGGCGGGCAGAGCCGGACGCGGCGGTGGGGGTGGCCCCGGGGCGGTGATGGCCTCTCGGCGCCGGTCGTGCCGGTTGCCCGGGAGGGGGCGGACGGCTGGGGCGCGGCGGTAGGGATGGCCACTCCGCGCCCATCGGGCTGGCCGTGCCTGCTGAGCGGAAGGGCGGGAGGGCTGGGGGCGCGGCGGTGGTGATGGCCACTCAGCGCGCATCGGGCTGGTCGTGCCGGCTGCGCAGGAGGGGTGGGATGGCTGGGCGGTGGGGTGGCCGGAGGCGGTGATAGCGGCTCCGCGCCGATTGGGCCGGTCGTGCCGGCCGCACGGGTGGGTGGCTGGGCGTGGCGGTGGGGACATGAGGTGGTGATGGCGACGTCGCGCCGATTGGGCTGGTCGTGCCTGCTGCGGGGGTGGGGTGGCTGGCGCGCGGTAGGGCCTGGGCGGTGATGGCGACGTCGCGCCGATCGGGCAGTCGTGCCGGCTGCCCGGGAGGGGCGGTGGTGGCGGCAGGTGGAGCGGATTGGTCGGGGTCATCGGGGACGGGTGCATGGGCAGGAGGGGTGGGGTGGCCAGGTGCGGCGGCGGAAGTGGCCCGGGGCGGTGATGGCCACCTCCGCGCCGAGGGTTTGGGGGGTGCCTTCGTCCAGGTGGGTCAGGGCTTCTGCGGTGAGGTAGCCGACCGCTGCGAGCAGGGTGGCGACGCTGCAGGGCTCGATGGTGACCGGCGTCGGGTCGGGGGCGGTGCGGGGCCAGGTGGAGGCGCGGTCGGCGCGGTGCAGGGCGATGCAGGTCGGGCACGGCGTGGCCGCGGGGAGCAGCAGTGGGCCGACGATCACCGTGCCTTCGCGGATCGTCGCCGTGAGGTGGGGGCGGTTGCGGTGGGCGCTGGTGACGGGCGGCCGGGTGGCGGGGTGATCGTGGGCCAGCTGGATGACCAGTGATGCTGCTCCGCGGCGTACCGGACGGGTTCGGGTTTTGGTGGCCGCGCGTTCGATGGCGGCCGCCACGGCCTCGGCCCGGGGCCGGCCGAGGTCGGCCTCGGTGAGCGGGCCGCCCGGGAGCTCGTGGCTGGTCACCGTGCCGGACAGGTCGGGGTGGACGTGGTTGACGCCGGCGGCGGCCAGGGCGACCGCGACGCCGGCGGCCAGGCGGCCGGGGCCGGTGACCACGACCCGGGCCGCGGCGCGTCGGCGCAGAGTGTGGGCCGGTGAGGTAGTCGCTCCGGAGAAGGCCAGGGCGGCGGCCTCAGCGGTCAGCCGGCCCGGCATCGCCGGTGGGAACAGGCTCCGGGCGGGCACCACCAGGCCGGCCGTGTGCAGGGTGTCGAGCAGGGCGGCGGCCTCGTCGGGCGGCAGGCCGAGAGCGCCGGCCCGCGCCACGGCGAGCCGCTCAGAGCGGGAGCCGTCGAGCAGATCGAGCAGGCGGGCCGCTCGCGGCTCCGGCAGATCGAGGAGTACGGCGTGAGCCGGATCGAGGCCCAGCTGCAGCGTGTGCGGGGTGCGCCAGATGCGGGGGAGTCCCGGCAGCAGGGTGGGCCGGGGTAGCGGCGTACGGCTCATGACATGACACGGTGTCACGACCTCAGCGCACAGCGGATTGGTTGTCCACAGGGGGCGCACCGCCTGAGGACAGGGTTATCCACAGGAATCTGCGAGTTATCCACAGGCAGGTGGGGAAGCGGCTCAATCACTTAACGTGTTGAGGTGGTAACTGGTTACGGACCCGTACGGGTGACACGGGGTGCGAAAGGCGACGGGGGCGACCGAAATGGTCGCCCCCGTCCTTGCTTGTCCGGCGCGGTCAGGCCTTGGCCTTGCCCAGGATCCGGTTGACCGTCGTGCCGCAGACCGGGCACTTGCCCTTGGCCATGTTCATGCCGGTCTTCGAGACCTCGACGGTGCCCTGGAAGTCGCGCTTCTCCTTGCACTTCACGCAGTAGCCGTTGTACGTGGTGTCGGCCACGGTTCCTCCTCGTCATGTTGTCAGCCGGGTTGGCCCGGCGCCTGGCTCACGGCGTCAGGCCGCGATCTGTGTTCGGCGCTGGACCGCTCCGCGACCACGTGAATGTGGCCACCCGCTCGGGGCGGTCACTACCCAGGTCGGGCCCATTCCATGTCAGCGCAGCGTCGACTGTGTCGTCGACGGCCTGAGTGTGCCGGGCGAGATGATCCTTTTTGGGAACATACGGGTAGACACGCCGACGATTTACTCCAGATCATCTGAAACAGGACGTTTGACCCGACCGGAGTATGGTCGTTTCTTCGGATACCGTGGGCGTCTGCGGCGGCCCTGGTGCGCGCGGAGAAATATTTTTCGGATTTACTGGGGCGTAGGTCACATTTTGGGAGGGTGGCGTTTCTCGTACCCTTGCGCTGACCTGGCCCTGACACATTAACGTCGCAATGTGAACCCCAGTCTGGGCCGCGCGAGCCGGTAATGGCCAGGACGCGCAAGCCTGTCGTCGAAGTGCGGCGCAGCCAGCGCCGGCGTCGCACGGTGTCCGCGTACCGGGAGGGCGAGCGCGTCGTCGTCCTGATTCCCGACCGGTTCTCCCGTGCCGAGGAGACCGAGTGGGTGGCGCGGATGCTCGAGCGCCTGGCCGCCCGCGAGGAACGCATCCGACGCACGGACAGCGAACTGCTGATGCGCGCCCGCCGCCTGATCTCCCGCTACCTGCCGGACCACTCCGGGGACATCGTGCCCGCCAGCGTCCGCTGGGTGACCAACCAGAACGGCCGCTGGGGCTCCTGCACCCCGGACGACGCCACGATCCGCATCTCCCACCGGATCCAGGAGATGCCGGACTGGGTGATCGACTACGTGCTCCTGCACGAGCTGGCCCACCTGGTCGTGCCCAGCCACAACGCGCAGTTCTGGGAGCTGGTCAGCCGCTACCCGAAGGCCGAACGCGCCCGCGGCTACCTGGAAGGCATCTCGGCAGCAACCGGCCTGGTCCTGGCCGACGACTGACCGCCCGACGCCCACCTGCCCGCCGAGTTTGCGCCGGGCCGCTAGGTCTGCGCCGGGCCGCAGGGCTGGTGGGCGTGCGCTAGGCCCTTGGGTCTGCGCGGAGCCGTCAGGCCGGTGGGCATGCGCCCGGCCGCGGTGTGCGCCGGGGCCGGGCTGTGTGCCGGGCTAGCCTTCGAGTCGTGACCAAACGTGTCGTGGTGGCGCTGCTGAATCCGGTGACCTGGAGCCCGCCCGGAACCGGGCTCGAGCAATGGCGCGCCGCCCTGGCCGAAGACGTCGTCGACCTGCTGGCCCGGCTGGCCCAGGCCGAGCCGGCCATCGCCGCCACCGCCGACGACCTCGGCCTGGCCCGCGAGATCGCCTGGCCCGGAATGCCGATCTACGAAGTCCCCACAGCCACCGTGCTGCCGGTTCTGAAAGCCGCCGAGAAGGACGGCTACAACCAAGCCGCAGTCCTGGCCGCCGACGCCGCCGACGTGCCGGGCATGATCCTCGGCAAACTCCTGCGACCCCTCAGCAGCAAACCCGTGGCTGTGGCGCCCACCGGCCAGGAGAGCGGCCTGCTGGCCCTCGCCAGCAACCTCCCGGTCCCGGCATGGCTCACGGACACCGACCTGGACACGGCGACACCGATGACAGTGCGCAGAAGCGCGCCGCAGCCCAGCCTCGTCGAATCAACGGCCGACTGGCGCCGGCTGCGAGGCCCCTACGACCTGGCAACCCTGGACCCGGCCCTGGAGGGCTGGGAAAACACCAGGGCCCTGCTCGGCGGCTGAGAAGGCCGCCCCGAGCCCCACCATGCAACCAGCAGAAGGGCGGGCAGCAGAAAGCCGGATGGAAGCCATGCAACCACCCGGCAATCGGCGGGAGCGACGGTCAGTGCCATGCAACCAGGCACGACCGCACGCTTTTACTTGTTATTCGTTCTTATCGGCGCCCGAGCCGGTCTCGTCGGTCCCGCCCAGGTTGTCCAGCTCGGAGATGTCCCAGTCGAGCTGGGCCCGGGCGAACTTCTGCGGGTCGGCGAAGTCCTCGTCGGTCGGCAGCAGGTCGGGGTGGTCCCACAGCGCGTCCCGGCCCGCGACCCCGCGGTGCTCGGTGACCGCCGCCCACAGCGCTCCGGCCTCGCGCAGTCGCCGGGGCCGCAGCTCCAGGCCGACCAGCGCCGCGAAGGTCTGCTCCGCCGGTCCGCCGGCCGCGCGCCGGCGCCGGAATGCCTCGCCCAGCGCCGCCACCGACGGCAGCCGGTCGCCCGCCGCGCTGTCCACGACGTGGCCCACCCAGCCCTCGATCAGCGCGAGCGCCGTCTCCAGCCGGGCCAGAGAGGCCTTCTGCTGCGGGGTGTCCTCTGGCGTGAAGATGCCTTCGAGCGCCATCTGCTGCATCGACTCGGGGTCGGACGGGTCGACGCGGCTCATCGCCTCCTCGATCGCCTCCCGGTTGACCGTGATGCCGTTCGCGTAGGTCTCGACCGCGTTCAGCACGTGCGCGCGCAGCCATGGGACGTGCTGGAACAGTCGCTGGTGGGCCGCCTCGCGCAGCGCCACGTACAGCCGGACCTGGTCCTCGGGCAGCTCCAGGCCGTCGCCGTAGGTCTTGATGTTGGCCGGGACCAGCGCCGCGGTGCCGGCCGGGCCGAGCGGCAGGCCGATGTCGCCGGCCGAGAGGACCTCCGCCGCGAGCTGGCCGAGGGCCTGGCCGAGCTGGCCGCCGAAGAGGGCGCCACCGAGGGTGGCCACCATCGACTGCATCGGGCCGAGCTGGGCGCGGGCCTCCTCGGGCACCAGGTCACCCATGGCACCCACCATGCGGCCCGCGATCGGGTCGCACAGTTTCTTCCACACCTCGAGGGTGTTGTAGACCCACTCGTTTCTGTTCCACGCGGTGGCGTCGCGGATGCCGGAGGGCAGCGCGGACGCGGGGTCGAGCCACAGGTCGGCGAGGCGCAGGGCCTCGGCGACGGCGTTGTGCTCGTACATGTTCACCGCGGGATCGCCGGTGGCGCTCAGCTGGCTGGCCGCCACTTGGCGGGCCAGATCCCAGTTGACCGGGCCACTGCCGGGCGCGGCGAACATCTGCTGCAGCTGATTCATGAACTGCTGCATCTGCTGCGGGTCGGAGGGGTCGGGCGGCTGGGCGCCCGGCAGGCTGAAGCCGAACGGGATATCAGGCACACCCCAACCGTACGCGTGTCAGCGGCCCTGGTGAGCAATGCCGGTGTCAGCTCAGAGAGAACTCAGGGTCGGTTGGTACGGTCACGCGCATGAGACGTCGCGGTGTCACGGTCATCCTCGGCGCCCTGATCACCGCACTGCTGGCAGTTGGTGTCATGGCCTTCCCCCTGCCCTACGTCGTGCTGAAGCCGGGGCCGACCGTCAACACGCTCGGTTCGGACAACGGCAAAGAGGTGATCCAGGTGACGAAGGCGGACACCTCGACCTCTCAGGGGCAGCTCCGGCTGACCACCGTAGGGGTCCAGCCGAGCGTGGAGCTGGTCTGGGCGATCCGCGGCTGGTTCAGCGACGAGCAGGCCGTCGTGCCGCGTGACCTGATCTACCCGCCGGACCAGAGTGAGCAGCAGGTCGAGGAGCAGAACGCCGAGGAGTTCAAGTCGTCGCAGTACAGCGCGGTGACGGTGGCGCTGCGAGAGCTCGGCTACCCGGTGCAGACCTTCGTCACCGAGGTGAACAAGGACGGCCCGTCGGTCGGCGTGTTGCAGAAGGACGACGTCATCACGACAGTCGACGGCACTGCGGTGACGAGCCCCGACAAGCTGACCCAGCTGGTGCAGGCCAAGCCGGCCGGCACGGCGCTGACGGTCGGCTACACCCGGGCCGGCAAGGCCGCCACCGCGACCATCAAGACCAAGGCTGCCGAGGGCAGCAACACCCCGCGCATCGGCGTGGCCATCGACAAGAAGCAGCCGCACCCGTTCACCGTCGAGATCGACCTGGACGAGATCGGCGGGCCCAGCGCCGGGCTGATGTTCACCCTGGGCATCATCGACAAGCTGCGGCCGGCCGACCTGACCGGCGGCAAGATCATCGCGGGTACGGGCACCATCGACGACGAGGGCAACGTGGGCCCGATCGGCGGCATCCCGCAGAAGCTGGTCGGCGCGAAGGACGCGGGCGCCAAGCTCTTCCTGGTGCCCGCCGACAACTGCGCCGAGGCGATGCGCAACGCTGTGCCCGGCCTGACCATGGCGGAGGTGGCCACGGTGGACGACGCCCTGACCGCCCTGCAGACCTTCACCTCTGGCGGCGCGCCGAAACCCTGCCCCGTGAAGTAACAATCGGCGCACCTGCCCCGGACGGAACAACGCAACACCGTAATGTGAAATACCGGTCCGACTTTGTGGGGTTCACGTTGGTCATGCGTAACAGTCCTCTACCGAGGATGAGCCGGCGCGGTCGCGTGACCGTCGGCGTCCTCGTCGGGGTCTTCCTTCTTTTCACCCTGCTCGGCTGGGGCATCGACGCGTACACCGATTACCTGTGGTACGACGAGGTCGACTTCACGGGTGTGTTCACCGGCGTACTGGTGACCCGGCTGCTGCTCTTCCTGGCCATCGGACTGCTGATGGCCCTGGTGATCGCAGCGAACCTGTACCTGGCCTACCGGCTCCGGCCGCTGCTGCGGCCGCACTCGGCCGAGCAGGCCACCCTCGAGCGCTACCGGATGGTGATCCAGCCGCGGCTCGGCACCTGGATCACGATCATCGCGGTGGTGATCGGCTTCTTCGCCGGCCTGTCCGCGCAGAGCCGCTGGAAGGACTGGATGCTCTTCCAGAACTCCCAGCCGTTCGGCGTGCGGGACCCCGAGCACAACGTGGACGTCGGCTTCTACATCTTCGAGTACCCGCTCTGGCGGTACGTGCTCGGCGTCGGCTTCACCACGATCGTGCTGTCGGTGCTCGGCGCCCTGGCCGTGCACTACATCTTCGGCGGTGTGCGCCTGCAGGGCGTCGGCGACCGGATGACCGCGGCGGCGCGGGCCCACCTGACCACTCTGGTGGCGTTCTTCGTGCTGCTCAAGGCGGTCGCGTACATCCTGGACCAGCGGGCGCTGCTGCTGGAGCAGCACGTCTCACCCGGCCTGTACGGCGCCGGCTACACCGACGTCAACGCGCTGCTACCGGCCAAGGAGATCCTGGCCTACATCTCGATCGTGGTGGCCATCGCGATCGTCGTGTTCTCCAACGCGGTGATGCGCAACCTGGTGTGGCCCGGCGTCTCCCTGGCGCTGCTGGCCATCTCCGCGGTCGCGATCGGCGGCATCTACCCGCTGGCGGTGCAGAACTTCCAGGTCCAGCCGAGCCTGGCGGACAAGGAGGCGCCGTACATCGCCCGGTCGATCGAGGCCACCAGGGCGGCGTTCGGGCTCTCGGAGACGGAGATCCGGCCGTACGCGGCGTCGACCACGGTGCCACCGGCGACGATGGCGTCCGACACCAGCGCCCAGAACGTACGGCTGATCGACCCGCAGCTGGTCTCCGAGGCCTACACCCAGCAGCAGCAGGTCCGGGGCTTCTACGACTTCGGCCCCAAGCTGGACGTCGACCGCTACACGCTGACCAACAACAAGCCGCAGGACTACGTGGTCGGCGTCCGTGAGATCAACGACAACGCGCTGACCACCCAGCAGCAGAACTGGCTGAACCGGCACACGGTCTTCACCCACGGGTACGGCATGGTGGCGGCCCCCGCCAACCAGGTCGTCTGCGGTGGCCTGCCGTACTTCGTCTCCGGCTTCCTCGGCGACGACCAACAGCCCGGCTGCGCCTCGAGCTCCGAGGAGATCAAGGTCGACCAGCCCCGGGTGTACTTCGGCGAGCAGTCGACCGAGTACGCCATCGTCGGGCAGGCGGACGCGAACAAGAAGACCGAGTTCGACCGCCCGCAGCCCAACAACAACAACGCCGAGGAGCGCTACACCTACGAGGGCACCGGCGGCGTGCCGATCGGGTCGTTCTTCCGCCGGCTGGTCTTCGCGATCAAGAACACCGAGAGCAACTTCCTGCTCTCCGACGCGGTCAACAAGGACTCGCGGCTGATGTACGTGCGTGACCCGCGCTCCCGCGTGGAGAAGGTCGCGCCGTTCCTCACCATCGACGGCGACCCGTACCCGGCCGTGGTCGACGGGCGGATCAAGTGGATCCTCGACGGGTACACGACCGCGGCGACGTACCCGTACGCGCAGCGGATCAACCTGCAGGAGGAGACGACCGACGAGCTCACCAACCGGGGCACGGTCGCGCTCGCCCGGGACAACATCAACTACATGCGCAACTCGGTGAAGGCGACCGTCGACGCGTACGACGGCACGGTCACCCTGTACGAGTTCGACGAGCAGGACCCCGTCCTCAAGGCCTGGAACAAGGCGTTCGGCGGCAAGCTGATCACCCCCAAGGCGCAGACGCCGGCCTCGCTCGCCGCGCACTTCCGCTACCCGGCGGACATGTTCAAGGTCCAGCGCAACCTGCTGGCCCGGTTCCACGTCACGCAGCCGGCCGAGTACTTCAGCGGCCAGGACTTCTGGCAGGTTCCGAACGTGCCCGACGACCCGGACAGCGGCGTCAAACAGCCACCGTTCTATCTGAACGTGCAGCTGCCCGGGCAGGACAGCACCCGCTTCCAGCTCACCTCGGCGGTCACCCCGAACAACCGGGACAACCTGGCCGCGCTGATCTCCGGGTCGTACGTCGACAACAAGCCCCGGCTCGAAGTGCTGGAGCTGCCGGACCAGACAGCGATCCAGGGCCCGGTCCAGGTGCACCAGCGCATGACCAACAACGCGACGGTCCGTTCGGAACTGACCCTGCTGTCCAACAGCAACCAGTCCCAGGTGCTGTTCGGCAACCTGATCTCGCTACCGGTCGGCGACGGCATGCTGTACGTCGAGCCGGTGTACGTCAAGAGCGGGCAACAGGACGCCGTACCGCTGCTCCAGAAGGTCCTGATGTCCTACGGCGACGGCGGCACGTACGTGGTGCTGGCCAACAACCTCAAGGACGGCCTGGACAAGCTGGTCGCCCAGGGCAAGAGCAACCAGCCCCCGGCGAACACGCCGCCGGCCAACAACCAGCCCCCGACGAACACGGGTAACGGGCAGCAGCCGGTGCTCACCGGCCAGCTGGCCCAGGCGGCGGCTGCCCTGGACAAGGCCATCGCGGACGTCAAGACGGCCCAGGCCTCCGGCGACTTCGTCCGGTACGGCCAGGCCCTGCAAGCCCTGGACACGGCGATGACCAACTTCCAGAACGCGCAGAAGGCAGCGGGCGCGACGCCGACGGCGGGACCCTCGGTCCCACCGTCGACACCACCGTCCGGCACACCATCGGCACCGGCCCCGACACCAAGCGGCTGACCAGGTGACACAGTGTGCGGCCCGCCGGGTTACCGGCGGGCCGCGCGCATGTGTGGGGCAGGTTACGGGGGGCCGTTTTGCATGCGGAGCGGCCCGCAGGCTAGGGTTGAGCTACCGACGCGGGGTGGAGCAGCTCGGTAGCTCGCTGGGCTCATAACCCAGAGGTCGCAGGTTCAAATCCTGTCCCCGCTACGAGTCTGGGAGTCCCTCATCCGCATAGTGCGCGGATGGGGGACTCTTTCGCATGTCTGCCTGGGGGGCCGAGCCCCCCAGACCCCCACGGTGCGGTGCCCGCTCTGCGTGCTCCGGTGCGGGGTCTTTGGAGCCTGCCCTAGACCTCAACGGTGCGGTGCCCACTCCGCCGGTGCGGCTCGGCGGTGAGTCATTGGGCTGGTGAGGGAGGCGCGACCCATCGGTAACGGCGCTTGGGACTTCTAGCTGCTCCGACGGCAACGGCAGTTCCTGCCTTGGTCAGGGAGCGTAAATGGTTGAGGACCGCGTTGCGTGACAACCCGGTGAGCTCGGCGAGCTCGCCGGCGGTCGCTTCGCCTCGATACCTGAGCGCCTCACCGACGTCGGGCAGCAGGCCGGAGAAGAGGTCCGGCTGCGCCGTGCGGCCCGAGGCTGCGGGATCGAGCACGTACCGCGCGTAGCGGCGCCCACCTCCTTTGACAGCCAACCCCTGGTCGACGAGGTCCCTGAGCACCTGGCCGGCAGCGATGCGATCCACCCCCCATTGCCGCAGCATCTCGTTCGTGAGGTAGTTCTCGCGCAACATAGCGAGTGCGATTTCATGCGCCGGCGTAGGCAGCTGCGCATGAAGTCCCGCGATCCAATGGCGGACCTCAGGGTTGAGAAGCTCCGAGCGAGCCATGGTGACCACGAAACTGGAGATTGAACTGCGGAAGTTGGGTCGTGGTAGGCCACGACGTCTTGCCACATCGAGCATTGCGGGAATGCCGGAGGACCTGTTCTCGGCGACGAGTTCGTTCGACGACGGAAGATAAGTGTCCGCAAGGAGGCTGGCCAGGACGGCATTGCGTGACGACGAGATTCCCTCCTCGCCCAGCTCATCGACGATGACCCCGCCGAAAAGGCCACCTGGGCTGCGGACAACGAGACGGTCGGGGAACAGCTCGATCTGCACCTGGGTGCCCCTCGTCACCGGGCTGTAGTCGCGGTGCATCAGTGCGTTGACTACTGCCTCACGGACCGCTTCGAGCGGGTACTCAACCTCGTCGACTCGACCGCCGCGGTCGCTGATGACTGCGCGGACCGCAAGGTTCCGGCGGAGCACGGACACGGTGGTCTCGACCATCTCGGGAATCGAGCCTCGCACTGTCTGGTTGTCCAGGAATCTCGTGCCGTAGGAAGGCTCAGAGCCATATACCACCACCGAGACCATCAGCTGGGGGAAGAACTGCTGCGGGAACTGCCCGTAGGCCAGCAGTCCGGCGAGCGTCAAGGGGGAGTCTGGGGAGGCTGCCGCATTGATCCCAAGCCGAAAGCGGACGGTGGCGTCGTCGGACTGCGCCAGTTTCGGGAACCCGGTCCGCATCCTCCGCAGGGTTCTGCGTACCGCATCGTCGTCCAGGTCTTCGATCGAGGATCCGGCGACCGGTTCGCGGTCGTACAGGGGTTGCACCCTGGCGGCCACTAGCATCGCAATCTCCGACTCGGTCAGGTGGCGGTCGCCGTCACCTCCCCTCAGGTACGAGCCCCCGGTGATGCCCTGTGCTGTGACGTACACCGGACGTCGGTCCGCCGGAGCGGGTGGAACCTCGGCGACCACTATCCGGCGGCCTTCGATCTCGACGATTTCGGTGCTTATCTGGAGTGCGGGCGTGAGGTCGTCCCGGGACATCTGCACCAGACCGTCCCGGAGCGCGACAGGGTCCTGCAGATCGACGAGCCCGAACCCGCTCTCTTCATCGACACCGAGAAGTAGCGTCCCGCCATCCGTGTTGGAGAAGGCAGACAGCGTTTCGCGGACGGACTTGGGCAGGCCCCCGGAGGCACGCTTCGCTTCGATGCGCGTGGGCTCCCCGCCGATCCGTCGCAGGGTGGCGAGAAGTTCCAACACATCATCGGGGATCACGTTGCTATCTCATCACCGTACTTCACACTTAGCAAGTGCGGTGTGAAGTACGGTGTGAAGTAAACGTGGAAGTGGTACCGGGAAACAGCTAGCCGAGGGATTTACGGATGTGGTCGGTGATCGCCTCTCGGCCTGCTTTTGCTTCGGGGACGGGTAGCAGGGGGTAGACGTGGATTGCTTCGGGTTCTTCGTGGTACGTGAGCGGGGTTCCGGGGGCCACGCGGTCCCTCAGGGCTCGGCAGTCGGGCAGGGTTATGTCGCGGGTGCCCACCAGGACCTGGATCGGCGGTAGGTCGTCCAGGCGGCCGTACAGGGGGCTCAGGCGGGGGTCGGTCAGGGGGACGTCGCCGGCCCAGGATGCGGCTATCGGGTGCAGGCCCGCTCGGGTCAGCCAGGGGTCAGTGCGTTCCACCGCCGGGATGTCCGGGTTGGACATGGTCAGGTCCAGCCAGGGGGCGATCGTCGTCAGGCCTGCCACCGGGCGTTGCGGGTCGTCGGCGAATGCCTGGGCCGCCAGCAGGGCCAGGCCGCCGCCGGCCGAGTCGCCGGCCAGGTAGCAGCGGCGGCCCTGGGTGGACAGGTCCTTGATCAGGGTGGTGACCAGGTCCAGGGCTTCCAGCGCGTGGTGCTGCGGGGCCAGGCCGTAGATCGGGACGTGGACGTCGTGGCCGGTCTGCTCGGCCAGGTGGGCCACCAGCGCCCAGTGCTCGCGGACGATCTCGCTGGTGTACGCGCCGCCGTGCAGGTAGATCACGGCGTGCTCCGACGGGCCCGTGGCGGCTCGGCGGGAACGCACCACGTACACGTCATGGTTCTTGACCGTGCGGTGGGCCACGACGCAGCGTTTGCGGATCCCGGGCGGTGGGGCCGAGGGGCCCTTCTTCTTGGCCAGCACCGCGCGGCCGGCGGCCTCGGTGGCGAACCTGCGCTTGTAGGCGACGCGGACGAATGCCGCCACGCCCTTCATCTGCCAGCTCGACAAACCGACTCCCCACGAGGCTCTCATGCGAAACGGCCCGCCAGATGAACTCTGGCGGGCCGTTCTGCTTTGTAGCGGGGACAGGATTTGAACCTGCGACCTCTGGGTTATGAGCCCAGCGAGCTACCGAGCTGCTCCACCCCGCGTCGGCTTCATAACGCTAGCACGGGGCCGGCCGTCAGCCCTTCTCGGGGCGGACCGAGCGCCATACGTGCTGGGCCCAGGGCAGGTCGGCCGGGTCGTCGTAGACGCAGACCAGGTGCAGGACGTCGCCCGGGACCGCGACGTAGCCGTGCAGGTTGTGCAGGATGCGGCCGTCGCCCAGGGCCGGGCGCCAGAACGCGTACCGGTGGGTTCCGTCCGTGGTCTCGGTGAGCTCGCCGTCGCGGTCCCGGGGCGCGTCCGCGGTGAGCTCGCGGATCACGTCGGCCGGCCGGGAGTCGGCCGGCGGGCCCAGCGGGTCGAGGTGCACCGTGCGGCCCGGGCCGGTGAAGTAGATCCGGTCCTCGTGCCGGCGCAGCTCCAGGCCCGCCGAGCGGTCCACCGACCAGCGGGTCGTGATCCGCTGCCGGACCGGGGTCGGCAGGGCGTACGTGAGCCGGCTCAGCACGTCGTCGCGGTCCCACTCGTCGTGCAGGATCCGGTGCATCAGGGTGCCCTCGTCGGCGACCAGGTACGGGATCGCATCCGGCTCCCGGACCTCGGCCCGGGCCGGCGCGCCCAGCATCTCCGCCCACGGCTGGACGGCGTTCGCCACCGTCCCCTCGAGGCGCAGGTCCGCGTACTCCGGGGCCTCCCAGATCTCGCTCGCGTGCTGCAACATCGGCGCGGGCACCCGGAGCCACACCGAGTATTCGAGGGTGCCGCCGCCGGTCAGGCGGACCGGCATCAGGCAGCGGACGAACGCGCCGATGCCCTCGGCCGCCCGCAGGTGTCCGTTGCCCCAGGTCGCCTCGCGTTCCGGCGGGGTGAGCGCGAGCAGCGGGTCCGGCCAGGTGGAGCGGACCGCGAAGTCGACCGGGGACAGGGCGCCCCCGCAGCAGGGGCAGTCCGGCAGATGATCAGGCACTCGGGCACCCTACCCAGCACGACGGCCCTCCGGCAGGGAAGCCGGAGGGCCGTCAGCGCGTACGGGGGCTCAGCAGTAGGTCTGGTTCTTGTTGCTGGTCCACCGGCAGGAGTCGATCGACTTGCCGCTGGGGCTGCGCAGGTACGCCGTGTCGCCGGAGTTGTTCCAGACGTAGCCGGTCCGGTTCCAGTAGCGGTGGGCGCTGTCCGGCCGGCCGTTGGTGCCCTTGCCGCTGTGCACGTAGACGGTCTTGCCGGCGCCGAGCTTGTGGTCGGACGAGACGGTGTAGACGTGCCCGGCGGCGTCGCGGATCGTCCAGCCCTTGAGGTTGACCGTCTTGCCGGTGCGGTTGGTCAGCCGGACGTACTCGGCGTTGAGGCTGGTGTTGCTGCCGTTGTCGGCGCCCGGCGAGTTGTAGACGATCTTGGTGAACTGGACGTCGCCGGCCTTGGGGGCGGGCGTCGTGGGGGTGCTCGGGGCCGGCGTGGCCGGGGTCGGCGTGGCCGGGGTGGACCCGCCGCCGCTGCCGGTTCCGCTGCCGACGTTCAGGGTCACCGTCTCGGTGTGCCCGGCCAGCAGGTTGTTGTCGGGTTCGGCGTCGATCACCGCGCGGTACGACTTCGTCCCGGTGCCCTGACCCGTCAGCGTCGTCGTGTAGATCGAGGCGTCGCCGACGGTCTGGCCGCTTGCGACGTTCGTCCAGGTGCCGTCGTTGTTGCGCTGGATGTGCACCGCCAGGCCCGGCTGGGTCGGGTCGGCCGACACGTTGACGTTGACGGTGCCGTTCGAGGCGCTCATCGTCATGGTCGGCACGATGCCCATCGCCACCGAGATGCGGCTGGACGCGACGCCGCCGGCCACGACGTAGAAGCGGAAGCCGGAGTCCACGATGCGGCTCAGCTGGTACGTGCCCGAGCTGGAGGCGATCGTCGACACGGTGCCGCCGTGGTCGTAGTCCGGCGACTTGTAGAAGTCGTTGAAGACGTACGCCGATTCGTAGAGCTCCACCGTCGAGCCCGCGGGGGCCTTACCGGTGATGGTGATCGGGCCGTAGCCGTTGCGGCTGGCCGGTGCCGAGATCGTCGGCGCCGCGTCGGCGGCGCTCGCGGGGGCGGCCAGGCCGAGGGCGGCGACGCAGCCGATCGCGGTCATGACCGCCGTCTTCCGTGCACGCATCAGCAAGTTCTCCTCATAGCTGTGGGGATTTACGCAGCGTAGTGAAGATGACAAAGCGTAGTCACCCGTACGGACGGACCTGGTTATCACCTGGACGTATGAGCGGGATGACGACTCTGAGTTACTTTCGGTCAAGTAGCGCAGTGACGGCAGGTAACCGCCATGTCGGACTCGGCAGCCGAAAGGCGGCTCGGTATACGGTCGGAGCCGTGTTGACCCCCGAGCAGCTGCGAGCGGACTGCGGGCGGTGCGCCGGCCTGTGCTGCGTCGCGCCGGCCTTCGCCAAGTCGTCCGACTTCGCCATCAACAAGCCGGCCGGCAGACCGTGCCCCAATCTGGCCGACGACTTCCGCTGCGGCATCCACGACCGGCTCCCCGAGCGCGGGTTCCCGGGCTGCGTCGTCTTCGACTGCTTCGGCGCCGGCCAGCAGGTCACCCAGGTGACCTTCGGCGGCCGGGAGTGGCGCGGCACGCCGGGCATCGCCGGGCAGATGTTCGCGGTGCTGCCGGTCATGCGCCAGCTGCACGAGCTGCTCTGGTACGTGACCAAGGCGCTCGAGCTGACAGCGGCGCGCCGGCTGCACCCGAAACTGCGCAGCGCTATCGCCGAGATCACGGCACTCACCGCCGGCACGCCGCAGGAGCTGCTCGCCCTGGACGTCGACGCGCACCGGCGGCGGATCAACCCGCTGTTGCAGCAGGCCAGTGAGCTGGCCCGGGCCGGGGTCGGCGGGCGCCGTCCCGACCACCGCGGCGCCGATCTCATCGGTCGCCGGCTCAAGGGCGCCGACCTGCGCGGCGCCAGCCTGCGCGGAGCTCTGCTGATCGGTGCGGACCTGCGTGGCGCCGATCTGCGCTGGGCCGACGTCACCGGCGCCGACCTGCGCGGGGCGGACCTGCGCGGCGCCGACCTGACCGGGACGCTGTTCCTCACCGAAGCCCAGCTGAAGGCGGCCGTGACGGACGCCACGACCAAGGTCCGGTGACGCCGGTCGTCCCCCTAGGATGATGGATCTCGCCGATCGACCGAGACTCCGTGGAGCGTGGTGGCATGCAGGTGTCCGGTCTGGTCTGGGCCTTGACCCTGGTCGGGATCCTCGGGCTCGTCCTCTTCGATTTCTACTTCCACGTCCGGCGAGCGCACATCCCGACGCTGCGCGAGGCCGGGGTGTGGTCCGCGGTCTACGTCGGCCTGGCGATCGTCTTCGGCTTCGGGGTGCTCATCTTCGGCGGCCGCGACATGGGCGCGGAGTATTTCGCGGGCTGGGTGACCGAGAAGGCGCTGTCGGTCGACAACCTGTTCGTCTTCCTGGTGCTGCTCAACAGCTTCAAGGTGCCGCGGGCCGACCAGCAGAAGGTGCTGCTCTTCGGCATCGTGTTCTCGCTGATCGCCCGGACCGGCTTCATCTTCCTGGGCGCGGCGCTGATCAACTCGTTCGCCTGGGTCTTCTACCTGTTCGGCCTGATCCTGCTGATCACTGCGGGCAACCTGCTCAAGGGTGACGAGAGCGAGGACCGGTCGGCCGACAATGTCATCATCCGGCTCGCCCGGCGCTTCCTGCGCACCTCCGACGGCTACGACGGCGACAAGCTGTTCACCGTCCAGGACGGCAAGCGGGTGCTGACCCCGATGCTGCTGGTCATGGTGGCGATCGGCGGCACCGACATCCTGTTCGCCCTGGACTCGATCCCGGCCATCTTCGGCCTCACCCAGAGCGTCTACCTGGTCTTCACGGCCACGGCGTTCTCGCTGCTGGGCCTGCGCCAGCTCTACTTCCTGCTGGACGGGCTGCTGGACCGGCTCATCTACCTCTCGTACGGGCTGGCCGCGATCCTGGCCTTCATCGGTGTGAAGCTGATCCTGCACGCCCTGCACGAGAACAACGTGCCGTTCATCAACGGCGGTGAGCACATCGACGTGGTCGAGATCAGCACCGGCGCCTCGCTGGCCTTCATCATCGGCGTGCTGGTCATCACGGTGATCGCGTCGCTGCTCAGCCCCAAGGGCCGGGCGCAGACGTACGTCGCCGCGGCGCGGCGGCACGCGACCGAGTTCCTCGACATCGAGACCGACCCGCGCTACTGCGACGAGATCTACCACAAGCTGCTCGATGAGGAGGCGCACCTCAAGGGGCTGCCGGAGAAGTACCGGGCCCGGATCCGCCAGGAGGACGAGCTGATGGATCTGCTGCGCCGGGCGCACCGGGTGCACGACGAGCGGGTCACCGCCGGCACCTGCTTCGTCAGAGTCTGACCAGCTCGGGGGCGTCGGCCGGCTCCGGCCGGTGCAGGCTGTCGCCCTCGATGTCCACCCGCGGCGTGATCCGGTCCAGCCAGCGCGGGAAGGCCCAGGCCCGGCGGCCCAGCAGGGTGAGCACGGCGGGCACCAGCGTCATCCGTACGACGAACGCGTCGATGAGCACCCCGAGCGCCAGCCCGAAGCCGATCGCCTTGATGGTCGGGTCGTCGATCAGCACGAAACCGCCGAAGACGGCTGCCATGATCAGCGCGGCGGCGGTCACCACCCGGGCGCCGTGCCCGACCCCGGCCACGGTCGCCGCGGTAGCGGTCGCGTCGCTCGGGGGCCCGGCGTGCACGAAGTCCTCGCGTACGCGGGAGACGATGAACACCTCGTAGTCCATGGCCAGCCCGAAGAGCACCCCGGTCATGATGATCGGCAGGAAGCTGACCAGCGGTCCCGGCCGGTCCACGCCGAACAGCTCCGCCGCCCGGCCGAGCTGGAAGACCGCGACCGTGATGCCGAAGGTGGCGCCGGTGGTGAGCAGGAAGCCGGCGGCTGCCTTCAACGGCACCAGCACCGAGCGGAATGCCAGCAGCAGCAACAGGAACGACAGCCCGATCACCACGCCCAGGTAGCGGGGCAGAGCCGCGGTGAGCTTCTGCGACACGTCGACGCCGACGGCGGTCGCGCCGGTGACGGCCACGCTGGTGCTGCCGCCGGCCAGCAGGGCGACCGAGTCGCGCAGGGCGTGGACCAGCCGCGCGGTCTCCGCGCTGCTCGGACCGCTGGCCGGCGTCACCACCACGACCTGGGTGGTGCCGGCGGCGTTGGCCGGCCCGGGGCTGACCGCGGCGACGTCCGGGAGCTTGCGGGCCCCGGCGGTCACCCGGCCGGTCAGCGCCGAGACGGCGTCGCGCGGGCCGCGGATCACCACCAGCAGCGGACCGTTGGCGCCGGCCCCGAAGGCGGCGGTGGTGAGGTCGTACGCGACCCGCTGGTGCGAGCCGGCCGGTGCGGTCCCGTTGTCCGGCAGCGCCAGCCGCATGTCCCGGACCGGCACGCTGAGCACGCCCAGCCCGCCGACGACCACGATCACCACCGGCACCCGGAACCGGGTCACCCAGCGGGCCCAGGTGGAGCCGAAGCCGTCCTCGCTCGCCCGCCGGGCGTGCGCGCCACGGTTGCGCAGACCGCGCGGCAAGATCCGGCCACCGGCGAAGCCCAGCATGGCGGGCAACAGCGAGAGAGCCACGAGTACGGCGGTGAGTACGGTCCCGGCGGCGGCGAGACCCATCGCGGTGAGGAACGGGACCCCGACCAGGCTGAGCCCGGCCAGCGCGATCACCACCGTGGCCCCGGCGAAGGTGACCGCCGAACCCGCGGTCGCGGTGGCCCGGGCGACCGACTCCTCGGCGGCCATCCCCGCGGCGAGCTGGGTCCGGTGGCGGGAGCCGATGAACAGCGCGTAGTCGATGCCCACGGCCAGGCCCAGCATCAGCGCGAGCACCGGTGCGGTCGACGACACCTCCGCCACGGCCGTCACCAGCAGCAGGCCGCACATGCCCGCCACCACCCCGACCAGGGCGGTCAGCAGCGTCATCCCGGCCGCCACCAGCGAGCCGAAGGTGACCACCAGGACCAGGGCCGCCACCGCCACCCCGATCACCTCGGTCGCGCCGATCTCCGGTCCGCCGCCGCTGACCCCGCCCGGAACCACCCGCGGGCGCTGGTCCGTGCCGTCGGACGCCAGCGTGTCGAAGGCCTCCCGGTCGGCGGGGGAGAGGTCGTCCGCGCCCTTGGTGTACCGCACGCTGATCAGGCCGATCGTGCCGGACCGGTCGATCCGGGACGAGGCGTAGGGATCCACCACGGCGACGACACCGGGCAGCCTCGCGGCCCGCGCGACCACTTCGGCCACGGCGGCCCGGGTGATCGCGTCCTCCAGCCGCGTCCCGGCGGGAGCCTGGACGACCAGGGTGAGAGCGGCGCCGCCGGCATCGGGCAGGTCCCGCTTGAGGGCGTCCAGGGCCTCCTGCGACTCCGTGCCGGGGATGGTGAAGGTGTCCACCGTCTTGCCGCCGAGCGTCAGGGCGCCGGCGGCCAGCAGGAGCAGGATCAGCGCCCAGAGGCCGGCCACCAACCGCCGGCGCCGGAACGAGAAACGGCCGAGGCGGTACAGCAGCTGGGCCATGGTGACGCTGTCCGATCTGCGCTGACAGGCAGGTTTGTCCTGGTCAGCGTAGCGATCGGAGCGCGCCGGGGCGGCCGATCAGGCTCAGCGGGGGCGCTGGCCCCGGGAGGAGGAGCCGATCTCGGGCTCGGGACGGCGTACCCCCGCCTTGCCCGCCGCCGAGTTGCTCGCGAAGCGGGCGGCGGCCCGCCGGACATGGGCCGCCCGGGCAGTGAGATCGGTGGTCGGCACCTCGGACAGGTCGGCCTCCTCCTCGGCCCGCAAAAGCTCGGGCGCGGCCTGTTCCGCGGCGGCCTGTTCCGCGGCGGCTGCTGCGGCCCGCTCGGCTGCGGCGGCCTGGTCCGCGATGGCTTGTTCCTCGGCGGTGGAGACCAGGCTGGCGATCCGGGCCGCGAGGTCGGCCGCGCGCGACGCGAGATCCGGCTGGTTGACGTGGGTGGCCTGCTCGGCCGCGGCCGCCTGCAGCGCCCGGGCCTCGTCGGCGGCCATTCCGGGCCGGTAGCCCGGCACACGCATCCGGGTGCCACTGACCGAGGCCGGAGAGGGCACGTCCTGCGTCTGAGACTCGGAGGTCCGAGGCTCGTACGGCTGCGGCTGAGCGGGCTGGAGCTGAGCGGGCTGGGGCTGATAGGGCTGGGGCTCGTAGCGCGGCGGGAAGTCCTGGTGCAGCGAGGCGAGCAGCAGGCTGTCGTGGTCCGCGTCGTCCATCGCCAGCCGGGACGGCTCAGGGACGGCGACCTCGAGCTCGTAGCCGGCCGGCGGGCCGGGGTCGGCCGGGCGGTGCACCGACAGAGCGCCGAGCAGCGTCACCGTCTGGCCCTCACCGCCCTGGAAGTTGCTGAATTCCGGGCCGATCAGCAGCCGCGACAGCATCCGGGCCTGCGGGGTCGACAAACTCAGCTGGTCCGCGTGGTCGACCCGGAACCGGGCGATCGAGTGCCGGATGAGGTTGGCCAGCTTGTCGGCGTCGCCCACCGTGGCCAGGTCGCCGCCCGCGAAGACCAGCGCCGGGAAGGAACCGTCGGACGCGGCGCACACGAGCTGGATCTGCGCCGCCGCGGCCGCACGGCCCGTCGTCCGGGCGCCGGGCTGCACCCGCAGGTGCTGCGGGTAGAGCCAGCGCAGCTCCCCCGAGGTGACCTCCAGGTCGTCGGGGGACTCCGAGCGGGTGTACGCGTACAGCACCCGGTTGTCGGTCACGAGCACCTCGGTGCTCTCCGGCAGCGCCCAGCGCGGCAGGGACGCCGCCTGGTCGAAGGCGTACTCGGCGACAGCGCACCGGCCCTGCCACAGGGGGCGCTCACCGCCCTGCAACGGGCCGAAGACGTCGGAGTGGCCGGTGGGAAGCGCAGTGGGGAGAAAATGCGAATCCGGCATACCTCGATTAGATCGATCCAGCAGAGGCCGGACAAGTCGCGGGGACGTGAAATTGCCTCATCGTGGAACCACGGCACCCCCGGCCCGGAGCGCCTGAACCTTTGGACGGCGGGGTCCGTACTGCTGTCTAGGGTCGCGCGCTGAACAGCCCCTCCGGAGGGGCCGGAGAGGGAAGAGCGTCGATGTCCGTCGCCGGCTGCTGACCGGAAGTGAATCGATCGAGGTCAGTCTCGACCCGGCCCGGGAACCAGTCCCCGGCCGCCCGCCGGCTCAGCTCGGCCACCGGCGGTGAGCCCCGCCCGGCCAGCACGACGAGATTGCCGAAGCGCCGGCCGCGCAGGACCGCGGCGTCGGCGACCAGGCAGGCCTGCGGCAGCGCGGCCCGGATGGTGGCGACCTGGGTACGGGCATAGCGCAACGGCGGCCCGTCGGCCACATTGGCGATCAGCCAGCCCGGCGGCGCGAGCACCCGCGCCACCTCCCGCATGAACTCCACCGACGCCAGGTGCGCCGGGGTGCGGGAACCCGCGAAGACGTCCACCACGACCAGGTCGTACCCGTCGTCGCGCATGCCGGTGACCGCCTCGCGGGCGTCGCCGACCCGTACCCGGATCTTGGCCTTGGGATCCCAGGGCAGCTCCCGGCGCACCAGCTCGACCAGCGGCCCGTCGATCTCCACCACCCGCTGCGGCGACCCGGGCCGGGTCGTGGCCACGTAGCGCGGCAGCGTCAGCGCGCCGCCGCCCAGGTGCAGGACCCGCAGCGGGGCCCCGGCCGGCGCGATCAGGTCGATGGCCGCGGCCATCCGGCGGATGTACTCGAACTCCAGGTGCGCCGGGTCGGCCAGGTCGACGTGGGACTGCGGGGCCCCGTCGAGCAGCAGCGTCCAGCCCGACGCCCGGTCGGGGTCACCGACCAGCTCGGCGACGCCCGAGCCGACGGTCTCGACCCGCCGCTCACCCCGCCTGCGCTGCGCCATGGCAGCAGTATGTCGGTTGCGATCAGGGAGCACGGCGGCGGGAACCCTGGGAATCGGCGTCCGCGGGCCGACGTCGACGGTCGTGACGGCAGCTGCGGACTTCCTCCCCGGTGACCCGTTGCTGCACCTGCTGCGCCGCGCAACGTACGGTCCGACCCCCGAGTCGGTCGCCGAGATCCGCCGACTGGGCGCGCCGGCCTGGCTGGAGCGGCAGCTCAAGCCGGCCGCCGTCGCCGACCCGGTCGCCGACGACCTGGTCGCCCGGCTGCCGCTGAGCCGGCTCACCATCGACGGTGTCCGGGCCAAGGTACGCAGCGGCGGGCTCAAGATGTACGGCTGGAACAGCATGTACGAGCTGGGCTGCGCCTCCCTGGCCCGCGCGGTCTGGAGCGAGCGGCAGCTGTTCGAGGTGATGGTCGACTTCTGGTCCAACCACCTCAACGTCACCAATCCCGCCGGCGACGTCTGGGACAGCCGGCCGGACTACGACCGGAGCGTGATCCGGCCGTACGCGCTGGGCCGCTTCGCCGACATGCTCAAGGCCTCGGCCCGGCACCCGGCGATGCTCACGTACCTGGACAACCGCTTCTCCACCAAGGCCGCGCCGAACGAGAACTACGGCCGTGAGCTGCTGGAACTGCACACGGTGGGGCTGGGCTACGCCGAGTCCGACGTCAAGAACGCCGCCCGGCTGCTCAGCGGCATGACGGTCAGCTGGGACGACGGGCGCTACCGCTACGACGCCGGCCGGCACGCCACCGGTGCGGTCAAGGTGCTCGGCTTCCGCCACGCCAACACGAGCGCCACCCGCGGCCAGACCGCGGCCCTGGCCCTGCTCGACTATCTGGCCCTGCACCCGGCGACCGCCCGGCGCATCGCCACCAAGCTCTGCGTCCGGTTCGTCGCCGACGACCCGCCGGCCGCGCTGGTGACCAGGCTGGCCAAGGTCTACCTGGACAACCGGACGGCGATCGCCCCGGTGCTGCGCGCCCTGTTCGGCTCGGACGAGTTCGCCGCGTCGGTCGGCGCCAAGACCCGCACGCCGCTCGAGGACATCGTCGCGACGGTACGCACGCTCGGCTACGCGCCCGAGAAGTCCGGCACCCAGGCGCTCAAGGCGCTCTACTGGATCACCGAATCCGCCGGGCAGGCGCCGATGGCCTGGGCGCCACCGAACGGCTACCCCGACGTAGCCGCGGCCTGGGCGTCCCCGTCCGGGCAGGTCGTGCGCTGGAACGCGCACCTGAACATCGCCGCCGGCTGGTGGCCCAGCACGCTGCAGCGGCCGGCGTCGCTGGTCACGGCCTTCGCGGGTACGGTGCCGGCCACCTACGGCGCGCTGATCGACGCGGTGGCCACCAGGCTGGTCGGCCGAAGCCTCGCCCCGGCGCACACCTCGGCCATCGCCGCCTACTACGGCAAGACGCCCGCCTCGGCCCTGAAGGCGAGCGACGCCGCTGTCGGGTGGGCGTTCCCGTACCTGGCCGCCCTGCTGCTCAACTCTCCCTACTTCGCGCTGAGGTGACCATGTCCGTTGTCGAGACCTGCGGCTGTGCCCCGGTCACCCGTCGCAAACTGCTCGCCGCGGGGGCCGCCGGGGTCTTCGCCGGACTGGTCGGTGACCAGCTCGCCACCCAGCTCGCCTTCGCCGCCGACACCTCGTACGCCGGCGACGTGCTGGTGCTGCTGTCCCTGCGCGGCGGCTTCGACGGGCTGTCCGCCGTGGTGCCGGCCGGTGACCCCGGCTACTACGCCGCGCGGCCGGGTATCGCCGTGCCGAAATCCCAGCTGATCGGGCGTGGTTCGTACTTCGGGCTGAACCCGGCGCTGGCCCCGCTGCTGCCGTTCTGGAAGGCGGGGACGCTGGGCGCGGTCCACGCCGTCGGCCAGCCGGCCCCGAACCGCTCGCACTTCTCCGCGATGGAGGAGCTGGAACGCGCGGCTCCCGGCACCACGCTGCCCACCGGGTGGCTGGACCGGATGACGGGCCGGCTGGGCGCGGACCATCCGTTCGACGCGGTCTCGGTGGGCAGCGCCCGGCCCGCCCGGGTGCTGGCCGGTCCGGCGCCGAGCCTCGGGCTGACCTCGATCGACGACTTCAAGCTGTCCGGCGAGGACCCGAAACGCCCGATGGCCGCGACCATGGCCGCCCTGTACGCGGGCGCACCCGACGCCCTGGCGCAGACCACGGCGATGACGACCGGCGCACTGGCCACCGCGGGACAGCTCAAGGCGGCCGGGTACCAGCCGGCCGGTGGGGCCGCGTACCCGGACACCGAGCTGGGGGCGGCGCTGCGGGACGTGGCCCGGCTCATCAAGGCGGACGTCGGCCTGCTCAGCGCGACTGTCGACTCCGGCGACTGGGACATGCACGAGAACCTGGGCGCGGCGGCGCCGGGCAAGAAGATGTACGACCATCTGGCCGACCTGGCCAAGGCGCTGGCGGCGTTCGCCACGGACCTCGGGCCGGCCGGGCTGGGCCGGGTCACCCTGGTCACCATCAGCGAGTTCGGCCGGCGGGTCGGCCAGAACGGTTCCGGCGGCCTCGACCACGGCTACGGCAACGCCATGCTCGTGCTCGGCGGGGGCGTCCGCGGCGGCCGGGTGCACGGCCGCTGGCCCGGCCTGGCCGCCGCCCAGCTGGTGGACGGCGACCTGGCCGTGACGACCGACTACCGCGCGGTGATCGGGGAGATCCTGCGGGCCCGTTGCGGGATCAGCGACGTGGCGAGCGTCTTCCCCGGGGTACGGCCCAGCGATCTGGGGCTGGTCAGCGCACGCTGAGCGGACCGGCCGGGGCGATGAACTCGATGCCCAGCAGCTCGGCCCAGAGCTCGCCGTCCGGGCCGACCAAGGCCGCGTCGCAGCGGGCCCCACGTTCGTCGCGGTGACCGTCGGCCACGATGCACAGCGCCGGGCCCGGCAACCGGCCCCAGCGGTGGATGCGGCACTCGGCGACCCCCATGGGCAGCACCGGGCGGTGCTCGTCCATCGCCCAGACGCCGCTGAGCTGCAGGGCACCGTCCAGGGCGGCGAGGTCCACCGGCAGGTCGTCGTCGGGCCAGCCCATCGCCCGGGCGCCGAGGACAGTGCCGACGACCCCCTGGGGACCGATCTCGCCGAGGGAGCGGACCACGTGCAACCGCGGGCCGTGGAACAGCGGCCGGCCGGCGTACACGGAGCTGCCCGGGAAGCGGGCCGGGTCACCGGCCGGCCGCCACTCGCGGTCCGGGCCCGGAGCGCCGAAGCCGGCCCGGAAGCACGGCTCACCCGCGTCGTTGCTCAGCCACACCTCCCGGCCGAACACCGTGACGCCGATGGTCTGCGGATGTTCCGTGGCCACCGAGCGCAGCACCCGGACGCCGGTCAGCACGGCGTCCTGCTCCCGGACCCGGGCGGCCGCGGCCATCCAGCCCAGCCCTGCGGCCAGGGGCAGGATCGCGACGTCCTGCGGCCGGTGGTCGGCGAGCCAGGGGTGCGTACCGGCGTCGACGGCGACGCTGGCCGGCTGGGCCCGGTCCGGGACCGTGGAGCGGGGAGTCAGCACGATGTGGGCGGGCCCGTCGACGGCCAGCTCGGCGACGAACGCGGCCGCGCGGGCGTGGACCGGAACCGTCTCGGCACCGGCCCGGTCAGCGTCGCCCCGGTCGGCGTCACCCGTCACCGGACCGGCCGGATCCCAGGCCAGCGAACGCACCAGACAGCCGGGACGGCGGCGCTGCTCCGCCTCGGCGATCCGGTCCAGGGTGGCGCCGATCAGCGCCTGGGTGCCCTGACCGAGGTCGCCGGACCAGCCGGCCACCGAGGAGAACAGCATCAGGGTGTCGAGCGGATCCTGGGTGGTCGCCGCGAGCAGGGCAGGCAGTCCGGCCAGGTGGGTGCTCAGCGCCCGGTCGGCGTCCGCCGCGGACTTCTCACCGGGGCGCCGGTCCACGACCACCTCGGCGCAGTGCAGCACTCCGGTGATCGGGCCCCACTCCGAGCGGACCAGGTCGAGCTCGGCGGTGAGGCGGTCGGCGTCGCGGTCGTCGGCGTGCACGTACCGGGCCTCGGCCCCGGCGGCCACGCAGGCGGCGATCGTCTCCCGGATCTCCCGGGCGGCCAGCACCGCCCGGGCCCGCAACCGCATCCCGGCCAGGCCGTCCGGCCCGCCGGTGCCGGCGGCGAACTTGCGCATCAGCGACACCTCGTCGGCCGCGCCGGCCAGGTGCTCCGGCTCGGCGGCCAGCGGGGTACGGCCCAGCAGCACCAGCCGGCACTGCGCCGCACGGGCCAGCTCCACCAGCGCCGCCCCGCAGAAGCCCCGGGCCTCGCCGGACGCGACGATGACCGAGTCCGGCCCGATGACCCGCTCCCGCGGCGTCCCGGCCCCGGCCGACACCAGCCGGCCCACCGAACGGGTGCCGTCCGCGGCGACCCGTACCCGCTGCGCACCCGCACCCCGGGTGAGCTCGTCGGCGATCAGGACGGCCACGTCGGCGGGCTCACGGTCCCCGCGCTCGCACTCGATGGCGATGGCGGACGCCGCCGGCCGGTCCCGGCCGACCGCGCCGACCAGCCCGACCAGGCCACCCAGCCAGGCGCCGGCCCGGCCGCTCACGGTGTCGGCGACGGTCACGAAGATCCCGCGGTCCTTGCCGTTGCGGGCCAGCCACAGGGCGGTGAGCTGGGCCTCGAGCGCCGCTTCGGGAGAGGCCGGGCGGGCCATGCCGCCGAGGAAGATGACGCCGCCCAGGCCCGGGTGGGTGGCCACCTCGGCGGCCAGACCGCGGGCGGTGAGCTCGGCGGCCACGGCGGTGGCGAGGCCGCTGCCGCCGTCGACGACGTGGACCGGGCCGGCGTGCAGGCCGGGCGGGGCGAGGCCGCCGAGCGGGGTCTGGGCCCAGGACATGGTCAGCCTGACCACGTCGATGTCCTGCGGCCCGGCCTGGGTGAGGAGGGCCGGGCCGGCCTGGGTGAAGCCGGTCGGCCCGGCCTGGGCGTGGGCCGGCCCGGCCGGGTCGAAGTCCGCCGGCTCGGTCCGGGTGAGGGTGGCCGGGCCGGTCGGGGCGGCGCCGAAGTCGAAGCCGGCCAGGCCCGGGAAGGTCGGCTCGATGAAGCCGGTGTCGGCCGGGTCGGGATCGGTCGCTTCGGTTTCGGCGGGGACCGTGGCGGTTGTCCGGTCCTCCGGGGCGGTCCGGGTGGCTTCGGGGGTGTCGGGTGCGGCCTCATCGAGATCCGGCCCGGTGGTCGCGGCGTCGGTGGCGGTGCCCTGACGATCCGGCTGGACCGGGACGGCCGTGGGTGACGTCGCGGGTCCCGGCGGCTCGGCCGGCATCCCGGTCCGGTGCTCCGCTCCCGGGCCCGGCTGGACCGGCCTGGCGCGGTGGTCCGTACCGGCAGCCTGCGGCGGGGTCCCGGTCCGGTGCTCCGCGCCCGTGACGGGGTCGGTCCGGCGGTTGATGCCGGACGCGGGCCAGGCCCGCCGGTTGGGGCTCGCCGCCGGTGTCGCCCACCGGCCGGCTGCCGTGTTGGACGCGGCGGCCGGCGCGCGGGTGGGACGGTCCGCTTCCGCCGGGCGGCCGCTTCGGTCCAGGTCGGCCGGGCGGCCGCTTCGGTCCAGGTCCGCCGGCCGGCCGGCTCGGTCCGGTTCGGCCGGGCGGCCGGTGAGGGCCTCGATGACCCGCAGGTACTCCAGGTGCGCCTCGGTCATCAGCCGCTGGAAGGTCGCGTGCGCTTCCGCGCTGTGCCGGGCCAGCTCCAGCGTCTCCCAGCCCGGAGGGTCAGCGGACTGCGCCGGCGCCGCCGAGACGGGCGCGGCGGACTGGGGGACGTGCGGGGTAGGGGGCACGGGAAGTCTCCTCGAATAGGACGGCTTTATCCGTACTATTCGGACACAGGGCGAGGCGTCGCGCCCGGGAAACGGCGGGGGTTACCCCGGTCAGGCGGGGCTGCGGCGCAGCGCGAAGCGGGCGTGGGTCAGCCCGTCCACCGAGCGGATCGCCATCGCGTCGCAGAGCTGCTGCACCAGCCACAGGCCCATGCCGCCGATCCGGCCGGGCCGCGGCGGCAGGTAGCCCGCGAGCGGACCGGGCGGCACCCGGCCGTCGTCGGTGACCTCGCACACCACCGCGTCGTCGGTCAGCCAGACCCGCAGCTCCCGGTGCTCGCCGCCGTGCCGGATGCCGTTGGTGGCGACCTCGCTCAGCGCCAGCAGGAGATTCTCGACGCGGTCGGGCGGCAGCCAGCCCTCCGCGGCGGCCCGCGCCCGGACCTGCGCGCGCAGGCCGGCCACGGAGTCGTGCACCGGTACGGCGATGACCGGCTCCCCGGTGACCGGGTACGGCGGCTCGGGCAGCTCGGTCAGCAACCGTTCCGGCGGCTCGTAGCCCACGCTCTCCAGCCAGCCGTCGTCGTACAGCCGGGGGTGGGTGCGCTCCGCCGTGCGGACGGTCTCCGGCGGGAGGTTGCTGCGGTCGTACGGGCACAGCAGATGCCCGCGCAGCCCGGCCAGTGATTC
Source organism: Actinoplanes sp. NPDC004185 (assembly GCF_053603475.1). Lineage (NCBI taxonomy): Bacteria > Bacillati > Actinomycetota > Actinomycetes > Micromonosporales > Micromonosporaceae > Actinoplanes > Actinoplanes sp. NPDC004185. The sequence continues at coordinate 141,100 of NZ_JBSGFR010000006.1, read as the reverse complement.
GTTGAGGGCGGACTCGAAGCGGACCCAGCTGCGCGTCCCGTGCGCCGGCGTGGTGTGCCCGATCAGCCGCATGAACGGCCGGCCGCTCGACGCCGCGGCCCGCAGCAGCTGGGACCAGCCGGCGATCGTGCGCACCGGGCGGACGTACCACTCGTCGGCCGGCAGGAACCGCACCCGGGCACCGTCGGCGGCCAGGGCGTCGCGCAGCAGGCCGGTGCAGTGGGCGTTCGCCGCGACCGCCACGGCCTCGTCACGGGCGAGCCCGTCGCGGACGAAGGCGGCCAGCGTGGTGCCGTACGCGGTGTCGGAGTCGTAGAAGAAAGCTGAGTGGGTGAACGCCGGACGCGCGTCGGCGGCTGCGCCGCTTCCCTGCACCTGGCCTCACCTCCGAGCACCGCCGATCGACCACGGTAACACCGGGAGGGCGGGCCGGAAGATGCCGAGCGTTTCCGGTGCACCACTGCGAGTGAACGAAGGCGCCCTTATACGTGAAACCCGTCATGCGAGCAGTGGGGCGCGGTCCACACTGGGCCCGACCAACCAACGTGGAGGTGAGTGGTGTCGGGTACGGGGACCAGCGCGCTGGCCGAGATCATCGGCAATGGGCCGGTGCGAGCCGCCGGGCCACCACCGGCCGACGACATGGCGGCCATCCTCGCCGCCGCCCAGCACCGGGCGGGACCGCCGCTCAAGATCCGGCGGCACGAGTCGGAGGACGGGCCGGCCTACTGGCGCTGGGACTGCGACAGCTGCGGTGAGTACGGCGGGGGCCGGCACCACAGCGACGCGATCACCCGGGCCATGCGGCACTGCGGGGAGCACCCGGAGCACCGCTCGTCCTTGCTGCCGCCGTCGCGCTGCCGGGAACGGGACCACCGGCTGGCGGTGCATCCCATGCTCTTCGCGCTCGACGACGACCCGCCGCCGGAGCCACTCGCGAACTGAGCTGCGAGCGGCCCCGGAGGGCGAAGGTCACTGCTGGGACGTGTCGCCCTGACCGGTGCGGGTCTGAGCCTGGTCCACGCCCTTGTCGATCTGGTCCGAGTACTTGTTGCCGGTGCGGTCGTCGACCTGGTCGCCGGCCTTGTCGAGGCCCTTGTCGACCTGCTCGTCGTGCTGGTCGGCGAAGTCCTTGGCCTTGTCCATGAAACCCATGTCAATTCCCTTCCGTTGGTACGGACGGGTTGCCCGGGCTCGGTGGCAGCAAACCTCAGGCCCGGGTGTCTCCCTCGCCGGTGCGCTTCTGCGCCTCGTCCACGCCCTTGTCGATGTGGGTCGAGTACTTGTGGCCGGTGCGCTTGTCGACCTCGTCACCGACCTTCTCGAGGAGCTGGTCGACCTGCTTGTCGTGTTTTTCGGCGAAATCCTTCGCCTTGTCCAGGAAGCTCATGCGGCCGTTCCCTTCTTCGCGCTCAGCACCTCGGCGATCCGGGCCACCCGGGGGTCGGCGAGGATCTCCTCCAGGCTAGCCGTGAGCGGGATCCGCCAGTTCGGATACTCGTCCGTGGTGCCCGGCAGGTTGGGCTGGCGCAGCTCGCCCAGCACGTCGTAGAGCGAGGCGGTGATGAACCGGGACGGCGTGCGGGCCAGGAACTCGTGCATCGCCACGATGATCTCGGTCGCCGGGGTGTCCGGCGTGATCAGGCCCTCCTCGGTGAGCCGGACGAGCAGCTGGGCCCGGTCCTTGTCGGCGAACTCCTGCTCATCCTCGACCGGGCCGGCCAGCTGACCGAGCTCGGCGCGGACCCGGACCTGCTCGCCGACCAGGAACCCGGCCGCGGTCGGCAGGTCATGGGTGGAGATGGTGGCCAGGGCGTTGCGGGGATAGTCCGCCGCGCTCAGGTAGCCCTCGGCCGGGTCGTCGTAGTCGCGGGTGAACCACAGCACCGCCGAGCCGAGCATGTTCATGCGTTCCAGCGTCTCGGTGACCACCGGCAGCACCGTGCCGAGGTCCTCGCCGATCACCACCGCGCCGGCCCGGTGCGCCTCCAGCGCCAGGATGCCGAGCATGGCCTCCGGGTCGTAGTGCACGTACGTGCCCTCGGCCGCGCCCATGCCCGGCGGCACCCACCAGAGCCGCCACAGCCCGGCCACGTGGTCGACCCGCAGGCCGCCCGCGCGCCGGAAGATCCGCTGGAGCATGTCCCGGTACGCGGCGTAGCCGGTCTGGATGAGCTGGTCGGGGCGCCACGCGGCGAGCCCCCAGTCCTGGCCGAGCTGGTTGAACGCGTCCGGCGGGGCGCCGGTGTGGACCCCGGCGGCGAGCACGTCCTGCAGCAGCCAGCCGTCCGCGCCGCTGGGGTCGATGCCGACGGCGAGGTCGTGCACGATGCCGACCGGCATCCCGGCGTCCCGGGCGGCCTGGTTGGCCGCACCGAGCTGGTCCTCGAGCAGCTGCTGGAGCCACACGTGGAAGGCGACCCGGTCCCCGGTGCGGGCGTCCGCCACCGCCGGGGAGTCCGGGCGCCGGAACTCGGCCGGCCACTGCTGCCAGTTCGGCCCGTGCACCTCGGCGAGCGCGCAGAAGGTGGCGAAGTCGGTCAGCCCGGGATCGGCGGTCAGGTCGACCTCATCGGCCGGCGGCCGGAGCAGCTCCAGCGCGGCCCGCTTGGCCTGCCAGACCGCGGTGTAGTCGATGAGGCCGTCGGCCGCCGGCGCCGGGCGCAGGGCGTCGACCTGCTCACGCAGGGCGGGATCGGCCCGGCGGTACGCGTCGGTGTCGGCGACCCGCAGGTACAGCGGATTGGCGAACCGGCGGCTCGACGGCGAGTACGGCGACGCCGGCACCGCCACCGCCGGGGTGATCGCGTGCAGCGGGTTGAGCAGCACCAGCCCCGCGCCGTGGCTGCCCTCGACGAAGGTGCGCAGGTCACCCAGGTCACCCAGGCCCCACGAGGCGGCCGAGTGCAGGGCGTAGAGCTGCAGCATCCAGCCCCAGGTCTCCGGCGGCTCGGGCAGCTCGGTGGGGACCACGACCAGCGTCACGTCCTGCTCGTCGGTGACCAGCCGGTGCCAGCCCAGCGGCAGGTCGCGGGGGAGCTCACCGTCGGCCCGGACCTGGGTGCCGTCCTCCAGCCGGATCGTGCCGGTGAGCGGCTGGGTGTCACCCTGCCGGACGACCACGGTGCCCGGCAGCCGGTGCTGTTCCCGGGCTGTCCGGATCTCGGCCAGCTCGGCCGCGATCGACGCCGGCGTGGTGGCGTCGACCCCGAGCAGGCCGAGGACGCCGATCACCGACTCGCGCGACACGTCCTTGCGCTCGCGATGCCAGTCCTCGTACCAGGTCGCCACCCCGTGCGCCTCGGCCAGAGCAGTCAGATCCGCGTCCATCCCCGTCCCCTCGTTCGATTCCGCTGGGTCATACCCTGCCCTGTCGGCGGTAGTCCGGTCATGCAGGTCTTGCGGGTGTCGGCCAAGATGGAGCGCATGTCTTCTGCAGTGAAGTGGTGGTCACGGCTCAGCGCCGCCGTGACAGGCGCGGTCCTGACGCTGGTCATCCCGGTGCACGCCTGGGCGGCGAGCAACGGCACGGCCGAGCTCGCGGTCGAGGCGGCGCGGTCCCGCCGGCGCCGGGGCGGCATCGGTTTCCTTCCCATTTTCGGCGGCCTGTGCTGCCTGCTCGTGGTGGCCGGCATCGTGCTGGCCTTCGTGCTGATTTCCCGGAACCGCAAACGTCGCTGAGCCCGCCCACCTAGCTTGGAGGGGTGGGTATCCGGGCGAAAGCGATCGCGCTGGGCACGGGGATAGCCGCGGTCTGCACCGTGCCCCTGGTCATCACCGTCACCGCCGACGCGGCGCCGGACGTGTTGCTCTCCAAGGGCCGTCCGGTCGTCGCGTCGACGGTTTCCGGCGCCGGTCAGGACGCCACCAAGGCGGTGGACGGCTTCGCGAGCAGCCGCTGGGCCGCCGGTGCGGCCGGCTCCCAGTGGCTGCGCGTCGACCTCGGCAAAGCGCAGGACGTCAGCCGGGTCCGGCTGCGCTGGGACGGCGGGTACGCGAAGTCGTACCGCGTCCAGGTCTCGAGCGACGGCGCCGCCTGGCGTGACCTCTACCGCACGAGCAGCGGCGACGGCGGCACCGACGACCTCAAGAAGCTCCACGGCACCGGACGCTACCTGCGCTTGCTCGCCACCCAGCCGGGCGCCGCGAGCGGCTACTCGCTCTACGAGCTGCAGGCCTTCGGGCCCGGCCCGGCCGCGCCGGTCAAGGAGGGCACGCCCGCGGTGACAGAGTCCTCGCTCGCCGCCGGTCTGGCCGACCCGCGGAAGAAGGCCATCGCGCTGCAACTGGTCTCCAGCGCGGAGAACTCGACGCTGAACTGGCGGGGCGAGTTCGGCTATCTGGAGGACATCGGCGACGGGCGCGGCTACACCGGCGGCATCGTCGGCTTCTGCTCCGGCACCTCGGACATGCTGGCGCTGGTCACCGAGTACACCCGCCGGGTGCCCGGCAACAAGCTGGCGAAGTATCTGCCGGCGCTGCGTACCGTCGACGGGTCGGACTCGCACGCCGGGCTCGACCCCGGCTTCCCGGCCGCCTGGAAGGCGGCCGCCGCCGACCCGGCGTTCCAGAAGACGCAGGAGGACGAGCGGGACCGGATGTACTTCGATCCCGCGGTCGCCCTGGCGTCGGCCGACCGGGTCCGCGCCCTGGGCCAGTTCGCCTACTACGACGCGGCGGTGATGCACGGCCAGTCCGGGCTGCGCAGCATCCGGGCCGACGCCATGCGCAAGGCCAGGACGCCGAAGCAGGGCGGCGACGAGCTGGTATGGCTCAACGCGTTCCTGGACGCCCGGGTCAAGGAGATGCGCACCGAGGAGGCGCACAGCGACGTGACCCGGGTCGAGACGGCGCAGCGGCTGTTCCTGAAGGCCGGCAACATCGACCTGAACGGGCCGCTCAGCTGGCGCGTCTACGGCGACAGCTTCACGACCCGCTGACCGGCCGTCAGCCGTTGCCGGGCTTCTTGTCGTCCTTCTTGGGGTCTTTCTTGGGGTCCTTCTTGTCGGCGTCCTTCTTGCCGCTGATCTGGATGCTCACGAAGCCGCCCTCGAGGGTCCGGCCGTCGGGCGAGGTGCCCGCCGCCTGACCCGCCGGGCAGTCCGACGCGACCTCCGTGCCCGGGCCCACGATGAAGCCCGCACCCTTGAGCTTGCTGGTCGCCGCGGCGACGCTGAGGCACTTCACGTCCGGGATCGAGCGTTGCTCGCCCTCGGGCAGCTTGTCGCCGGAGGGCTTCTTGAACTGCTCCTTCGGCTTGCCCTTCATGATGTCGTGCATGGTCTCCCAGACCGCCGGGTTCACGATGGAGTGGCTCAGCCGGTACGGGTGGTCCTGGTAGTCCGGGTTGACCAGGTAGCCGGCCACGACCATGGACGTCGTCCCGATGATCAGTGACGCGGTCTTGTCGTTGTCCGTGGTGCCGGTCTTCCCGAAGATCGGGTGACCCACCTCGCCCCGGGCGGCGCCGGCGGTGCGGCCCTTGCAGCTGCCCAGCTGGGCGAAGTCGCCGATCGGGCAGCGGGCCGCGTCGATCGCCGTCCGGGCCACGTCCGGCTTGGTGGCCTGCCGGCAGTTGGGCTTGCCGACGTCGAGCTTCTCGCCCTTGGCCGTGGTGATCTGCTGGACCGGGGTGGGCGTGCAGTACTTGCCGTCGGCGGCCAGCGTCGCGTACGCGTTCGCCATCTCCAGCGGGGTGGAGGCCGACACGCCCAGGGTGAACGCGCCCCAGTCCTTGGCGTTCTTGGTGGCCATCTCCTTCTCCTTGGGCGACCGGAACTGCACACCGAAACGCTGCGCGACGTCGACCACCTTGTCCGAGCCGACGCTCTCCTCCAGCGGCACGAAGAACGTGTTGACCGAGGCCCCGAACCCGGTCCACATGTTGTACGGGCCCTTCTCGCTCTTCGACGCGTTCGTGGGGCACCAGTACCCGCCGCCGCACGAGGCCGGCCCGGTGTCCCGGTAACCGGACTTGTACTGGTACGTGGTGTTGATCGGGTACGACGGCGGGTAGCCGTTCTCCAGCGCCGCGACCATCGTGAACATCTTGAACACCGACCCGGCCTGGTAACCGGTGATGTCGCCACCGCCGGTGAGCAGCGGGTTGGTGGTGTTCGGATAGGTGCCGCGGATCTTCTTGGCGGCCTTCTTCGGGTCCGAGGACATCTTGTTGTGCTCGACGTCCAGCTTGAAGCGGCGGTTGGCGGCCAGGGCGCGGACCCGTCCGGTGCCCGGCTGGACGGCGGCCAGCAGCAGGGCGTCGCGGTTGGTGATGCTGATCTTCTCGGAGATGTTCTTGCGCGTGGCCGCCTGCGCCTTGATGTCCAGCGAGCTCTGCACCCGGTAGCCGCCGCTCTTGAGCCGCCGCTCGCGGTCGTACACGGTCCGGCCGAACTCGGGCCGGCTGAGCCACCACCGGTAGAAGTAGTCGCAGAAGAAGCCCCAGTGGTTGGTCTTCACGGAGGCACAGCCGTTGCCGGAGCGCTGCGTCGTGCGGCCGAGCTTGACCTTGATCGCGGCGGTCGCCGCCTCGGGGGTGATGTAACCCAGGTCGCGCATGTTGCCGATCACCCAGTTGCGCCGGTCCAGCGCCCGGGGGTAGCCACGCGGGGTGGTCGGGTCGAAGCCGCTCGGCGCCTTGACCATGCTGGCCAGCAGGGCCGACTCGGCCACGGTGAGGTCCTTGGGGTGTTTCTTGAAGTACACCTGGCTGGCGGCGAAGATGCCGTACGAGCCGTTGCCGAAGGGCGCCGCGTTCAGGTAGCGCTCCAGGATCTGCTGCTTGGTCAGCTCCTTCTCCAGCTGCATGGCGTACTTCATCTCGGTGACCTTGCGGGTGGTGGTGTCCTCGGTGGCGTCCACGACCTCCTGCGGGGTGGTCGCCGAGTACGCCAGGGACATCTTGACCAGCTGCATGGTCAGGGTCGAAGCACCCTGTTTGTCGCCACCCTGCTTGTTGTTGACCAGGGCGCGTACGGAGCCCTTGAGGTCGACGCCGTTGTGCTTGAAGAACTGGTGGTCCTCGGCGGCGACGATGGCGTTCTGCATGGTGATCGAGATGTCCTTGAGCGGGACCTCGCTGCGGAACTCGTCGTAGAACATCGTGATCAGCGTCTTGTTGTCGGCTGCGAAGACCCGGGTCAGCTGCGGCGCGGAGGCCTGCTTGAGCTGGCTGGGGAGATTCTCGAAGGCTTCACCGCCGGCCTTGGCCGCCAGCCCCGACATGGCCACGGCCGGGAACGCGGCCGCGGCCACGGCGACCCCGGCCAGTAAGCCGCACACCAGCAGCGAGGACACGTTCGTGACGAAGTGGTGGTCGCGTCCGCGCATCAAGGAGATCCGTTCCACGGTGAGAAGACAATCAATGCCGCCCGGGACGCCGAAGCGGCCCGGGCGGCAGAGTAACGGTCTTACGCAAACGGTGTCAGACCTTGGTCCACTTCTGGTTCGTCGTGCCCCCGCAGTCCCACAGTTGCAACTGGGCTCCGTTGGCGTTGTTCCAGTCCTTCACGTCGACGCACTTGTTGGCCGAGACGTTGACCAGGTCACCGGCGGCCGACAGGGTGAACCGCTGCACCGGGTTGCCGTTGCAGGTGACCAGCTGGATCGGGGTGCCGTTGGTCAGCGCGCCACCGGCCGGGTCCATGCACTTGCCCAGACCCCGCAGCGTGCCGTCGCTGTTCGGCGCCCACTTCTGCGCGTTGCTGCCGTTGCACTCCCACAGCTGCAGCCGGGCGCCGTCGACGGCGTTGCCGCCGGGGATGTCGATGCAGCGGTTGCTGAAGTTGGACCGCAGCGCGGTGCCACCGGTGGCCGGCGGCGGGGCGGTGCCGCCGTCGGTCCAGGCCGAGACGCGGACGTAGTCGACCAGCATGGTCTGCGGGAACTGCGTGCTGCCGTCCGGGTAGCCGGGCCAGTAACCGCCGACGGCCACGTTCAGGATCATGAAGAAGTTGTGGTCGAAGACCCACTGGTCGCCACCGAGGCTGGCCGGCGTGATCCGGAAGTACTCCGCGCCGTCGAGGAACCAGACGATGAGGTTGGGCGACCACTCCACGGCGTACGTGTGGAATGCGTCACCCAGCGCGGCGCCGATCGTGCGGCCGGCGCCGATGCCCTCGGCGCCGGAGTAACCGGGGCCGTGCACGGTGCCGTGCACCGTGTTCGGCTCCTTGCCGACGTTCTCCATGATGTCGATCTCACCGGTGGTCGGCCAGTTGTTGCCGCCCAGCATCCAGAAGGCCGGCCAGATGCCCTGGCCCTTGGGGATCTTGATGCTGGCCTCGAAGCGGCCGTACCGCTGGGAGAACTTGTCGGCGGTCAGGATCCGGCCCGACGTGTACTGACAGGTGCCGTAGTGGCACTGGTAGTTGGCCGGGTTCTCCTTGCGGGCGGTGATCGCCAGGTGACCCTGCCCGTCCTGCCGGACGTTGCTGGTCGAGTTCGTGTAGTACTGCTGCTCGTTGTTGCCCCAGCCGCTGCCGCCGATGTCGAACTTCCACTTGCCGGCGTCGATCGGGCTGTTGGCCGCGCCGTTGAACTCGTCCTGCCAGGTGATGCCGCCGATGGCGGCGTCAGCCTTGTCGTTGCGGGAAGCGGCCACAAGGCCGCTGCTGAGGGTCGCGGCGACGACGGCCGCCGCGAGCAGAATGCGGGTTTTACGCATGGGGGATGAGCCTCCGGGGGAAGAGGTTGTCGATACTTTTAGCAGTGTTTACAGATTCGCCGGGGTCAGTCAAGGGAGACTGGCGCCGGAACCCCCGATAACGCTTTGTCCCGGTCAGATCTTCTTGAAGAGGGCCGGCAGCGCGGTCGGCTCCCAGCCGGGCAACGACGTGTGCGTCTCCAGCACCTGGTATTCGACGTTCTTGAACGTGACCAGTTGCCCGGCGACGTAGTCCGTGAACGGCGCCCACTGCGCGGCGGCCGGAGCCGACGTCGGCGGGGTCGTGGGCGGCTTGGTGGCCGCCGGCGGGCTCGTCGGAGGCGCGGTCGTCGGCTCGCTGGTGGGCGGCGCGGTCGTCGGCTCAACAGTCGGCGGGGTCGTGGGCGCCTCGCCGGTGGGCGGCGTCGTGGCGGGCGGCTCCGCCGAGGCGTCGGCCCCGGAGAAGCTGACCGAGTCGACGACCATCCGCGCCGGGAGGTCGGCGTCGCGGCGGTCGTCGCCGACGGTGAGGCTCAGCGCCAGCCGGAACGGCTGCCCGGTGTCCACGCCGCGCAGCGCCTCCCGCCGGACCGGGGAGCCGTCGACGGAGAAGCTCACCTCGCCCGGCTTCCAGTCCACCGCGTACGTGTGGAAGTCGTCGTCCGTGACCGGGTCGCCCAGCAGGTTCAGCGCACCGGTGCTGGTGCGCACGGCGCTGACCAGCTCGAACGTGGGCCGCAGACCCTCGTCGGCGGGCACCTTGATCCGCGCCTCGACGTGACCGGCGGTGCCGCGCAGCGTCCCCCGGGTGTAGAGCCGGGCGGTGGAGAAGGCGTCCCGGTCCTCGTCGCGCAGGACGATCACGAGGTTGCCGTCGCCGTCGAGCCGGGCGTTGCGCACACTCTGGCTGAACTGCACCCCGCCGTTGACCCGGTCGGTGCGCAGCGCCCACTTGCCCGGGTCGACCGTGCTGCCGCGCCGGCCGGAGAAGTCGTCGGCGAAGGCGGGCAGCGACCGGCTCAGGCGGTCGGTGCTGCGGTTGCGCTCCGCGGCGTCCGCGCTGTCGTTGCGGGTCGGCAGCCAGACGGCGGTCACCAGTCCGGCGGTCGCGACCACGAATGCGACGACTAGTCGGGGGCGCAGCCACGTGGGCTGCTGCGGCGCGCTGTGTCGCGGCACGGGGAAACCTCCGGGGGGCAATGATGCTGAAGCGTCAGCAGAGACATAAGAAGATCTGCGGGCAAACGTCAAGTCGGGACGGCCGAAATTAAAAAAAGATTCAGGATTTCGCGTCGGTGCGGCTGGAAATGCGTACGGCCGTACCGTCGGGTCCGGTTTTGATCTCACATGTGTCCGTCAGTTCCCGGACCAGCCATAGGCCCCAGCCGCCCGGTTGGTCCGGTGGTGGCCGGTGCGGGATCAGCGCCTCCAGACCGGTGCCGTGGTCGGTCACGTCGCAGCGGACGGCGCCGTCCCGGGCCCACAGCGCGAGGTGCCCGGTGCCGCCGCCGTGGCGCACCGCATTGGTGAGCAGCTCGTTGACGGCTACCACGAAGTCGTCCAGCCGGGCCCCGGTCATGCCCGCCTCCCGGGCGTGGGCCGCGACGGCATGCCGCAGCTCGGTGATCCGGCTACGGTCGAACGCCTCTGAGATCAATGGTTCCGTACCGATGACTCGACCGTAGGCGACGTCTGATCATTCCGCTGGGCGAGCAGCGCCGGGCGGCCGGCGGTATGGGATCGTCGGCCCATGGCGCAATCGAGCGGGCTGCAGAACCCGCTGTGGCGGGCGATCGCGGTGTACCGGATCGCCGCCCTGGTCTACGTGGCCGTCCTGGTGGTCCGCAACGTCGGGGCCTACGAACGGCCCATGCTGGCCTGGCCGGCCCTCGCGGTGGTGGCCGCCTGGACGGTGTTCACCACGTACGCGTACGCCGTCCCGGCCCGGCGGCGGCCACCCCTGCTGGTGGTCGACCTGCTGGTCACCATGGGTGTGATGGCCGCCAGCCTCTGGGTGGTGGGCCGGGCCGGACTCGAGGCCGGCCTGCCGACCCTGGCCGTGGCCTGGCACGTCGCCCCGGTGATCGCCTGGGCCGTGGCCGGCGGCCGGCGCTGGGGCATCGCGGCGGCGCTGGCCATGGGCGCCACCGACCTGACCGTCCGCGCCCACTACGACCAGGCCGCGTTCACCGGCACGGTGCTCATGGTGCTGGCCGCGACGGCGGTCGGTTACCTCGTCGGCATCGCCCAGCGGTCGCAGCAGCGCCTGGAACGAGCCATCCAGCTCGAGGCGACCATCCGGGAACGCGAACGGCTGGCCCGCGACATCCACGACTCGGTGCTCCAGGTGCTCGCGCTGGTCAAACGCCGCGGGGCCGGTCTGGACGGCGAGGCCGGCGAACTGGCCCGGCTGGCCGGTGAGCAGGAGGCGGCGCTGCGCACCCTGGTCACCGGACGGACGGCGGAACCGGTCGACGAGCACGCCGAGGTGGATCTGATGACGTTGCTCGACCCGTACGCGTCGGCCACCGTGTCGGTCGCCGCCCCGGCCGGGGCGGTCCGCCTGCCCTCGCGGGTGGCGACCGAGCTGGCGGCCGCCGTCGGCGCCGCCCTGGACAACGTGGTGCGGCACTGCGAGCCGGGCACCAAGGCGTGGGTGCTGGTCGAGGACGAGCCCGCCGAGGTGACCGTGAGCGTGCGCGACGAGGGCTGCGGAGTCCCGCCCGAACGGTTCGCCCAGGCGGAGGAGCAGGGCCGGCTCGGCGTGGCCCAGTCGATCCGCGGCCGGATCGCCGACCTGCGCGGCACCGTGCGCATCACCTCCGCGCCCGGGCAGGGCACCGAGGTGGAGCTCAGCGTGCCCCGGGCATCGATAGGCTGAGCCGGTGACAGAGGCACCGAGGACGCGCGTCATGGTCGTGGACGATCACCCGATGTGGCGCGAGGGGGTCAGCCGCGACCTGACCGCGGCCGGCTACGACGTGGTCGCCACCACCGGCGAGGGGCGCCAGGCGGTCCGGATCGCCGCGGCGGCCCGCCCCGACGTGGTCGTGCTCGACCTGCAACTGCCGGACGTGTCCGGCGTCGAAGTGATCAACGGCCTGCTGGAGGCGGTGCCCGGGGTCCGGGTGCTGATGCTCTCGGCCAGCGGTGAGCAGCAGAGCGTGCTCGACGCGGTCAAGGCCGGGGCGAGCGGTTACCTGCTCAAGTCGGCCGCCCAGGCCGAATTCCTGGAGGCGGTGAGCCGCACCGCCGCCGGGGACACCGTCTTCACGGCCGGGCTGGCCGGGCTGGTGCTCGGGGAGTTCCGCCGGCTGGCCGTCGAGCCGCCCGCCGCGGACGGCATGACCCCGAAGCTCACCGAGCGCGAGACCGAGGTGCTGCGGCTGGTGGCCAAGGGCCTGTCGTACCGGCAGATCGCCGACCGGCTGGTCCTCAGCCACCGCACCGTGCAGAACCACGTGCAGAACACGCTGGGCAAGCTCCAGCTGCACAACCGGGTCGAGCTCACCCGCTACGCCATCGAGCAGGGACTCGACTAGCGGTAGTCGGGCGCGTTCGTCTCGTGCATGGCCAGCTCTTCCGCGCTGGCGCCGCCACCGGAGGCGCCGGCGTCGTACGCGATGCTGTCGGCCTCGTCGTCGGTGCCATAGCCCTCGTCGGTCTCCACCAGCCGGCCCACCGGCTGCGGGTCGTCCGCGTCGAGCTGGCCGTCGTCGTAGAGCGACACCGCGGACTTCGGGTCGGAGGTCGGGCTCGCGCCCCACACGTCCGCGTCGAACCGGCGCTGCTCGGAGGAGTCGACGGTCTCGTCGATCGGGTCCCGGTCGGCCGGCAGCGGGTCCTCGGCGCCGACGTCGGGCTCCTCCTGGCTCAGCCGGTAGTCCAGCGGCTCGCCCTGCCGGGCCTCCTCGGCGGTGTCGCCGTAGCGGTTGGAACCGCCGGGGCCGACACCCGCGAGCGCGGCCGGATCGGCACCGTCGGCCCACCGGGTGCTCTCCACCGAGTCGTACGCGTTCGAGTCGTCGTCCGCGGTCTCGGGCAGCCCGGAGGCCTCCGGGTCGGACACCTCGGTCGGGTAGTCGTTGTCTCGCATGTCCCGCAATCTACCCGCGGGCGTGGCCGGCCAAGCCTGTGCTGGGCAGTTGGGTGGCGGACTCGCCGGCGTCCAGCACGGCCCACACGACCTTGCCGTCGTCCAGCGGCAGGCTGCCCCAGCGCTGCGCCACCGAGTTGATGAGCAGCAGGCCGCGGCCGCCGTACGAGGTCACCGGGACCGGGCTGCCGGTGAAGCGGGGCACGTGCGTGGAGTGGTCGCGGACCGCCACCGACATGCTCTCGCCGCGCAGGGCCAACAGCACCGTCATCGAGGTGTGCGCGTGCGCGACCACGTTGTTGACCATCTCGGTGACCACGATGCAGGCCGGCCCGGCCAGGTCGGGCAGGTCCCAGCGGGCGCACGCCTCGGTGACCAGCTCCCGCGACCGCCGGGCGGCGCCGACGACGGGCTCGAGCGGGGCCCGCAGGAAGCGCCGCGGCTCCGGGGCTCCGAGGGCGGCGACGGCCTCCTCGGGCGTCGGCCAGACGGGCAGGCCGGTGTCGCGCCAGGCCGGGACTCCCGGGCCGGCACTCAGCAGCAGGTGGCAGCCCGGCCATTCGGCGGCGTCGCGGGCGAGGTCGGTCAGCACGGCGACCGCCTCCGGCGCGTCGACGGTGAGCGGCCGGACGTCCACGACGAGGGCCTCGGGCTGATCGGCGAGCAGCCCGAGCAGGCAGGACCGCACGCGCGGGGCGGTGTCGGCGTCGAGCACCCCGGTCACCCGGACGACCGGATAGGCCTGCCCTGTGTCGACCTGGTGTCGGACCTCGCTCGCCATGATCGCTCCATTGTGCCTAACGCGTGTGGGCTTCGCATTCCGGCACGGGGCCGCCCACGGCTGCGTTGCTTCGGGGTATCTGCACTATTCGGGGCAGAAGGGCATGGGCTTGAGGCATACCCCGTGCACGCCGGCTCATGCACGTTCATCGGCCGGCGGGATGCAGCCGCGCGCCGTCCGGACGCCGCCCCGAGGCCGCGCGCGCCGTGGCGTGATGGTGCTGAGGCTCGGCGTAGCGGGTCATCGCGATCACCGCGCCGAGCGTGACGACGAAGCCGACCGCGGCCAGCCACTCACGACCCGGATGGATCCGGTCGCCGAGCAGCAGCAGCCCCACGATCGCCGCCGGCACCGCCCCGGCGGCGTCCATCGCGGCGACCGCCGCCGTGGTCGAACCCCGCTGCATGGCCAGACCGAGCAGCAGCTGGCCGACGATCGAGTGGGCGACGAGCAGATACAGCAGCGGGTTGCTGCAGTAGCCCCCGAACGACTGCTCGACGGCCAGCGGGCGGGCGGCGATGGCGGCGGCGGAGAAGGCGATGCCGGCCAGTGAACCGAGCGCGACCGAGCCCAGGGCGCCGTGCAGGCGTACCGCGAAGAAGCCCAGGACGCCGATGACGGCCACCGCGACGGCCAGGCCGACCACCCCGGCCGTCCCCAGCTGGCGGGAATGGGCGGGCTGGGCGGACAGCACCAGGGCGGTGATGCCACCGAGCAGGAGTACGAGCAGCGCGACCTCGGCGACGGGCAAGGTCCACTTCAGCAGCAGGACACCCAGCAGCGCCGTCACCCCGAGCCCGGCGGCCACGCTCGCCTGCACCAGGAACAGCGGAAGATCACGCCGGGCGATGAAGGCCAGCACGAAACCCAGGACCTGACAGATCAACCCGAGCAGATACGTACGGTGACAGGCGAGGCGGACCAGCAGCTGCGGGTCGAAGGTGTGATGCACCGTGGTGCGGGCCGCGGCCATCGACTGCAGCAGGTTGGCGACCCCGTACGCGGCAATCATCGCGGCGAGGTAGAACCAGCCCGGCGACATCACCCGGCGAGAATAGACCAGCTTCGGCGGCGCCCGGAGACTAACGGTGCGTCGAGGGCACCCCGGCTGCCAGCCGCCCGAGAATTTCGTCGTGCAGGTGACCGTTGGTAGCGATGGCACTCCCGTCGCCGGGGGCCCGCTCACCCGCGAGGTCGGTGAACGCGCCACCGGCCTCGGTGACGATGGGGATCAGGGCGGCCACGTCCCACAGCGACAACTCAGGCTCGACCATGACATCCACGGCGCCCTCGGCGAGCAGCATGTAGCCGTAGAAGTCGCCGTAGGCCCGGCTGCGCCACGAGTCCCGCATGATCTGCAGCATCGGTTCCAGCCGGCCGGCCTCCTCCCAGCTCGGCAGGCTGGCGTAGCAGAAACTGGCGTCGGCCATCCGGCGCACGGCGGACACGGAGATCCGGGCGGCGGCCCGCTGGTGCTTGCCGGCCCAGGACCCGTGGCCCAGCGCACCCCACCAGCGGCGGCCCAGCGCGGGAGCGGAGACGAGGCCGGCGACCGGCCGCTCACCCTCCAGCAGGGCGATCAGGGTGCCCCAGACGGGCACCCCGCGGATGAAATTCTTGGTGCCGTCGATCGGGTCGATCACCCAGTGCCGGTTGCCCTGCCCGGCCGGCGGGGTCGACATGCCGAACTCCTCACCGAGCACACCGTCGCGCGGCCGGGCCCGGGCCAGGGTCGCGCGGATCGCCTGCTCGACCGCCTTGTCGGCGTCGGAGACCGGGGTGAGATCCGGCTTCGACTCGACATGCAGGTCCAGGGCCCGGAACCGGGCCACGGAGATCGAGTCCGCGGTGTCGGCGAGCAGGTGGGCGAGGGCGAGGTCATCGGCATACGAGGCCATGCGGGCACGCTAGCCGATCACCCCGTACGCCCTCCGCGGGCCGCGCCGCCTCTGCGGGCCGTGGCCCTCCCGGCGCCGCGCCGGAGCGCCTTTGCCGGGCGCGCCGGCCCGCCCTCCCCGGGCCGCCGGGCGCGCCGGATCGCCCGATCCAGGGCCGCCAGGCCCGGTGCTACTCGCTCTGGTCGCGCGAGTTGTCCTCGCCGGCCCGGGAGCTCAACAGCCGGCGGTACGACGCCAGCCGCCGCGGGTCGGCCTTGCCCGCCGCCACCCAGGCGTCCAGCTTGCAGTCCACGTCGGCGGCCGTGTGCCCGCAGTTCGGCGGGCAGTCCACCGTGCCTTCGACCAGGTCCGGGAAGCCGTGCAGCAGGCTCTCCGCGCTCACGTGGGCCAGCCCGAAGCTGCGGATGCCCGGCGTGTCGATGATCCAGCCGGGGTCGCCCTTCTTGTGCACCCGGGGGAGCCGCAGTGCCACCGCGCTGGTCGAGGTGTGCCGGCCCTTGCCGATCGCGCTGACCACGCCGACCGCCCGCAGGGCGTCCGGCACCAGGCGGTTGACCAGCGTGGACTTGCCGACGCCGGAGTGCCCGACCATGACCGAGATGCGCCCGGCCAGCCGGTCGCGGACCTCGGTGAGGTCGCTCTCCGGCTTGACCAGGACGTACGGCAGGTCCAGCTCGGCGTAGTAGTCGAGCACCGCGGCCGGCCCGGCCAGGTCGGCCTTGGTCAGGCAGAGCAGCGGCTCGATGTCCGCGTCGTACGCCGCCACCAGGCAACGGTCGATGAAGCCGGTGCGGGGCGGCGGGTCGCTCAGCGCGCTGACGATGACGAGCTGGTCGGCGTTGGCCACCACGACGCGTTCCAGCCGGCCCTCGGGGGTGGTGTCGTCGTCGTCCGCCGTGCGGCGCAGCACCGAGGTGCGTTCGGCGATACGCACGATCCGGGCCAGTGCGCCGGGCGCCCCGGAGGTGTCGCCGACCAGGGCGACCCGGTCGCCGACGACCACGGACTTGCGGCCCAGCTCGCGGGCGCGCATCGCGGTGATCAGCTCGTCGAGGTGCTCGGCGTCCTCGCGGATGCAGCCGTAGCGGCCGCGGTCCACGGTGATCACGAGCGCGTCGACGGCGTCCTCGTGCTTGGGCCTGGTGCGGGTACGCGGACGCGAGGACCGCCCCGGTCGGATCCGGACGTCGTCCTCGTCGTACTCGCGCTTCTTGCCCGGCAGTTTCAGCTCCCTGTCACGAGGTCGGCCCAGAGCTCGGGGAACTCCGGCAGGGTCTTGGAGGTACACGCTACGTCGGTGAGCCGGACGCCCTCGACCGCTAGTCCCAGCACCGCCGCCGCGTGGGCCATCCGGTGGTCCGCGTACGTCTCGAGGGTGGCCGCCCGCAGCGGTCCGGGGGTGATCTCGAGGCCGTCGGGGTGCTCGACGACCTCCGCGCCGATCTTGCGCAGCTCGGTGGCCAGCGCGGCGATCCGGTCGGTCTCGTGGCCGCGGATGTGGGCGACGCCGCGCAGCTCGCTCGGCCCGTCGGCCAGCGCGGCCAGCGCGGCGACGACCGGGGTCAGCTCGCTGACCTCGGACAGGTCGGCGCGGAGGCCGTGCAGCGCGCCGGTGCCCCGGACGGTGAGGCCGGTGTCGTCCTGGCTCACGTCGGCGCCCAGCGCGGTCAGCAGCTCGCTCAGCCGGCCGACCGGCTGCCAGCTGTCGCGCGGCCAGCCGGCCAGCGTGACGGCGCCGCCGGTGACCATGGCCGCGGCGAAGAAGGGTGCGGCGCCGGACAGGTCGGGCTCGATATCCCAGGTGCGTCCGTGCAGCCCGCCGGGCTCGACGGCCCACACGTCCGGCACGGTCTCGTCCACCGTCGCGCCCGCGGCGCGCAGCATGTGGGTGGTCATCCGCAGGTGCGGCGCGGACGGCACCGGCGGGCCCTCGTGGCGCAGCACGAGCCCCTTGGCGAAGCGGGGCGCGGAGAGCAGCAGCCCGGAGACGAACTGGCTGGACCCGGAGGCGTCGATGACCGCCTCGCCGCCGGTGACCAGGCCGGTGCCGCGGATCACGAGGGGGAGCCCGCCGGTCTCCGAGGCGTCGAGGTCGACGCCCAGCGCGCGCAGCGCCTCGACGATGGGGCGCAACGGCCGGTTACGGGCGTGCGGGTCGCCGTCGAAGGTGACCGTGCCGTCGGCCAGGGCGGCCACCGGCGGCGCGAAGCGCATGATCGTGCCGGCCAGCCCGACGTCGACCCGGGCCGGTCCGTGCAGCGCGCCGGGCTCGACCCGCCACACCTCGTCGGCCGTGGTGTCGACCGCGACTCCGAGCGCGCGCAGCCCGGCGGCCATCAGCGTGGTGTCGCGGGCCCGCAGGGGGTGGCGGATCTCCGACGGGCCGTCGGCCAGCGCGCTCAGCACCAGGGCCCGGGCCGTCATGGACTTGGAGCCGGGCAGAGCGACCGTGGCCGTGACCGGCCGGCTGCTGACGGGGGCCGTCCAGGGGCGTGCTTGAGCTGTCACGGCCCCCATTCTGCCGTTCGGGTACGACAGCTCGCGCGGGGCAACACGATCGACGCGCCGGGCGTAAGGTCGGCCCTATGTGTGGGCGGTACGCGACGACGCGGAGCGAGGCCGACCTCAGCCTGCTCTTCGACGCCACGAACGTCACGGAGGCACTGGGGCCGAGCTGGAACGTCGCTCCCACCGATCCCGTCCCCCTGGTCCGCGTGTCGCAGCGGCACGGCGGCCGGGTCGTGGACTCCGCCCGGTGGGGCCTGGTGCCGCCGTGGGCCGACGACCCGCGCACCGGTGCCCGGATGATCAACGCCCGGGCCGAGACCGTGGCCACGTCGCGCGCCTTCGCCTCGTCCTTCGAGCGCCGCCGGTGCCTGGTCCCGGCCGACGGCTGGTTCGAGTGGGTCCGCGACGGCAGGACCAAGCGGGCGTTCTACATGACCCCGCGCGATTCCTCGGTGCTCGCCTTCGCCGGCATCTGGACGATGTGGCGCGAGCAGCTGTTGACGTGCAGCGTGCTGACCACCGCCGCGCTGGGCGGGCTGGCCGAGGTGCACGACCGGATGCCGCTGATCCTGCCGCGGGAGCGCTGGTCGCAGTGGCTGGCCGGCGGCGGTGACGCACCCGCTCTGCTGCAGCCGATGTCGGCCGCCGAGCTCGAGGCGATCGAGGTCCGTCCGGTCCGGCCGGACGTCGGAAACGTGCGCAACAACGGCCCGCATCTGCTGACCGCACCGGAGCCGGTGCCGACTGCGGAGGTGACCCTGTTCTGAGCCGGGAAATGCCATCATTCCGGGTGTCCGAATTGCCGCTTCGCTGACATGCGCGGAGCGTTATACCCCCATATGCAGGGGTTCTTATCTGGAAACTTTATTGCGAGATAGATAAGACCCTTGTTCTGATCTTCCTCCGTGCGATAGAAACCAGCGCCGGTGTGATGTCGATCCGTACGGTGCGGACGCCCATCACGGCTCTACCGGTACCCACGGGGGAGGTGGGCTGATGACACGTGCTCGAATGCCGCGTCCACATGAGGTCGCCATTGCCAGGCGCGACCCAAGGTTGCTCAGCGCGATCGAAGACCGTCGCAGCGATGAAGCGTGGCGCACCCGCGGCGCCTGCCGCACGGTCGATCCGGAAACGTTCTTCCCGGCTCCGAACGAGCCGTCCGAGAGTGCGGTCGCACTCTGCGGCAGCTGCGATGTCCAAGGGCCGTGCCTGGCCTGGGCCCTGCAGGTGGGCGACTGCCACGGCGTCTGGGGCGGGACGACACCACGCGAACGGCGGGCCATGCTGGTCGCCTGGCGCGAACGGGTGCAGCCGGACGGCGAGGAAGTCGACGACGGGCCGGACGAAGAAGATCGCCGCCTGCTCACCCTGGTGCCGGTGAGCCGCTAGACATAGGAGTTGTGCACAGCTTCTCGATCGACACACCGCGCGGGCCGGCGGGGATCCGGATCACGGACCCCGCCGGCCCGTCGCTCTGTCAGCTCGTCCTCGGCCACGGCGCGGGCGGTGACGTGGACGCGCCCGACCTGACCGCGGTGCACGACGCCGCCGTGGCCGCGGGCGTCAGGGTTGCGCTGGTGACCCAGCCGTACCGCGTCGCCGGGCGCCGCGCGCCGGCTCCGGCCGGCCACCTCGACGAGGCCTGGACGGCGGTGGTGACCGAGATCGCCGACGGCGATCTGCCGCTGATCCTCGGCGGGCGCTCGAGCGGGGCCCGGGTGGCCTGCCGGACGGCGGAGTCACTGGGCGCGGCCGGAGTTCTCGCCCTGGCCTTCCCGCTGCACCCGCCGGGCAAGCCGGAACGCAGCCGCGCCGAGGAACTGCCGGTCCGCATCCCGATTCTGGTCGTCAACGGCGACCGCGACCCGTTCGGCGTGCCCGAGCCGGGCGGCGTCGTGGAGGTCGCCGTACGCCCCGGCGCCGTCCACGATCTGCGCCGTGACCTGCCCGGCACCGCCGCGATCGTGGTCGCGTGGTTGCGGACGCACAGGTGGGCCCGCTGATCCGGAATGCCGGCAGCCCTGCCGCCGTTACACCACCCGGAAGGCTGTACGTCGGAAGGGGTACCCCAAAGTGCAAGCCGGAACCGGATTCGTCCAGCGCGGCGGCCCGCAGGTGCGCGTGCAGCAACTGCTGCACGCACCCGAGTGGCCGGCGGCTGTCACGGGGCCCATCACATCATCGGTGAGCGTCACATCACCGGCGGTTTTTGAATCTGTTGACGGGGCACTACCCGTATCCTCGGCGGGGCGGTCGAGGGGAGACGTGCGGGTGACGCCAGCAGAGCGGACGGAAAGAACCGAACGCAGCGAGAAGACCGAGGAGCGCCGGGCGCGCTTCGAGCGGGACGCGCTGCCCTTCGTGGACCAGCTGTACGCGGCCGGCCTGCGCATGACGCGCAACCCGGCCGATGCCGAGGACCTCGTGCAGGAGACCTTCCTCAAGGCGTTCTCCGCGTTCCACCAGTTCGAGGAGGGCACCAACCTCAAGGCCTGGCTGTACCGCATCCTCACGAACACCTACATCAACTCGTACCGGCGCAAGCAGCGTCAGCCCGTGCAGGCTCCCACCGAGGAGATCTCGGACTGGCAGCTCGCCTCGTCCGAGTCGCACACCTCCGCGGGTCTGCGCTCGGCCGAGACCGAGGCGCTGGACCGGCTGCCCGACAGCGACATCAAGGACGCGCTGCAGCAGCTGCCCGAGGAGTTCCGGCTGGCCGTCTACCTCGCCGATGTCGAGGGTTTCTCGTACAAGGAGATCGCCGACATCATGGGTACGCCGATCGGCACGGTCATGTCCCGCCTGCACCGCGGCCGGCGAAACCTCCGCAAGCTGCTCGAGCAGTACGCCGTCGACCGGGGGATCACCCGCACCTCCGGCACGCCTGCCGCACAGGAGGCGTGAGCGACGTGAACGACGAAGCCCAGAAGGCCGACTGCAGCGTCGTGATCAGCGAGGTCTACCTGTACCTGGACCTGGAGTGCAGTGACGACCGCCGGGAGCTGATCCAGCGGCACCTCGACGACTGCTCCGACTGCCTGCGTGAGTACGGCATCGAGCACGAGGTGAAGGCGCTCGTCGCCCGCTGCTGCGGCGACGAGACGGCACCGAAGGAGCTGCGCGAGCGGCTCCGGGTGAAGCTCAGCGAGTACGTGGTCGAGGCGGAGAGCCACGAGTTCCTGCCCTGACCCGCGGGAACGTCGACGTGAAGAAGGGCCGGTAGCGCGAGCTACCGGCCCTTCTCGCTGTCCACGGCTCAGGAGTTGGGACGCTTGCCGTGGTTCGCTGCGCTCTTCTTCCGGGCCTTCTTCTTACGAGACTTCTTGGCCATCTCGATCTCCGTTCGTCCTCGCGGTCAACCCGCCGATGGTAGACGGCCCGGCTCGCGCGCCCGGTATGCCCCCGCGGCCGGACCATGATTGGATACCGTCACCGGAGCAGCGCCGCGACGAGGAGGACTACCCCATGGCCGACGAGATCCGAGCCGAGATGGTGGCCAACGTGTGGAAGGTCGTGTCCGCCGCGGGCGCCGAGGTCGAGGAGGGCGACACCCTGGTGATCCTCGAGTCGATGAAGATGGAGATCCCGGTGCTCGCCGAGTCGGACGGGGTCGTGGCCCGGCTCGCGGTCAACGAGGGTGACGTGGTGCAGGAAGGCGACCTGATCGCCGTCATCGAATAGGGCGGCCCGACAGCCAGCGCCGCAGGCGACCACCGCGGCGGCGCTGACGCGGCAGCATCGGCGCCGCGTGATCCTCCTCGGCGCGCACCACCTCCGCGGCTCGCAGCCGCACCTCGGCGGTCAGATCCGGGGTCGCCAGCGCCAGCTGCGCCACCGACCAGGCCAGCGGCTGCCGCGTCGCGGTGATCTCCGTCAGCCGGCGGGTGACCAGCTCGGCGACGTCGGCCCGGGCCGACGGTTCGACCCAGGCTGCCGTGACCAGGGCGAAGAGCGCCGCCTCGGTGATCTGGTCGGTGCCCGTGGTGGCCAGCTCGACCAGCAGCCGGCGGCGCACCGAGCCGGCCCACGGCTCGTCCGTGCGCTGGTGCAGCAGCCCCAGGCAGGCCCAGACCTGCGCGCAGCGGGTCCACAACGCCGGGTCGTGGGCGGCCAGCGCCTGCCCCACCTCGTTGTCCGGGGCCGCCGGTGGGTGGGCGATCAGGGCCAGCAGGTCCTCCGGCTCGACCAGGACCAGCCCGAGGGCCGCGTCGTAGGCGGCGGGCGGGTGCGGCCACAGCGGGTGCGCGACCCGGTGCAGGCGTTCCACCGCGGCCTCCGTCGGGCGGCCCGCCCCGAACGGCTCCCGGGCCGGGTCCGGCGCTGTGCCGGGCGCGGACGGCACCCGGCTGAGCCAGGGCTGGTCGGCGCAGCAGTCGGCCAGGTCGGCGTGCTCGTGGGTGTCGTCGGGGTGGTCGCGTTGGAAGTCGGCCAGGCGGATCAGGTGGGTGAGGTCGCCGTCGGCGCGGTAGCGCAGCCGGTGCGCGGTGTGCACGGCGCAGTCGAACTCGGGGTCCTTGGCCAGCGCCCGGTCGGCCCAGGCCAGCGCGTCGTCCAGGCGGCCGTGGTCGGCCAGGGTGCCGGCGATGTCGGCGTACACCGAGAGGTCGTCGGGGTCGTACATGACCGCGCGGCGCAGGGCGGCCAGCGACTCGGGGATGCGGTCCGCGCTGCGGTAGGCGTAGCCCAGCCAGATCTCGGCCAGCTTGGACGGCCGCAGCCGGGCGCCGCGGACGGCCCACTCCACCGCCAGGGTGGGCTCGCCGAGGCGGCGGGCCAGGGCCGAGCCGGCGCCGAGCAGCATGGCCTGCTCCGGGTGCGCCTCGACGGCGTGCCGGACCAGCGTCAGATAGGGCAGCAGGGACTCGCGGCCGGCCTCGGGGGCCGGGTCGCCGATGGTGGTGCACAGCTGCATGACGATCTGGGCCAGCAGCCCCGGCTCCATCCGGGCGCCCAGCGCCGGGTCGCTGACCCAGGGCACGCCCGCCCAGTCGACGCCGGGCGTGTGCCCGCTGGCCGCGACCAGCAACGGCAGCCCGTCCTCGGGGCGGCCGGCGGCGGCGAGCAGGTGGGCCCGGGCGACCACCGTGCCGACGAAGGCGTGCTGCTCCAGCGGGAAGAGCTCCAGGCCGCCGTCGGCCCGGGCGGCCAGCCGGCTGAGCAGCTCATGGGTCTCGGGCAGGGTCGGCGCGTGCGCGATGGCGCCGGCCAGGTGATCGGCGGCGTGGTGCATCTCGCCACGCTCGAGGGCCGCGCGGGCCTGCTCGAGGTCGCGATCGGCGGAGCGCCGGGGGTCTTCCATGGCCACGCCTTCCTCGCATGGCACGCCGTGTGCCACCGACGCGAGCCTAGGCGACGAATCTCGATATGTCAGGCCGCAATCCGTGCGCATCTGTGCTCGAAACATTGCGATTAACGGCTCAAAAGTGCAACACTGCGCACCGATCGAGCTGTACCGCGCATGAGGGGGACGACCAGTGACGCAGCGAGGCCAGGGAATGGCGGCCGACATCGCAGAGCAGCCGGGAGGTTACGCACGGCTGCTGGAGGGAGAGCCCGCGAAGGTGATCGCGGATGCCGCTGCTCGGGTGGCCGAGCGGCGCCCCCGACACGTCGTCTTCGTCGGCCGGGGAACCTCCGACCACGCCGCGCTCTACGCCGCGTACCTGACCGAGATCCGGCTCGGCCTGCCGGTCGGTCTCGCCTCGCCCAGCGCCATCACCCTCTACGGCGCCCGTCCCGACCTCAAGGACGCGCTGGTGGTGGGGGTCAGCCAGAGCGGCGGCTCGCCCGACCTCACCGAGGTGCTCAAGGTCGCCCGCGAGAGCGGCGCGCTGACCCTCGCGGTGACCAACAACCCCGCCTCCACGCTGGCGCAGACCGCCGAGCTCTCGGTGGATGTGGCGGCCGGTCACGAGCGCGCCGTCGCCGCCACCAAGACCTACACGGCGGAGCTGTTCGCGCTGTTGCTGCTGGTCGAGGGCATCCGCAACGGCGACGGCACCCTCCCCGCCGAGGAACGCGCCGCGCTGGAGAAGCTGCCCCGGCTCGCCGAGGACGCGCTCAGCGATCACGGCGCGGACCAGCTCGCGCAGCGCTACCGCTTCGCGTCGCGCCTGGTCACCACCGGCCGGGGGTACGCGTACCCGACCGCCCGGGAGACCGCCCTCAAGCTGATGGAGACGTCGTACCTGCCGGCGCTGGCCTTCTCCGGCGCCGACCTGCTGCACGGGCCGCTGGCGATGACGGATCCCGACGTACCGGTGCTCGCCGTTGTCGGCACCGGACCCGGCGGCGCGTCCATGGCCGACGTGGTGACCCGCCTGGGTGAGCGACGCGCCGACGTCGTCACCGTCGGGGCCACCGACATCCCCGGCGCCGCCGGCCGGCTCGCCGTCCCGGCCGTCGACGAACGCTATGCGCCGCTGCTCGACATCCTGCCCCTGCAGCGCCTGGCCCTGGCCCTGGCGCTGGCCCGCGGCGAGGACCCGGACGCGCCGCGCGGCTTGAACAAGGTCACCTCCACGCTCTGATCGCGACGGCCCGCAACACGGGCATGGCAGGCTTGTGCGGTGTCCACGCTGCGCGATCTCGCCGAAGAACACACCGGCCTCGGTCCTGACGACATCGACCACCTGACCCGGCTCGCCGGCGACTGGCAGTTGCTGTCCGACCTCTCCTTCGCTGACCTGCTGCTCTGGGTGCCGCTGCGGGGTGAGGAGGGCCCGCGGGAGTTCCTCTGCGTCGCCCAGGTCCGGCCCAACACGTCCTCGACGGCGTACCAGGACGACCAGGTCGGCAAGAAGGTGGGCGGCCCGGAGGTCGCCCACCTCGACATCGCGTTCACCCAGGGCCGGATCTGGCGCGAGGGCGACCCGGTCTGGTACGGCGACACCCCGGCCCGGCACGAGGCGATCCCGGTGCGGCTCCGCGGCGCCGACGAGAACATCGAGGTCATCGCGGTGATCGGCCGCGACACCAACCTGTCCACCGCGCGCACCCCGAGCCAGCTGGAGCTCAACTACCTGACCACGGCCGACGACCTGGCCCAGATGGTCGCCGACGGCACGTTCCCGCCGCCCGCGCACCCGGGCGAGACCACGTCCGCGCCGCGCGTCGGCGACGGGCTGATCCGCCTCGACGCCGGCGGCAAGGTCACCTACGCCAGCCCGAACGCGCAGTCCGCGTACCGGCGGCTCGGTTTCAACGCCCACCTGGTCGGCGAGGAGCTGTCGGTGCTGTCCAGCCGGCTGGCCGCCGACCCGCTCGAGGGCACCGACGCGGCGGAACGCATCCTCACCGCCCTGCGCGGCGAGGCACCGCCCCGCAAGGAGGTGGAGGCCCGCGGCGCGACCGTGCTGATCCGGGCGCTGCCGCTGATGCCGGCGGGCGTGCCGATCGGCGCGCTGGTGCTGGCCCGGGACGTCACCGAGGTCCGCCGCCGGGACCGGGCCCTGATGACCAAGGACGCGACGATCCGCGAGATCCACCACCGGGTCAAGAACAACCTGCAGACGGTCGCGGCGCTGCTGCGCCTGCAGGCCCGGCGGGTCAACGCCCCGGAGGCCCGGGTGGCCCTGCAGGAATCCGTACGGCGGGTGGCCTCGATCGCCCTGGTGCACGAGACGCTGTCCATGTCGAGCGACGAGGCGGTCGACTTCGACGGCATCGTGGACCGGGTCGCCACGGCGGCCACCGAGGTCGCGGCCACCGAGATCACCATCAAGATGCGGCGCGAGGGCACGTTCGGCGTCCTGCCGGCGGAAATCGCCACCTCGCTGGTGATGGTCCTCAACGAGCTGCTGATCAACGCGGTGGAGCACGGCTTCCCGGCGCCCGACGAGGACGCCCCGGCGCCCGAGCCGTCCCTGACCCCACCGGCGCCGACCGGCGAGGTGGTGGTCTCGGCGCACCGGTTCCGCAAGCAGCTGCACGTGACGGTGGCGGACAACGGTCAGGGCCTGCCGGACGAGTTCCACGCGGACGCGAGCGGCCGGCTGGGCCTGCAGATCGTCCGGGCGCTGGCGACGGGCGAGCTGCGCGGCAGCATCGAGCTGCGCAACCGGGCCGGTGGCGGCACCGAGGCAGTGCTGGTCGTGCCGCTCGGCAAACGCTGACCGGCTACAAGGTGCAGCAGGAGACCCGCTCACCGGTCGACCGCCGGCCCGCTGAGCGAGCTGAATCGTCCGGGCTTGCCCGGCTGTGTGAAGATCGGGCAATGGGTGTCCGTAGTGAGGTTCTTCGATTTGTCGAGTTGGGCCCCCTGCCGTCCGAAGCGGACGACTCCGAGGCCGGCGACGCGGCCTTCGGTGAGCTGGAGCGTCGCCTGCAGGCCGTGCGGTGGCCGGTGAGCGACGAGGAGGCCCGGCTGCTCGTGCGCGGTTTCGGCGACGACGAGTGTTTCGGCCTGGCCTGGCGGCTGCTGCAGCTGGTCGAGAGCGCGCCCACCCCGCTGCCGTCCGTGGAGCCCGCGGCGGGCGCCAACGAGTGGCTGCGGCTGCTGTGGCGCCGCCAGCGGGACGCGGCCCAGGACCTCTGACTCACGGTGTCCGCCGCCACACTCCCGGAATCTGGACCGCACTGGCCGTAAAGGGTCTCGCGTGAGAGGCTTACCGGCATGACCGCTGCAGTTGACCGCCGCTTCGTGGCTCGTCGCCACGTTGATTACGGCCGTGTCCGCAGCGCGATGTGTCCGGCTTCCTGACGCCGCCCGATCTCTTTTTTCGGGCGCGCACGACGCGCCGGCCCTCGCCAGACATTGAAGTCGCGAGCCCTCACAGGAGCCGACCGCGTACAGCGCGCCCACCGGCAGAATTACCTGGAGGAACGCCGACATGGCGCTGGACAGCACCCCGGCCACCAAGCCCGCCGCTCGCCCCCGTAAGGCGCGTGGCGAGGGCCAGTGGGCGCTCGGACACCGCGAGCCGCTGAACCCGAACGAGCGGATCAAGAAGGACGACAACCCGCTCAACGTCCGGGCCCGGATCGAGAACATCTACGCCCACACCGGCTTCGCGGGCATCGACCCGCAGGACCTGCGGGGCCGTTTCCGCTGGTGGGGGCTCTACACCCAGCGCAAGGCAGGGATCGACGGCGGTCGCACCGCGGTGCTCGAGCCGCACGAGCTCGAGGACGAGTACTTCATGCTCCGCGTCCGCATCGACGGCGGCGCCCTCAACCTCGCCCAGCTGCGGACGATCGCCGACATCTCCACCGAGTTCGCCCGCGGCTCGGCCGACATCACCGACCGGCAGAACATCCAGCTGCACTGGATCCGCGTCGAGGACATGCCGGAGATCTGGCGCCGGCTCGAGGCGGTCGGCCTGGAGACCACCGAGGCGTGCGGCGACTGCCCGCGCGTCGTGCTGGGCAGCCCGGTCGCGGGTGTCTCCACCGAGGAGGTCATCGACCCGACCCCGGCGATCGACACGATCGTCGAGCGGTATCTCGGCGACCCCCGCTACTCCAACCTGCCCCGCAAGTTCAAGACGTCGATCTCGTGGCTGGCCGACACCCCGCACGAGGTCAACGACATCGCGCTGCTCGGCGTGGTGCACCCGCAGCACGGACCGGGCTTCGACGTCTGGGTCGGCGGCGGCCTGTCCACCAACCCGCGGCTCGCCGAGCGGCTGGGCGTGTGGGTGCCGCTGGACGAGATCCCGGACGTCTGGGAGGGCGTGGTCGGGATCTTCCGCGACTACGGCTACCGGCGCCTGCGCAACCGGGCCCGGCTGAAGTTCCTGCTGGCCGACTGGGGCGTGGCGAAGTTCCGCGAGGTCCTGGAAAAGGAATACCTGGGCCGGGCCCTGATCGACGGGCCGCCCCCGGCGCTGCCGGACAAGCCGGTCGACCACATCGGCGTGCACAAGCAGCGCGACGGCCGCAACTACGTGGGTGCGGCGCCGGTCGTCGGCCGGTCCTCCGGCGAGCAGCTCGGCAAGCTCGCCGACCTGGTGGCGGCGCACGGCTCCGACCGGGTGCGGCTCACCCCGTACCAGAAGCTTCTGGTCCTGGACATCGCCGACGACCAGGTCGAACCGCTGGTCGCGGGCCTGCGCGGGATCGGGCTGGAGGCCCGGCCGTCGGCCTGGCGCCGCGGCACCATGGCCTGCACCGGCATCGAGTACTGCAAGCTCGCGATCGTCGAGACCAAGGCCCGCGGCGAGGAGCTCGTCGCCCGGCTGGAGGAGCGGCTGCGTGACTTCGACGCCGACATCTCCATCCACATCAACGGCTGCCCCAACGCCTGCGCCCGCACCCAGGTGGCCGACATCGGCCTCAAGGGCATGCTCGTCATGAACGAGCACGGCGAGCAGGTCGAGGGCTTCCAGATCCACCTCGGCGGCGGCCTCGGCATGGCGCAGGGCCAGACCGCCGGCTTCGGCCGCAAGGTGCGGGGCCTGAAGGCCACCGCGGAGGAGCTCCCCGGGTACGTGGAGCGCCTCGCCCGCAACTACCTGGCCGGCCGCGGCGACGGCGAGACCTTCGCCGACTGGGTCATCCGGGCGGAAGAGGAGCTCGTGAAATGAGCGACGCCAGATCAGCCCCGCTCTACTGCCCCTACTGCGGTGAAGAGGACCTGCGCCCCAACGAGGCTTCGCACGGTGCCTGGGAGTGCCACTCCTGCGCCCGTGTTTTCACGGTCAAGTTCAACGGACTGCTCGCCAAGGGAGTGAACCGATGACTGTGGTGACCGCCGCCGGTCTGGGACTGGTGTCCCTCGGGGCCCCCGCCGCCCCGGCCGATCCGACCCGCCGCAAGCCCGCCGAACTCAAGTCGCTCGCCGACGCCGCCGGCGTCGCCCTCGAGGGCGCCCCCGCCGAGGAGATCGCCCGCTGGGCGACCAGCACCTTCGGCGACCGCTTCTGCGTGACCAGCTCGATGGCCGACGCGGTCGTGGCGCACCTGTTCTCCCGGGTCTCGCCCGGGGTGGACGTGGTGTTCCTGGACACCGGCCTGCACTTCCCCGAGACCCTCAAGGTCCGCGACACGGTCGCCCGCACGATGGACGTCAACGTGCGCTCGATCCGCCCGCGGATGACGGTCGGCCAGCAGGACGGCGAGTTCGGGCCCCGGCTCTTCGCCCGCAGCCCGGACGAGTGCTGCTTCCTGCGCAAGGTCGAGCCGCTCGAGCGGGCCCTGAGCGACTACGACTCCTGGGCCACCGGCCTGCGCCGTGACGAGTCCCCGACCAGGGCGAACACCCCGGTCGTGGCGTTCGACGCCAAGAAGGGCAAGGTCAAGGTCAACCCCATCGCGGCCTGGACCCAGGCCGATGTCGACCGCTACATCGCGCGCTGGAACGTCCCGGTCAACGAGCTCTTCAAGAAGGGGTACGGCTCGATCGGCTGCTGGCCGTGCACCCGGCGCACCAAGGCCGGCGAGGACCCCCGCGCGGGCCGCTGGGCGATGTTCGAGAAGACCGAATGCGGCCTGCACGTCTAGCCGTCACGCTGACCGCCCACGGCAGCCGTGACCCACGCGCGGCCCGGGCGACCGAGGCGCTGACCCGGGCTGTGGCCGCCCGGCATCCAAGCTGGGAGGTGCGAGCCTCCTACCTCGACCATGCCGGCCCGCGGCCGCGGGAGGTGCTGGCCTCGTACGCCGAGGCCGGCCAACGGCGGGCGGTGCTGGTCCCGTTGCTGCTGACCTCGGCGTACCACGGCCGGGTCGACGTGCCGGGCGAGATCACCGCGGCCCGGGCCGAGCATCCTGGGCTGGAGGTCTCGCAGGCGGAGGTGCTGGGGCCGGTCGGCGGTCGCGTTCCCGGGCTGCTGCTCGACGGTCTGGTGACCCGGCTGGGTCCCGTCCCGGCGGATGCGCTGGTGCTGGCGGCGGCCGGGACCCGCAACGCGGCGGCCCGCACGACGGTGGAGCAGGCCGCGGCGGCCCTGAGTGCCCGGCTGGGGGTGCCGTGCCGGGTGGCGTATGCCTCGGCCGCCCCGCCGCTGTCCGGTGACGTCGTTCGTGATCTCCGGGCTGCGGGGTACGAGCGGGTCGCTGTGGTTTCGTATTTCCTCGCTCCTGGGCTGTTGTGGGATTCGACGGTGGCATCGGCCCGGGAGGCGGGAATCGTTGCGGCGGCCGAGCCGCTGACGGACATTCCGGCCATCGCCGAGCTGGTCGCGGGGCGTGTGCTGGAGGCTACGGCTCCTCGGGCCGGCTCGGTCGCTGCGCTCGCCGCCTGAGGCGGCGGCTCGCTCTCCCGGGCCCGGCTCGTTCTGCCGAGCCCGGGCTCCGCTTTACCGGGCTCGGCTTCGCCTTCCGGGCCCGGCTCGGGTTGCCCGGGGTGCTGATCGCGACGCCGGATCATCGCTCGGCGCTGAGTCACGGGCCGTAAGACCGGGGTCCGGCGGAATTCGGGTGCTCCGGCCGGTGCTCTGCGGCACGCTGGCCGGCATGGCTGGCGAGGTTCGGCACCGGGATCCGGGGACGCGGATCTACGACCTGGCGACCGACGTCGACGTGGTCTGCCCGCGGTGCGGCGGCCGGGCGTTCGTCATCGCTGAGCTGGTCGACGGCGAGCTCGCGTTCTCCTGGCCCCGCCGGTTCGTGTGTCCGGTTGTGGACGCTCGGCGTTCCGGGCGCGGCGGTGGTCGTGCTGGGGTGGCCCGGTCGACCCGTACTTCGGGCTGCCGCTGTGGCTGCGGACGACATGTTGCGGTGGTCGGACTCTGTGGGCCTTCAACCGCGCGCATCTGGACCTGCTGGAGGGGCACCTCGCGGCCGGGTTGCGGGAGCGGGGCACGGCGGGCCAGGGCATGACGGTGCTCGCCCGGCTGCCGGCGTGGCTCAAGTCCGCCCGGCATCGTGGTGAAGTGCTCAGCGCGCTCACCCGGCTCCGCCGGTCACTCGATTGATGTGGTCACAGGCCGTCACGCTCGTGAGTGACCACATTGAGTGATCGTCCCGCTGCGGGGGTGTCCACTGCGGAGGGTGGGCGGGCATCGACGAATAGTGGCTTCGATAACGGTAATTTCGAGATCATTTCGCGAGCGGCCGTGATCGCATTCATGCCGAGCGTCACCATTGCGTGGCGTAATCGTATCGAAACAGTCGATGATCGGAGTCGGTCGGCCGGAGGGTCCCGGACAGCACGACGCCCCGGAGCCGATGCGGCCCGGGGCGTGAATGCTGTGAGGGGATTGTTCAGGCGGTGGGGGCACTGACCCGGAGGCCGCCGCGACGCTTGACCGCGCGACGCTCGTCCTCGCTCATACCGCCCCATACGCCGGCGTCCTGTCCGGACTCGAGCGCCCAGGCGAGGCACGACTCGGTCACGGTACACCGCCGGCAGACGGCCTTGGCCTGCTCGACCTGCAGGAGTGCGGGGCCAGACGTCCCGATCGGGAAGAACAGCTCCGGGTCCTCGTCGCGGCAGATCGCATGGTGACGCCAGTCCATGGCGGCAACACTCCTTGTTTCTGGATTGGGTAGAGAATGGTGCTACTTACTTTTATCTGCATCCGCGCCGGGACCGACGGACAGCGTTCGTCAGATCACCGGTGCGTGAGCAAGCTTTGTGCGCGATGCCGTTCCGTGCCTTTTGGATTAAGGAACGTGCACGAGCGGCATCGGGTTACTTCTTATCGCTTGTGAATGCTTTCACGAACTCCCGCGATGTCAAGGGTAGCGCTCGGAAATTCTCCCAGCGGGTGAGCTAGCTCACGACCCCTTTGTCCGGTTCTGGGGGTTCTTCCAGGACCGGCGGACGACCGCTCCTATCAATGTAGTACGGTACGCGCCGCGTTGCCGACCTTTTGCCCGTCTTTCTGTAACAGATCGTGATGAGCTTCCGCTCGACGTACCCGATCCTCAGCAGATCACACGCAGGGCTTCGGGGACGGACAGGAAGTGCACCTTCTGGCGTTCGCCCAGGTAGTCGCCGTCGAGCTGGAAGGGCTGCGGGCGGCTGGCGATCACGGTGAACTCGGCCTGGTCGTGCATCCGCAACACGTGCTTGCCGTGCGGATCCCCGTTGCGGGAGACCATCTGCGTCACTGTCCGTGTTGTGCTGGCGATGTATAGGTTACGAACGGCCAGCAGGTCAAGTCCCCGGTCGAACGAAGCGTCGGGGTTCGGGTTGATGGCGCGGTCGCCGACATAGGTCCACGGGGCCGTGTTCTGGATGATGACGGTGCCCAGACCGGTCTCCGGCTCCTCGCCGGGTCGCTCGATCGAGAGCGGCGGCGACTTGCGGTCCTCACCCGAGAAGATCTGCCCGATCATCGAGCGGACGTACAGCGACGGTGTCGACGTGCGGCCGCGCAGCCGCGCCTGCTCGACCCGGCGCACCACGGCCGCGTCCAGTCCGAGCCCGGCCGTGAAGGTGAAGTAGCGGTCGTCGGCGCGGCCGAGCCCGATCACCCGGTGCCGGCCGGAGCGCAGCCCGTCGAGAATCACGCTGGTGCCGTCGACCCAGTCGCGCGGCAACCCCAGCGCGCGGGCGAAGACGTTGGTGGAACCACCCGGGACGACGGCGAGCGCCGGCAGGCGGAAGGCCGGTGCGGTGCCCCGGGCCGCGAGCCCGGGGTCGGCGGTCATCAGTCCGTTCACGGCCTCGTTGACCGTGCCGTCACCGCCGAGGGTCACCACCACATCGACGCCGCTCTCGGCCGCCGCCCGCGCCAGTCCCGCGGCGTGACCGCGTTTCATGGTGTATTCGACGGTCAGGTCGACCTCGCTGCGCAGGGCCCGGACCAGGACGTCGCGGCTGCGCTCATTCGTCGTGGTGGCTTTGGGATTAACCACCAGTAACGCTCGCATGGGCGGCACTGTACCTCTCAGGAAGGCTCTGAGCTGGCCGGTATCGTACAGCGGTGACCCCCCGAGAACTCGATTCCCCGGCGACGCTGGTCTGGGCGGTACGCCTGCTCTTCGCGGAGGCCGTCGCGCTCGCGGTGCTGACCGCGTACCTGCTGGTGCTGGACTTCACCGCCGAGGCCGGCAGCATCGCGGTCGCCGTCGCACTCACCGGGTTCGCGGCTGTCGCGGCCGTCGCTGTGGTCTTCGTCGCCCGCGCGCTGGCGCGGCGCTCGTCGCACGCCCGCGGCCCGGCCATCGTCGTGCAGCTCTTCGTCATCGCCTCCGGCGGCTTCCTGCTCCAGACCGGTACGGCGTGGATCGGCGCGCTGCTGATGGTGCTCGGTGCCGGTGTCGGACTGCTGTGTGTGCTGCCGCCGACCACGCGCGCTCTCGGACTCGACTGAAGCCCCCTTCCCACCCGCGTCCGACGGCCTACTCTGAGTGGGCGGATCACAAGGGGGTGAGGGCAGTGGCCGGACCGACGGTGCGCCCACCGGCGTACCAGCTGCTGGCGGACGAACTGCGCGACGAGATCACATCGGGCCGGTTGCAGCCCGGCGAGCGGCTGCCACCGGAGCCGGAGCTGTGCGTCCGTTCGGGCGTGAGCCGCAGCACCGTCCGCGAGGCGTTACGGCTGCTGGCCAGCCAGCACCTGATCGTCACCACCCGCGGCGTCACCGGCGGTAGCTTCGTCGCGCACCCCGACGCCGAGCAGCTCTCCGATGCGCTCTCCACCGGGCTCACCCTGCTCAGCAACTCCGCCGAGGTGGGTATGGCCGATCTGCTGGAGCTGCGCCGCGCCTTGGAGGTGCCGGCCGCCGGGCTCGCCGCGCAACGCCGTACGGATGCGAATCTGATCGAGATGCGCGGCGCGATGTTCGATCCCGACCTGGACGAGCTCGAGACCATGCTGGCCGCGCACGCGGCCTTCCACGCGGCGGTCGCCTCGGCGACCGGCAATCCGCTCTTCGAGCTGGTCACCCGCCCGCTCTACCACGTCACCTACGGCGAGGAGATCGTCGAGAACCTGCCCGGCGACTACTGGGCGCGCATCGACGCCGACCACCGTGAGCTGCTGATGTGTGTGAAGGCCGGCGACTCGGCGGCCGCCATGGAGGTCGGCCGGCGCCACCTGGACTACATCATGGTGGCGACCTCGCGCTGACCCTCGACGGAACGGGTCAGATCGGAACGGGTCAGATCTCGGTGCGGCGGGTCAGCAGCCGGATCGTGGCGTGCCGGCCGGTCGCCTCGGCGGACGCCGACGTGGTGAGCGCGGTCAGCACCTTCCACGCGAAAGAGGACTCCGACGGCAGCCGGGCGCCGCGCACTGTCGACACCGTCACCTCGACCGTGAGCGCGTCGTCGGTGACCGCGAAGCGGCACTCGAGCTCGGCGCCGCGGGTGGCGATGGCCAGCAGCATGGCGCAGGCCTCGTCGACCGCGATGCGCAGGTCCTCGATCTCGTCGAGCGCGAAGTGCAGGCGGGCAGCGAGGCCGGCCGTGGCTGTACGGAGCACGCCGAGGTACCCGCCGTCGGCGGGCACGGTCAGCAGCACGACGTCGTCACCGAACGCCGGCTCCGGATGCGTTGTCTGCAGCTGAGTCACCGAACCCATCCTCCCAATGGAGGAGAACTCTAGCCCCTGACGGGGGAGGCGCGCTCGGCGAGTTGGGTCAGCGCGGCCCCGGAAAGCCGGTACGGCAGCCAGTCGGCCACCACCTCGGCCCCGATCGCGGCGTAGAACTCCGCGGCCGGATTCCAGTCCAGCATCACCCACTCGAGGCGCTTGTACCCTCGCTCCACGCAGACCTGGGCCAGCGTGGCGAGCAGCGCTCCACCCGCGCCGGTGCCCCGGGCGTGCGGGCGGACGTACAGGTCCTCCAGGTGGACGCCGTGCGTTCCCTCCCACGTGGAGAAATTCAGGAACCAGAGCGCGAAACCGTACGGCGCGTCGTCGGCGTCGACCGCGACATGGCCGAACACCGCCGGATGCGCACCGAACAGCGCCGTGTGCAACTGCTCCTCGGTGAGGTGGCAGGAGTCGGCGGCGCGCTCGAACTCGGCGAGCTCGTGCACCATCGCGACAACGGCCGGCACGTCGTCGTGACGTACCGGCCGGATCGTTGCGGGACTCACGCCTGCTTGGTCTCCCAGAAGATCTTGGAGATCTCCTCGATCTTGGCCAGCAGCTGCTCGCCGACCGCGGGGTCCATCGAGCCCTTGGCGCCGGACGCACCGGCGAGCTTGGTGGCCTCGTTGAACAGCTGGTTCAGGTTCGGGTACTTCTCGAAGTGCGGCGCCTTGAAGTAGTCGGTCCAGAGCACCCATAGGTGGTGCTTGACCAGCTCGGCGCGCTGCTCCTTGATGAGGATGGCGCGGGTGCGGAACTCGGGGTCGGTGTTCGCCTGGTACTTCTCAGCGATGGCCTTCACCGACTCCGCCTCGATGCGTGCCTGCGCCGGGTCGTACACCCCACAGGGCAGGTCGCAGTGCGCGCTGACCACAGTGCGCGGCGTGAAAATACGCGGAAGTCGCATCAGGACCCCTCCATACGTTTGCGATGATCCGAGTCGACACTACCCCTTACCGGAACACCGAACCTCGACCCCGGGATTGATGCCATGACTTGGCAATTGCCGCTCTTCGCCGTACTGGTGCGAGGGCCGTCCATGGCACCCACCCTGCACGGCGGAGATGCCCTGCTCGTGCGGCGTGTCCGCCGGGTCCGGCCGCAGTCGGTGGTGGTGGCCCGCTTCCGGGCCCGGCCGGAACTGCTGGTCGTCAAGCGAGCGATCCGCCCGCACGAAGGTGGCTGGTGGGTCGAGGGTGACAACGAGTTCGTCACCGACGACTCCCGCTCCCACGGGGTGGCGGATGTCATCGGACAAGTGGTGTTTCGCTACTGGCCGCGTCCGGGTCGGCTAAGTTAACCTGCGTTAACCGCAGCACACCTGAATCTTGCGGTTGCTTGTCCCGGGTGACCCCCGCATCGCACGTCGGACCGCGCAGACTCGCGCGAGTCCGGCTGGCACACCGACGTTCCGATGCGTGTCTGGAGTCCCTGTGTCCTTTTTCAGTTTTGAGCTCGACCCTGCCCTGGCCGCCGACCCCGTCTTCGACCTGCACAAGCAGGGCAAGATGGCGATCACCTGCACGGTCCCGCTGTCCAGCCGCGACGATCTGTCCCGGGCCTACACCCCCGGCGTGGCGCGGGTCTGCGAGGCGATCGCCGCCGACCCCGAGATCGCCGCCGACTACACCTGGACGGCCAACACGGTCGCCGTGGTCACCGACGGCTCTGCCGTGCTCGGGCTGGGCAACATCGGCCCGAAGGCCGCGATGCCGGTCATGGAGGGCAAGGCCGTGCTGTTCAAGCAGTTCGGCGGCGTCGACGCCATCCCGATCTGCCTCGACACGCAGGACATCGAGGGGATCATCGCCGTGGTCAAGGCGCTCGGTCCCTCGTTCGGCGGGATCAACCTCGAGGACATCAGCGCCCCGCGCTGCTTCGAGATCGAACGCCGCCTCGACGAGGCGCTGGACATCCCGGTCTTCCACGACGACCAGCACGGCACCGCGATCGTCGTGCTCGCCGCCCTGCGCAACGCGGTCGCCCTGCTCGGCCGGCGCTTCGCCGACCTGCGGGTGGTGATCAGCGGCGCGGGCGCGGCCGGGGTGGCCATCACGAACACCCTGATCGCGGCCGGCATCCAGGGCGCGAACGTCATCGTCTGCGACTCCCAGGGCATCATCCACGCGGACCGCCCGGGCCTGACCGGGACGAAGGCGGCCCTGGCGCAGGGCACGAACTACTCCGGGCGTACCGGTGGCATCAAGGAGGCGCTGATCGGCGCCGACGTGCTGATCGGCGTGTCCGGCGGCCAGATCGAGGAGAACGCGCTGGCCGGCATGGCGCCCGGCGGCATCATCTTCGCCCTGGCCAACCCGACCCCGGAGGTCCCGCCGGCGCTGGCCCACAAGTACGCGGCGATCGTCGCGACCGGCCGCAGCGACTTCCCCAACCAGATCAACAACGTGCTGGCCTTCCCGGGCATCTTCCGGGGCGCGCTGGACGCCCGGGCCACCCGGATCACCGAGCGGATGAAGGTGGCCGCGGCCGAGGCGATCGCGGAGGTCGTGGCGGACGAGCTGCGGGCGGACGCGATCGTGCCGTCGGCACTGGACCCGCGGGTCGCGCCGGCGGTGGCCGAGGCGGTCGCCCGGGCGGCTGAGCGGGACGGGGTGGCCCGGTTCGTCGCTCGGCCGGCCGCGCCGGTGGCGCTGGTCTGAGCTTCACGGTCCGCGGGGCGGGGCGTCCATCCGCTCTGCCCGCGGACCCTTGACCGTGGGTGATCCCGCCGATCCCCGGCAGGCCCGGATGGTGCCTGCCCCGGCGTTCGCGTGGCCGCGCCGGCTTTGTCCGGCCGCGTCGGGCCGGCGACAGGATCGGCGGGACCGGCCTAAGCTGCGGGGTATGCGAGCCGCCTATGCCAGTGCGACCAAGCCCGACGAGCCGCTGGCCGGACTGACCGTCGGGGACCAGCCCGAGCCGTCCCCGCCGGAGGGCTGGGTGACCGTCGATGTGCGGGCCAGCTCGCTCAACCATCACGAGATCTGGTCGCTGCGGGGCGTCGGCCTGCCCGCCGACCGGCTGCCGATGATTCTCGGGTGCGACGCGTCCGGTGTGGACACCGACGGCAACGAGGTCGTCGTCTACCCGGTGATCAAGGATCCGGCCGACCCGCGGGGCTTCTCGTTGTTGTCCGAGCGCTGGCCGGGCACGCTGGCCGAGCGCGTCGCCGTGCCGGCGGAGAACCTGGTGCCCAAGCCGGCCGGCATCTCGTTCCTGGATGCGGCCTGCCTGCCCACGGCGTGGCTGACCGCGTACCACATGCTCACCGCGCGCGGCCGCGTCGCCGACGCCGGATCGGTCCTGGTGCAGGGCGCGGGCGGCGGGGTGGCCACTGCCGCGGTCGCGCTCGCGACCGCGCTCGGCAAACGGGTGTACGCGACCAGCCGCGACGCCGCCAAGCGGGAGCGGATCACCGCACTGGGTGCCACCGCGGTCGAGCCGGGCGCCCGCCTGCCCGAACGCGTGGACGTGGTCATCGAGTCGGTGGGCGCGCCGACCTTCGAGCACTCGCTGAAGTGCTCGGCCCCCGGCGCCCGCATCGTGGTCTGCGGCGCCACCGGCGGCCCGTTCCCCAAGGTCGACCTGCGCCGGGTCTTCATGATGCAGCTGGAGATCCTCGGCAGCACCATGGGCACGGCCGAGGAGCTGGCCGCCCTGCTGGACCTGTGCGTCGAACGCGACGTCCGCCCGGTGATCGACTCGACCTACGGGTTCTCCGCGGTGAGCGACGCCTTCGCCCGGCTCAACTCGGGGGAGATCTTCGGCAAGGTGGCCGTCGACCACCTGCACTAGAAGTCGCTGTCGAGGTTGTCACGTCGTTCGAGCCGCCGGCCGGCGCCGGCGTCGCCGTAGAGGCTCCACCGCCAGAAGTCGGTGGTGGCGTCGGACACCAGGTCGAACTGTTCGCCGCTGGTGACGACGTGGCCGGCGTCGGGCAGGGTGAGCAGGGCTTTGGGCCACGGCACGGCTTCGAAGGCGGCGAGCCCGTCGGCGTACCGTACGGTCCGGTCCTGCCGGCCGTGCACGAAGAGCACGGGAATCGGCGGGCCGGTGAAGGCCGCGGGCAGCACCTGCCGGCCGGCCAGGACCACCGCGGCGGTGAGCCGGTCGTCCCGGGCGCCGGTGAGCATCCCCAGCGTCGTGATGCCCCCGCCGGAGTGCCCGGCCGCGGCGACGTGGTCCGGGTCGAGGCGCCCGCGCAGCGGATCGCCGGCCTGGCCGCCGAGCGCGAGGACCCGGGTGAGCACGTACGAGGCGTCGGCCGGCTGGTTGAGCAGGTCGATGACGTCGAAGTCGGCCACGCCGGCGGAGGTGTGCGGGTAGGCGGGCGCGGCGACGACAAAACCGGCCCGGGCCCAGCGGGCGAGGATGTCGGCGTAGTCGCCCGGACGCGCGGTGAGGCCGTGGCTGAAGACGATGACCGGGAACGGGCCGTCGCCGGCGGCCGGATACCAGACGGTCGTGGGCAGCGGACGGTCCTTGCCGCGGCTGAGCTTGAGCTTGCGGGTCCTGACCGGGAACGCGCGGCTCGGTGCCCGGTCGCGGGCGGGCGCAGGGCTGCTCTCCAGGCTGGGTCGGACGCTCGCGGCGGGGGACGGCGGCGCTTCGCGGGCCGGCTCGGCGGAGCACGAGGTGAGTGCGCCGGTCGCGCAGACGGCAGCGAGCAGAAGCGCGACGGTACGGCGTCCCATCCGCCAAGTGTGCCCGGCTCTCCCGGCGGCGGGCGTCGGCACGGGCAGTCCCGGACACACCCACGAACGGGTGATATCTCGACGGACGGGACGAACGCCCTGCTAGGAGGCCGGGACGCCCTGTCGCGGGGGTGCCCGGCTTCGCTATGGTCGTGCGCATGCCTGACAACACCGTCGACCCGAGCGGCAACACCGAGGCGTTCCGCGCCTTCACGCAGAGCACGCCGCAGGAGCCGCCAGCCGCCTCCAAGACCCCGCTGATCATCGGCGCCGTCGCGGTCGCGATCGTTCTGATCGCAGTGATCGCCTGGCTGGCCCTGGGCTGACCAGGACCGCGCCGACCAACCCGGGCTGAGCGCGGGCCGGGACGCGAGCGGGTCACCGCCCGCCGCACCCGGCCCGCCCGGCTTCCAACGCCCGGCCACCGGCCGCGCCCCGCCTGTAACGCCCGGCCACCGGCCGCGCCCCGCCTGTAACGCCCGGCCACCGACCGTGCCCGGCCTGCAACGCCCGGCCACCGGCCGCGCCCGGCCTGCGACGCGACCCCGCCGGCAGCAGCGGCCCGTACGGCCTCAGCCGTCCCGGTCAGCGCCCCGGCTCAGCTCTCCAGCTCGGCGGTGACCTGCTGGGCTATCTCCAGCTCCTCGTCCGTCGGGACCACGCACACCCGCACCCGCGCGCCCTCGGGCGAGATGATCCGGTCGCCCCTTTCGTTGCGGGCCGCGTCGACCTCGATGCCCAGCTCCGACAGGCCGGCCAGCGCCGCCGCGCGGACCTCCGGTGAATTCTCGCCGACGCCCGCGGTGAACGTGATCGCGTCCGCGCCGCCCAGGACCGCCAGGTACGTGCCCACGTACTCCTTGATCCGCCGGCAGTAGACGTCGAAGGCCAGCGTCGCCGCCGGGTCGCCCGCCGCCCGGCGCTTCTGCACCGCCCGCATGTCGTTCTCGCCCGCGAGGCCCTGCAGTCCGGCGTAGCGGGTCAGCGAGCGTTCGATCTCCTCGATCGGAAGACCGGCGACCCGGTGCAGGTGGAAGATCACCGTCGGGTCGATGTCGCCGCTGCGGGTGCCCATCACGAGCCCGGACTGCGGGGACATGCCCATCGACGTCGCCACGCTGCGGCCGCCCGAGACCGCGCAGGCGCTCGCGCCGTTGCCCAGGTGCAGGGTGATCACCCGGGCCCGGTCCGCGGGCAGGTCGAGCAGCTCAGCGGTCCTGCGGGCCACGTACGCGTGCGAGGTGCCGTGGAAGCCGTAACGGCGGATCTGCCAGCGCTCCGCCAGGGACGCGTCGATCGCGTAGGCCACGCCGTCCGGCGGGATCGTCTGGTGGAAGGCGGTGTCGAAGACCGCGACCTGCGGGACGTCGGGCAGCAGCTTGCGGGCCACCGCGATGCCGCTGAGCGCCGCCGGGTTGTGCAGGGGCGCGAGCGGGACCAGCCGCTCGATGACGGCGAAGAGCTCGTCGTCGATGACGGTGGCCTTGCCGAACTCGCTGCCGCCGTGCACCACCCGGTGCCCGACCGCGCCGAGGCCTTCGACGTCGACCGCGGCCATCACCTGCTGCAGGGCGGCCTCGTGGTCGCCGACGTCGCCACCGGACTCGCCGATGCGTTCGATCAGGCCCTTGGCCAGCGTCTCGGTGCCGTCGAAGAGGCGGTACTTGACCGAGGACGAGCCCGAGTTGAGCACGAGGATCTTCATGCGCGGGCCTGGATCGCGGTGATCGCCACCGTGTTGACGATGTCCTTGACCGTCGCGCCGCGGGACAGGTCGTTGACCGGGCGGCGCAGGCCCTGCATCACCGGGCCCACCGCGACCGCGTTGGCCGAGCGCTGCACGGCCTTGTAGGTGTTGTTGCCCGAGCTGAGGTCGGGGAAGACGAAGACGGTCGCCTTGCCGGCCACCACGCTCTCGGGCAGCTTGGTCGCCGCCACCTGGGGGTCGATCGCCGCGTCGTACTGGATGGGCCCCTCCACCGGCAGGTCGGGGCGGCGCTCACGGACAAGCTTGGTCGCGGCGGCCACCTTTTCCACGTCGGCGCCCGCGCCCGAGCTGCCGGTCGAGTACGACAGCATGGCGACCCGCGGCTCGATGCCGAACGCGGCCGCCGTCTGCGCCGACGACAGGGCGATGTCGGCGAGCTGGGCCGCGTCCGGGTCGGGGTTGACCGCGCAGTCGCCGTAGACCAGCACGCGGTCGGCCAGCAGCATGAAGAAGACGCTGGAGGCGACGGAAACCTCGGGCACCGTCTTGATGATCTCGAAGGCGGGCCGGATGGTGGCGGCGGTGGTGTGGTTGGCCCCGGAGACCATGCCGTCGGCCAGCCCGGTGGCGACCATCATCGTGCCGAAGTAGTTGACGTCGCGGACCACGTCGTACGCCAGGTCGAGGGTCACGGCTTTGTGTTTGCGCAGCTCCGCATATTGCTTGGCGAAGTCGTCGCGCCACTCGCTGGTCGCCGGGTCGATCAGCCGGGCCGCGCCGATCTCGACGCCCAGCTCGCGGGCCCGGCGGGCGATCTCGGCCGGGTCGCCGAGCAGGGTCAGGTCGGCGACGCCGCGGCGCAGCAGCGTCTCGGTGGCCCGCAGGATCCGTTCGTCGGTGCCCTCGGGCAGCACCAGGTGCCGGCGGTCGGCGCGGGCCTGCTCGATCAGGTCGTTCTCGAACATCAGCGGGGTCACCCGGCTGGACCGGGTCACGTCGAGCAGCCGGGTCAGCTCGGCGGTGTCCACGTGCTTCTCGAAGGCGCCCAGGGCCGCCTCGACCTTGCGCGGGGTGGCCGGGCTGAGCTTGGCCTCGATCCGGCCCGCCGCGCTGATCGTGTGGTAGCTGTCGGACTGCACCACGAGCATGGCCAGCCCGGTGTTGAGCCGCTCGATGACCCGCACGGCGCGCGGATCGGGGAACTCGCCGATGGTCAGCACCAGACCGGCGAGCGTCACGTTGCCGGCGGCGTGCGCGGCGCTCGCAGCGACGAGCAGGTCGGCCCGGTCACCCGGGGTGATGATCAGCGCCCCGTCGGTGAGGTGGTCGAGCACGGCCGGCACGTGGGCCGCGCCGACCACGTAGTCGAGCACGTCGCGGTCGAGGGCGGCCTCGCCACCGGTCACCACGGTGGCGTCGAGGGCGGCGGCGACCTCCGCGACGGTCGGCGCGGCGATCATCGGGATCTCCGGGATGGCCCAGACCGGCACCGGGAGTCCGCCGGGTGGTGCCACCCCCTCGGGCACCCGGTTGGCGATCAGGGCCAGCACGGTCGCGCTCAGATCCACCAGCGAGTGGTACGCCGAGCCGACCGCGGCCTGCAGATCGGACCGCCGGCCCTGACCACCCACGACCGGCAGGACCACGCTGCCGAACTCGTTGGCCAGCCGCGCGTTGAAGGCCAGCTCGCGGGGCAGCTCGTCGTGCCCCTCCTCCTGGCCGTCGGAGAAGTCGCTGCCGATCACCACCACGGAGGCGCACTGCCGCTCGACCTCGCGGTAGCGCTCGACGATCCGGGAGATCAGCTCCTCGCGCTTGCCGTCGGCGACCAGGGCAGCGGCCTCGGCCACCGTGACCCCGAAGGAATCCGCATAGGGAGCGACGGCCGGGTAGCGGGTGGTGAGCAGGGTCAGCAGCGGATCCTCGCCGTGGCCCGGGACCACCGGCCGGAAGACGCCGATCCGGGCGACCCGCCGGGACAGCAACTCGACCAGCCCCAGGGCGACTGTGCCCTTACCGACGCCGGGGCCCACCCCGGCCACGTACACGCTGCTCGCCACGACCTCAACCTACCGGCCGGGCAGCGATCGCGCCCGGGGTCCACCGGCCCTGTGGACAAGGCCGTCCGGCCCGCGGACGGCCGGTCCGCCGAGAGCGAACAGCGGGAAAACGGGGCGACGCCCGCGGGGACACCTCGGTAGGTTCGCCGGGATCAATCGCTGCGGGGGTGGAGTTGATGGCCGGCCAGGACGTGGGCGCCGAGGTCGACCGGTCGGTGTGGAGCGAGTTCACCGCGGGGATGGGCGGCCGCTGGGCCCAGCGCCGGGCGATGCTGCGGATCCTGCCCGGCGGCGGCCCGGCCGTCGTCACCGGCGCGGTCCTGCTGCAGATCGTCGCCGGTCTGCTGCCCGTCGGCTTCGTGCTGGCCACCGCCGGGGTCATCGCCGGGGTGCCCGCCGCGGTCGACGGTGGCGTCGATTCGCCGGCCTGGGTCGACCTGCGCGATCACCTGATCACCGCCGCCGCGCTCTTCTTCGCCGTCCAGCTGGCGCTGCCGATGCAGGCGTTCCTCGGCGAGCTGATGCGCCGGCGCATCGACGACCGGGTCCGTGACCAGCTCATGGCCGACTCCTTCACCGGGTCCGGCATCGCCGTGCTGGAGGACCCCGAGGTGCTGGACCAGGCCGCCGACGGGATCTCCCTGCTGCGGTTCGCCGACTGGACGCCGGGTGCGGCCTGCGCCGGCTTCGTCGCCCTGCTCTCGCGCTATCTGCAGACGGTCGCCGCCGTGGTCGTCGTCGGCGTGGTGTGGCAGTGGTGGGCGGCGGTCGCGGTGCTGGCCGCCGGCCTGATCATCCGGTTCGGCTACCGCGTGGGCCTGTCCGTCTTCGGGCGCATCTACATGTCGCACCAGCGCACCCGGCGGCGGCGCTTCTACTTCCGGGACCTGTTGTTCACCGCGGTCGCGGCCAAGGAGATCCGGGTCTTCGGCCTGCTCGACTGGGTCGGCGACCGCTACGCGGACGCCTTCATGGCCAGCTCGGTCCCGGTCTGGCAGCAACGCCGCCGGATCTTCTACGGCCCGTACGTGCTCTACACCCTCGTGGCGTTCGTCCTGCTCGGCGGGACGCTGGCCCTGGCGGCGCGGGACGCGGCGGCCGGCGTGCTGGGCATCGGGGCGTTCCTGATCGTGATGCAGGCGGCGCTGTCCTCGGTCCGGATCGGCGCCTTCATCGCCGAGTCCGACGTGCAGACCGAGTACGGCCTGAACGCCCAGCAGGCGTTGCGCCGCCTGGGCGAGCTGACCGCCGCGGCCGCCGGCCCGGGCGGCGGCGATCTGCCCCAACCCGACCTGCCCATCCGGGAGATCCGCTTCGAGCAGGTCACCTTCCGCTACTCGCCCGGGTCACCGGCGGTGCTCGACCGGCTCGACCTGGTCATCCCGGCCGGCGCTTCGCTGGCTGTCGTGGGGCTCAACGGCGCCGGCAAGACCACGCTGGTCAAACTGCTCGCCCGCCTCTACGAGCCGGAGTCCGGCCGGATCACCGCCGACGGCGTGGACATCCGCACCTTCGACGGGGCCGCCTGGCAGCGCCGGGTCGCGGCGATCTTCCAGGACTTCGTGCACTTCGAGCTGCCGGTCCGCGACAACGTCGGCTTCGGCGCGGGCGAGCTGAACGACGACGCGGCGATCGAGGACGCGTTGCGCCGCGCCGGCGCCCTGGAGTTCGTCCAGCGGCTGCCGATCGGTCTCGACACCCCGCTGTCCCGGCAGTACACGGACGGTGCCGACCTCTCCGGCGGGCAGTGGCAGCGCATCGCGATCGCCCGCGCATTGATCGCGGTGCAGGGCGGCGCCCGGGTGCTGGTGCTGGACGAGCCGACGGCGAGCCTGGACGCCCGGGCCGAGGTGGCGTTCTTCTCCCACTTCCTGGATCTGACCCGGGGCGCGACCAGCCTGGTGATCTCGCACCGCTTCTCCA
Source organism: Actinoplanes sp. NPDC004185 (assembly GCF_053603475.1). Classification (NCBI taxonomy): domain Bacteria; kingdom Bacillati; phylum Actinomycetota; class Actinomycetes; order Micromonosporales; family Micromonosporaceae; genus Actinoplanes; species Actinoplanes sp. NPDC004185. The sequence continues at coordinate 96,346 of NZ_JBSGFR010000006.1, read as the reverse complement.
CGGTCCGCCGGGCCGACCGGATCGCGGTGCTGGAGCACGGCCGGGTGCTGGAGTCGGGCACCCACGACCAGCTGCTCGCGGACGGCGGCCGCTATGCGGAGCTGTTCACCCTGCAAGCAGCCCGGTTCGCCGACGGTGACGAGCTGATCGAGGAGCCCGCTGATGCGTGACCTGTGGCTGGGCATCACCGGCGTGCTCGGTTCCTCCTGGCGGGCGAGCCGCGGCCGGCTGCTCATCTCCGCCTTCCTGATGCTGCTGGGCAACGTGAGCGCGCCCCTGATCGCCGTCTTCCTCGCGCTCACCACGGACGCGGCGCTGGACCGGGACACCTCCGCGGCGGTCTGGGCGGCGGCTGCCGTGGCCGTGGTCGCGCTGCTCAGCCTCACCATGGAGCATTTCGCGCACATCTTCTTCTTCGAGCTCGCCGATCTGCACCACCTGCGCATCGAGCGGGAGATCGGTGACCTCGCGCACGGCACGGCCGGGCTGGACCAGCACGAACGGCAGGACTACGCCGACCGGATGGAGCTGCTGCGCAAGGAGAGCTGGGAGGTGGCCGCGGGCGTGCAGACCGTGCTCACCGCGATCACCTTGAGCGTGCAGATCGTGCTGACCGGGGTGCTGCTCGCGCGGCTGGAGCCGTGGTTGCTGTTGTTGCCGCTGTTCGCCGTACCGCCGCTCGTCGCCGGCCGGATCGGTGAGGCCCGCCTGGAGCGGGCCGAGCTCGCCACCGCCGAGTCCCGCCGGCTCGGCTGGCACCTGCTGGAGCTGGCCGTGAGCCCGGCCGCCGCCAAGGAGATCCGGCTGTTCGGGCTGCAGCGCACGCTGCGGCAGCGCCAGGCCGCGGCCCGCCGCCGGGAGGAGATCCCGCTGCGCCGCGCCGAGCTGGCCGGTCTCGGCCTGCGGCTGGCCGGCCAGCTGATCTTCGCATGCGGGTACGTGGCCGCGGTCGTGCTCGTGGTCCGGTCCGCGATCGCGGGGGAGCGGTCCGTCGGCGACGTCGTCCTCGTCATCACGCTGGCCGTGCAGACCAACGCCCAGGCGGCCGGTGCGGTCGCCGTCGCGGGTTCGCTGCAACGCAATGCCCGCGCGCTGGCCCGGGTGCGCTGGCTGCGCCGGGAGTCGGCCGGCGCGGCGGATCCGATCGTGCCGGATCATCCGGTGCCGGCCACCCTGCGCGACGGCATCGCACTCGACGGGGTCGCGTTCCGCTATCCCGGCACCGACACCGACGTGCTGCGGGATGTGACGGTCCGGATCCCGGCCGGCGCCACCGTGGCCGTCGTCGGTGACAACGGCGCCGGCAAGTCCACGCTGGTCAAGCTGCTGTGCCGGTTCTACCGCCCGACCGCGGGCACGATCACGGTCGACGGCGTGGACCTGCGCCGGATCGACCCGGCCGGCTGGCGGGAGCGCATCGCGGCCGGTTTCCAGGACTTCGTGAAGCTCGACGCGCCGGCCCGGGAGAGCATCGGGGTGGGCGACCTGCCCCGCATCGCCGACCCCGAGGCGGTGCCCGCGGCCGTACGCCGGGCGGACGCGCAGGTGGTCGTCGACCGTCTCCCGAACGGGCTGGACTCCCACCTCGGCAAGTCCTACGAGGACGGTGAGGAGCTGTCCGGCGGCCAGTGGCAGCGGGTGGCGCTGAGCCGGGCGATGATGCGCGAGGAGCCGCTCCTGCTGCTGCTGGACGAGCCGACCGCGGCGCTGGACCCGCTGACCGAGCACGCTCTCTTCGAGCGCTACGCGCGCTCGGCCCGCGAGGTCGGCGGCCGCACCGGGGGCATCACGGTCCTGGTCTCGCACCGCTTCTCCACGGTACGGATGGCCGACCTGATCCTGGTCGTGGCGGACGGCCGGATCGCCGAGGCCGGCAGCCACCAGGAGTTGATGGCCCGCGCCGGCCTCTACGCCGAGCTGTTCACCCTCCAAGCTGAGGCGTACCGGTGAACAGGGCGCGCAGATAGCCCTCCGGCCGGTCCAGGAAACGCTTCCAGTGCGCGACGATCTCCAGCTCGTCCCACGTCACCTTGCGGATGCCCTGCCCGCTCAGCTCCAGGATCGTCGCTCCGGGCAGGGCGGTCAGCAGCGGCGAGTGGGTCGCCACGACGACCTGGGCGCCGGCCGCCCGCAGCGTGTCCAGCCGGGACAGCAGGCCCAGCGTGGAAATGAAGGACAGCGGTGCCTCCGGCTCGTCCATCAGATAGAAGCCGTAGCCGTGGAACTTGCGGTCGAGCAGCTCCAGGAAGCCCTCACCATGGCTGCGATCGTGCAGGTCGTGGTCGGGCCCGCCACCCAGACCCTCCAGGTACGTGTAGAGCCCGTGCATCGTCTCGGCCCGCAGAAAGTACGAGTTCACCATCCGGCCGGGAGTGCGGATCACCCGCAGCACCGACCCCAGCGCCGACTCGGTGGCCCGGGTGCTGTGCCGCGCGGACCGCGAACCGCCCTCCGGGTTCAGCCCGTGCACGGCGGCCAGCGCCTCGATGAGGGTCGACTTGCCCGAGCCGTTCTCGCCGACCACGAAGGTCACGCCGGCCGGGATGTTGAGGCCATGGTCGAGGATGGCTCTGATCGCCGGGATCTGCGCCCACCAGGCGTCCCGGTCGATCTCGGCGCCGGGATCCGCCTCGACCCGCCGGATCGGCCGGCCCGCCTCCCTGCCCACCGCGACCACACCTCAACCTAGCCTGACTCGCACGACGACAGGAGACCATGGTGGCCAAGCCGCTCCCGGCCGAGGAAGGCGAGTGGACCGCCCGCGACAGGGTGGTCGTTGTGCTCATCGCTGCCGGCCTGCTCGCTACCGGCCTGCTGATGACCGTCGGGGGCGTCGCGGTGAAGGTGAGTGCGGCCGCCAAGGCCGAGCGCCTGCGCACGCACGGCGTGGTGGCGACGGCGACGCTCGCGGATTTGAAAGGCCGGAACAAGGCGAGCATGACGAACGTCGAACTCCGCTACGTGCACGAGGGCCGGCAGCACCGCCAAAGGATCAACTGTCCCCAGCGGGACGCTTGCGATCCGACTCACGAACCTTCTTCAACTCGTGGAAAGGCGTGGTCATCGGTGTGCTCCTTCTGCTCGGCGGCGGCCTCGCCGGCTGGGTGCGATGGCACATCGACCACCCGGTCCGCCGTTCACGCTGAGCGCTACTCCTCGTCGTCCTCGTCGTCGCGGGCGAGCCAGGTCGCGAAGCGCTCGATGGCCGTCTCGAACTCCGGGTGGGCGTCGACGAAGTTCTTGAGCTGGTCGCCGACCCATTCCAGGGTCACGGACTCCTCGCCGCGCCGCTCGACGAGTTCCTCGATGCCACGATCGGTGAAGTACATGACCGGATAGTAAGCGGGGGCGTTCCGCCGCAGCGAAACGCCCCCGTCTTGCTCAGCGCCGGGTCACGGCCGGGGCAGGGCCGCCTCGACCAGGGCCGACTGCTCGGCGTCGTGCAGCTTGGCCGAGCCGACCGCCGGGGCGGCCGCGGCGGGCCGCGAGATGCGGCGCAGGCGTACGCCTTCCAGGTGCTCCAGCAGGTTGAGCGCCACGAACGACCAGGCGCCCTGGTTGGCCGGCTCCTCCTGCACCCACGCGAAGTCCTCCGCGTTCGGGTACTGGTTGAGGACCGCCTTGAGCTCCTCGACGGGCAGCGGGTAGATCTGCTCCATCCGGATGATCGCCGTGTCGGTGCTGCCACGCTCGGCCCGGGCCTGGAACAGGTCGTAGTAGACCTTGCCCGAGCAGAGCAGGACCCGCTTGACCGCGCCGGCGTCCAGCGGCGTGCCGTTGATCCCGGCGTCGGCGATGATCGGCTGGAACCGGCCGTTGGTGAAGTCGGCGACCGACGACACCGCCAGCTTGTGCCGCAGCAGCGACTTCGGCGAGAAGACGATCAGCGGCTTGCGCTTGGGCGACAGGGCCTGACGGCGCAGCAGGTGGAAGTAGTTCGCCGGGGTGGTCGGGTTGGCCACGCGCATGTTGTCCTGCGCGCACAGCTGCAGGAAACGCTCCGGACGGCCGGACGAGTGGTCCGGGCCCTGGCCCTCCTGACCGTGCGGGAGCAGCAGCACCAGCGACGACTGCTGGCCCCACTTCACCTCGCCGGACGAGATGAACTCGTCGACGATCGACTGGGCGCCGTTGACGAAGTCACCGAACTGCGCCTCCCAGAGCACCAGCGCCTCGGGGTTCTCGACCGAGTAGCCGTACTCGAAGCCCATCGCCGCGTACTCGCTGAGCAGCGAGTCGTGGGCGAAGAAGCGGGCGTTGCCGGTCGCCAGCGTGGACAGCGGCAGGAAGTCGTTGCCGGTCTTCGAGTCGACGATCGCGGCGTGCCGGGAAGTGAACGTGCCGCGGCGCGAGTCCTGGCCGGCCAGGCGCACGGTGACGCCCTGGCTCAGCAGCGAGCCGAAGGCGATCAGCTCACCCATGCCCCAGTCGATGCCGCCGTCGGTGGCCATCTTGGCCCGCCGGTCCAGCAGCTGCTGGACCCGCTTGTGCGGGGTGAAGCCCTCCGGCAGGTCGAGGTGGGCCTGGCCCACCGCCTGCACGCCGGCCGCGTCGATCGCGGTGTCGACCTGCGGCTCCGGCTCGTCGGTGGCCGAACGCTGGGCCCGCGGCGGGGAGCCGGCGGTGTCCCGGGTGTCCTTGAAGACCTTCTCCAGCTGCGCCTGGTAGTCGCGCAGCTGCTCCTGGGCGTCGTCCACGGTGAGGTCACCGCGGCCGATGAGCTCCTCGGTGTAGAGCTTGCGGACCGAACGCTTGGTGTCGATGATCTGGTACATCCGCGGGTTGGTCATCGACGGGTCGTCGCCCTCGTTGTGCCCGCGGCGGCGGTAGCAGACCAGGTCGATGACGACGTCCTTGTTGAACGCCTGGCGGTATTCGAAGGCGAGCCGGGCCACCCGGACGACGGCCTCGGGGTCGTCGCCGTTCACGTGGAAGATCGGCGCCTGGATCATGCGGGCCACGTCGGTCGAGTAGAGCGACGAGCGGCTGTACTCCGGGGCGGTGGTGAAGCCGACCTGGTTGTTGACGACCACGTGCACCGTGCCGCCGGTGCGGTACCCGCGCAGCTGGGAGAGGTTGAGCGTCTCGGCGACCACGCCCTGCCCGGCGAACGCGGCGTCACCGTGGATCAGGACCGGCAGCACCGTGTAGCCGTGCAGGCCCAGGTCGAGGCGGTCCTGCTTGGCCCGGACGATGCCCTCCAGCACCGGGTCCACGGCCTCCAGGTGAGACGGGTTGGCCACCACGCTGACGGTGGTCGCGCTCTCGCCGTCCGGCGTCGTGTATTTGCCGGTCTGGCCCAGGTGGTACTTGACGTCACCGGAGCCGTGGGCCGACTTCGGGTCCATCTGACCCTCGAACTCGTTGAAGATCTTCCCGTACGGCTTGCCGACGATGTTCGCGAGCACGTTGAGCCGGCCGCGGTGGGCCATGCCGATGACCATCTCGTCCAGGCCACCCTCGGCGGACGCCTGCAGCACCTCGTCCAGCAGCGGGATCAGCGACTCGCCGCCCTCGAGCGAGAAGCGCTTCTGCCCGACGTACTTGGTCTGCAGGAACGTCTCGAACGCCTCGGCCGCGTTCAGCCGGTTGAGGACGTGCTTCTGCTCCTCCGGCGACGGCTTGGTGTACTTGATCTCGATCCGGTCCTGGATCCAGCGCCGCTCCTCGGGGCCCTGGATGTGCATGTACTCGATGCCGACCCGGCGGCAGTAGGTGTCGCGCAGCACGCCGAGCACGTCGCGCAGCTTCATCTTCTGCTTGCCCGCGAAGCCCCCGACCGGGAAGGTCCGGTCCAGGTCCCACAGGGTCAGGCCGTGCTGGAGCACGTCCAGGTCGGGGTGCCGGCGGATCTCGAACTCGAGCGGGTCGGTGTCGGCCATCAGGTGACCGCGGACCCGGTACGCGTGGATCAGCTCGACCACCCGCGCGGCCTTGTCGATCTGCCCCTCGGAGGTCCGGGCCACGTCGCGCACCCAGCGCACCGGCTCGTACGGGATCCGCAGGGAGGTGAAGATGTCGTCGTAGAAGGCGTGCTCGCCGAGCAGGAACTCGTGCATCGCCTTCAGGAACTCGCCGGACTGCGCACCCTGGATGACCCGGTGGTCGTAGGTGCTGGTCAGCGTGGTGACCTTGCTGACGCCGTGCTCGGTGAGCGTCTCGTCGGACATGCCGGAGTACGGTGCCGGATACTCCATCGCGCCGACGCCGATGATGGCGCTCTGCCCGGCCATCAGGCGGGGGATGGAGTGCACGGTGCCGATGCCGCCGGGGTTGGTCAGCGAGATCGTGGTGCCGGCGTAGTCGTCCATGGTCAGCTCGTTGCGGCGGGCCCGGCGGACCACGTCCTCGTACGCCTGCCAGAACTTGCGGAAGTCCATCTGCTCGCAGTTCTTGATGGACGGCACGACCAGCGTGCGGGTGCCGTCCTTCTTGGCGAGGTCGATGGCGATGCCCAGGTTGATGTGCTCGGGCTGGACCATGGCCGGCTTGCCGTCCACCTCGGCGAAGGAGTTGTTCATCTCCGGGTGCGCCATGACCGAGCGGACCAGCGCCCAGCCGATGAGGTGGGTGAAGCTGACCTTGCCACCGCGGCCCCGGGCCAGATGGTTGTTGATCACGATGCGGTTGTCGACCAGGAGCTTGGCCGGGACGGCGCGCACCGAGGTGGCGGTGGGCACCTCCAGCGAGGCGTCCATGTTCTGCACGATCCGGGCCGCGACCCCGCGCAGCGTGGTGACCTTGGCGCCGGCCGCGGGGGCCGGTGCCTGCTTGGCCGGTGCCTGCTTGGCCGGGGCGGGCGTGACCGCCGCGGGCTTCGCGGGAGCCGGCTCGGCCGCCGGTGCGGGCTTGGCCGGGGCCGGCTTGGCGGGCACGGTGGGCTTCTCGGGCGCGATCGTCGACGCGGCGGGAGCGTCGGTGCCGGCCTTGGCGGCGGTGGCCTTCGCGTTGGCGGCGGTGGCCTCGTCGGGCGTCGCGATCGAGCCCGAGGCCATCGCCGGCTTGTAGTCGGCGAAGAAGTCGTGCCAGGCGGGGTCGACGCTGGACGGGTCGGCCAGATAGCGCTGGTACATCTCGTCGACGATCCACTCGTTCGGACCGAAGTCCGCGAGTGGATTTTCATGCGAAGTCTGCTGGGTCGACACTTCCGTGTTCGCCTCTTTCACCAAGTTGTCAGCACGCGACGTTCGTCACACGGGACGGAAAGGAAATCGCCGTCAAGGCTACGCCGTGAGATTTCCGTGACCATCCGGACGTCCGGTCTGTGACCAACTTCCTGAGGGCGAGAAGGACACTCAGGCGATGTCCCGCCGCTTCATGAGCCAGGTGCCGAGTCCGCCGGCGAGCACCGCGTAGCCGATCAGCACGACGGCGCCGACCCAGCGGGGCGGGTTGCCGGGCAGCTCGGTGCCGGAGACCATCAGCTGCGAGGCCAGCGGCGGGACCAGCACCTGCAGCTTGCCGAACCAGTCGCCGATGCGCGGGGTGAGCAGGAAGAAGATCGTGGTGGCGCCGAAGTAGCCGATCACGTAGGTCGTGCTCAGCGCGATGGTGGCACCGATCTGGCTGCGGATCAGCACCCCGGCGCCGACGCCGAGAATCGCCCACAGGGCGTACGCCAGCGCGTTGAGCCCGACCGCCCGCCAGATCGCCGGCTCACCGAGCTGGGAACCGATGTTGAGCGCGTCCAGGATGAACGGCACGAAGACCAGGTTGAGCAGGGTGGTGATGAGCCAGAAGGCCAGCCCGAGCAGGGTCGAGGCGATCAGCTTGGCCAGCACCACGGACTCGCGGCGCGGAGTCACCAGGAAGGTGGTGGTGGCCGTCTGGTGGAAGAACTCGTTCGTCACCACGATCGCGGCCAGCAGCATCACCATCAGCACGCCGAAGAACTGGCCGCTGGTGTAGAGGTTCGACGCCACGTTGACGGCCTCGTTGGCCACCCGGACCTGCTCCGCCTGGTCCGGGCTCAGGCCCTCGGTGGACTCCGCGCCCGCGTTGACGGTGCTGCCGGCCCAGTTGATCAGCAGGGTCAGCGCCCACAGCACGAAGGTGACCAGGCCGAGGATCCACCAGGTGGAGGTGGACCGGATCTTGAAGAGTTCGGCTTTCACCAGGTTCATCGGATGCCCGCCTTTCCGGCCGTCAGCTGCAGGAAGACCTGTTCCAGATCGGCGCGCTCGCCGGCCAGCTCGTGCAACTCCACCGAGCTGGTGAAGGCGGTGTGCCCCACGGCGGCCGCGTCCAGGCCGGAGACCAGCAGGGCGCCGTCGGGCAGCGGGGTCACGGTGGCGTTGCGCTCGGAGAGCGCGGCGGTCAGCGCCTCGGCCTGCGGGGTGCGCACGCGCACCTGGGTCATCCCGGTCATCGAGCCGAGCACCTCGCCGACCGGGCCCTGCCGGACCAGCTTGCCGGCGGCGATGATCACCACGTCGTCGGCGAGCTGCTGCATCTCGCCGAGCAGGTGGCTGGAGACCAGCACCGTACGGCCCTCGGCGGCGAGCGCCTTGAGCAGGTCGCGCATCCAGCGGATGCCCTCGGGGTCGAGCCCGTTGGCCGGCTCGTCGAGGATCAGCACCCGTGGATTGCCCAGCAGCGCCGCGGCGATGCCGAGCCGCTGCTTCATGCCCAGCGAGTAGCCCTTGAACTTGCGCTTGGCCGCCGGGGTCAGCCCGACCTTGGCCAGCGCCTCGTCGGCGGCCTGCCAGGGCAGCCCGGCCGCGGTGCAGATCATCCGCAGGTGGTTGAGCCCGGTGCGGCCCTTGTGCGCGCTGGAGGCCTCGAGCACGGCGCCGACGTGCCGGATCGGCTGATCGAGGTCGTTGTAGCGCACGCCGCCGAAGGTCGCCGTGCCGGCGCTCGGCGTGACCAGGCCCAGCAGCATGCGCAGGGTGGTGGTCTTGCCCGCGCCGTTGGGACCCAGGAACCCGGTGACCCGCCCGGAGTGCACGGTGAACGACAGGTCGTCCACGGCTCGCAGCGACTTGTAGTGCTTGGTGAGGTGGGAGACGACGATCTCCTCGGACCCGGCCGTCACGTTTGCTCCTCACTGATCGACTGAGCGCTCAACCTACCGGTTCGCGGCAATCCCGGCGGCCCCATCGGCGACTGCGGGAAGAGTCGTTCACGTGAGCGTCATCCGGGGCCACCTGGAGCGACACGCCGTCGGCAGACGCGAGCTCTACACAGATCTCATGACGGTACTCATGACCGCCGCCGCACCCACCGGGACCAGCGGCTACTCGCTCCTCATCGCCGACGACGCCAGCCAGGTCGCGGCCGCGCAGCGCCTGCGCCACGACGTCTTCGCCGCCGAGCTCGGTGCCACGCTGCGCGGCGCCACCCCCGACGGCCGCGACGTCGACGAGTTCGACGACTTCTGCGACCACCTGATCGTCCGGGACGACGCGACCGGCCTGGTCGTCGGCACGTACCGGATGATGACCCCGAAGGCCGCCCAGCGCGCCGGGCGCCGCTACGGCGACGGCGAGTTCGACCTCAGCGGGCTGAGCCCGCTGCGCGATCAGCTGGTCGAGACCGGCCGCTCCTGCGTGCACCCGGACCACCGCTCCGGCGCCGTGGTCAACCTGATGTGGGCGGGCATCGCCCGCTACCTGCACCTGAACAACCTGCGCTGGCTCGGCGGCTGTGCCTCGGTCGGCCTCGAGGACGGCGGCGCGACGGCGGCCGGCGTGTGGGCGCGGGTCTCCGCCAGGCACCTCGCGCCGCCGGCCCTGCGGGTGCGGCCGCGCAGCCCCTGGCTGGCCCGCACCGATCAGGTCGGTGACCCCAAAACGCAGGCTCCGCCGCTGCTCAAGGGCTATCTGCGGCTGGGCAGCTGGGTGTGTGGCGAGCCGGCCTACGACCCCGATTTCCACTGCGCCGACTTCTACGTGCTGTTCTCCATGGACCGGATGGACCCGCGCTACCGGCGCCACTTCCTGGGCGCGACCCGATGAGCGCCCCTCGTGAACTGGCCTGGGGTTTTCCGCCGCGGGTCAACTCAGCGTGGCAGCCGGCGTCGGCGTGCGGGGCGCAATGTCGGCCGGCCGGCGCGGAGGCTGTGCGAGCCGGGACCGCGGTGGTGCGGTTGATGGCGCTCCTCGGCGTACTGGTCAGTGCTCTGGTCCTGGTGCCGCTGCTGCGGCACGCCGCCGCGCGGATGATCTCCCGCGGCATCCTCGCGGCCCTCGGGGTCAAGCTGGTGTGGCGCGGCCCGGCGCCGCGGCCCGGCAGCCTGCTGGTGGCCAACCACGTCTCCTGGCTGGACGTCGTCGCGCTGCTGGCGGTGACGCCGGTCCGGCTGGTCGCCAAGCACGACGTGCGGGCCTGGCCCGCGGTGGGCGCGCTGGCCGCCCGGACCGGGTCGATCTTCGTCGACCGGACCCGCCCGAAGCGGCTGCCGGCGACGGTGGCCGAGGTGACCGCGGCGCTGCGGGCCGGCCGGTCGGTCGCGGTCTTCCCGGAGGGTACGACGTTCTGCGGCGCCGAACGCGGGCGCTTCCGGCCGGCGGTCTTCCAGGCGGCGGTGGACGCGGGCGCCCCGGTCGTGCCGATCGCGATCCGGTACGGCTCCCCGCAGGCGTCCTTCGTCGGCGACGACACCCTCTGGTCCTCGGTCCGCCGGGTGGCCGGTCTGCGCGGCCTGACCGTGACGCTGGTCGGCTCGCCGGCGCTGCGCCCGGAGCCCGGGGCCGACCGGCGCGCGCTGGCCCGGGCGGCTCAGGCATCGGCCGGACTGCGGTCCACCACCTTCGATCTTGCCGCCTAGCGGGCTCACAGAAAACTTTCAGGCACTGTGCAGCGCAGGCGCAGCGACCTGGACGAAGATGGTGGGCATGGCCGCCACCCAGACCCAGGGAAAGCAGAGCGAGGCGAAGCTCCTCGTCGTCGAGGACGACGCGAACATCCTCGAGCTGCTCTCCGCCAGCCTGCGTTTCGCAGGGTTCGACGTCAGCACCGCCACCAGCGGCAGCGCCGCCGTCAGTGCGGCCAAGAACGCCACCCCCGACCTCGTCGTCCTCGACGTGATGCTGCCCGACCTCGACGGTTTCGAGGTCATCCGGCTCATGCGCGAGGGCGGCGCCCGTACGCCCGTGGTCTTCCTGACCGCCCGCGACGGCACCGACGACAAGATCCGGGGCCTCACGCTCGGCGGCGACGACTACGTGACCAAGCCGTTCAGCCTCGAGGAGCTCACCGCCCGGATCCGGGCCGTGCTGCGCCGCACCACCGCCGGTGACGAGGAGCCGTCGCGCCTGGTCTTCGCCGACCTCGAGCTCGACGAGGAGACGCACGAGGTCTACCGGGCCGGTCAGCGCGTGCAGCTCTCGCCCACCGAGTTCAAGCTGCTGCGTTACCTGATGCTCAACGCCAACCGGGTGCTCTCCAAGGCGCAGATCCTCGACCACGTGTGGAAGTACGACTTCCGGGGTGACGACAACATCGTGGAGTCGTACATCTCGTACCTGCGCCGCAAGGTGGACAACGTCCAGCCGCGACTGATCCACACGCTCCGCGGCGTCGGCTACGTGCTGCGCAAGCCCGCGGCATGAGCCGACCGTGTCCCTGACCATCACCGACCGGGTCCGCAGCCACGTCCCCGAGACCAACCTGCGGCGGGTGCCGCTGCGCACCAAGCTCGTCGCCGCCGTGCTGGCCCTCGTGTTCGCGGCGCTGTCCCTGATCAGCGCCGCGAGCACCTACGCGCTGCACAGCTACATGATCAACCGGCTCGACGTGGGCCTGGTCCGGTTCACCGACACGCTGGAGAACCTCAAGGGCAACGAGACGCTGATCCTGCCGGCCGACTACTACGTCAACGTCACCACGGTGGACGGCATCGGCGACCCGGACTACCCGAAGTACGACCCCGCGCTGAAGCCGAGCCAGCTGCCGCCGGTGCTCAAGGGCGTCAACGAGGTCAACAAGCACATCGGCAAGCAGTACACGGTCAAGTCCGCCGACGGGACCGTGATCTGGCGGATGCTGGTCACCTACGTCAACGGCGGCACCGTGCTGCACGCCGGGCAGCGGCTGCGCGGCATCGACGAGGCGATCGCCCGGCTCATCTGGGTCGACGTCCTGGTCGGCGCCGGGGTGCTGTTCGCCCTGGCCGCGGTGGGTGCGGCCATCGTGCGGCAGAGCCTGATCCCGCTGGGGCAGATCGAGCGGACCGCCGCCGCCATCGCGGCCGGCGACCTGACCCAGCGCGTGCCCGATCCCGAGCCCGACGAGGGCGAACCCAAGACCGAGCTGGGCCGGCTGTCCCGGGCCCTGAACGCGATGCTGGCCCAGATCGAGGCGGCCTTCACCGCCCGCGCGCTGTCCGAGACCGCCGCCCGCGCCGCGGAGTCGCAGGCCCGCGACGCCGCCGAGGCCGCGCAGATCTCCGAGTCCCGCGCGGTGCGCTCGGAGCAGAAGATGCGCCAGTTCGTCGCGGACGCCTCGCACGAGCTGCGGACCCCGCTGACCTCCATCCGCGGTTTCGCCGAGCTGTACCGCCAGGGCGCGGTCGCCAACCCGGAGGACACCGCCAAGCTGGTACGCCGCATCGAGGACGAGGCGGCCCGGATGGGGCTGCTGGTCGAGGACCTGCTGCTGCTCGCCCGCCTGGACCGCGAGCGCCCGGTCGAGCTGGCCCCGGTGGAGCTCCCGGTGCTGGCCATGGACGCGGTGCAGGCGGCCCGGGCCACCGCCCCGGACCGCAAGATCGAGCTGGACGTGCGGGAGTCGCCGGAGAAGCTGGTCGCGTACGGCGACGACGCCCGGCTGCGGCAGGTCATCGGCAACCTGATGACCAACGCCCTGGTGCACACGCCGGCCGATGCCGCGGTGACCCTCTCGCTCTATCCGGAGTCGGGCAACCGTGCGGTCATCGAGATCGCCGACACCGGGCCGGGTCTGTCGCCCGAGCAGAGCGAGCACGTCTTCGAACGCTTCTACCGCGCCGACGAGGCCCGGACCCGGCACACGGACCGCGCGGCCACCGGCACGGGGCTGGGCCTGGCCATCGTGGCCGCGATCGTCCGGGCCCACCACGGCACTGTGGAGGTGCTGAGCGAGCCGGGCGAGGGGGCGACCTTCCGGGTCACTTTGCCCGCTCTGGAACCGGACGACTCCTGATTTTCCCGGCACTTCCATTCACAGAAAACGTCCAGGGCCAGCACAGGTGAGTCGGAGCGGACAGGGGCAATGTAGTCCGCATGAACGAGTACGAGACCGACCCGCAGCGGCACGAAAGCTCACCGTCCGAGGAGCTGTCGCACCGGCCCGCGGACGCCTCTCCCGCGACCAGTCCGGAGCGGGGACAGTCCGACACCACGGCGCAGCAGCCGACGCTGAGCCAGCCGGCCGCCCCCCAGTCCGGCGTTCCCCAGTCCGGCGCTCCGCAGCCGGGTGCGCCTCAGCAGCAGGGCCCCTGGCCCGCGTCGCCCTGGCAGCGCGGTGGCCAGCACCCGGCCCAGCCGCACGGAGCTCAGCAGGGACCGCCGCAGCACCACACGCAGCCACTGCCCTACGGTCAGCAGCCTTACGGCGCCGGCCAGCCGCAGTATCCCGGCCAGACGCAGCCGCCCTACGCGGGTGCCTACGCCGGCCAGCCCCACCCGCAGTACGCGGCCCAGGGAGCGCCCGGCCAGCCCGGTCAGTGGACGCCCGGTGGCGGCGTACCCCCGCAGCCGGACGCCCCGGCGTGGGCCCAGGCCGTCGGCACCGAGCAGCGTGACCCCGCGCGGGCCGGCCGCGGCCGTAAGATCTTCGTGGCCGGGGCGGCCGCGGTGCTGATCGCCCTCGGTGCCGGTGGCGTCGGCGCGGCCGCCGCGCTCGCGTTCGACAATGACAACAACCCCAGGACCGTGCAGACCGCCGACGCTTCGGTGAACCGGGTGGTCGACCGTTCGTCGCTCGCCCAGATCGTCGCGGCGGTCAAGGACAGCGTCGTCTCGATCACCACCCAGACCGGTGAGGGCTCGGGCGTGGTGATCAGCGCCGACGGCTACATCGTGACCAACAACCACGTGGTCGCCACCGCCACCGGCGACTCGGTCACCGTCATCTTCGCCAACGGCAAGAAGGCCCAGGCCAAGATCGTCGGCACCGACCCGCGGACCGACCTCGCGGTGATCAAGGCGGACGGCGTCTCCGACCTGGCCGCGGCGAAGTTCGGCGACAGCTCGAAGATGCAGGTCGGCGACACCGTGCTCGCGCTCGGCAGCCCGCTGGGCCTGGAGGGCTCGGTGACCGAGGGCATCATCAGCGCCAAGGACCGCACCATCCGGTCCGGCGGTGAGGACGAGCAGACCCCGCAGAACCCGTTCGGCGGCCAGCAGCAGCAACAGCAGCAGAGTGCCGGGACGACCTCGATGTCCGGCCTGCTGCAGACCGACGCCCCGATCAACCCGGGTAACTCCGGCGGCGCGCTGGTCAACACCAACGGAGAGGTGATCGGCATCAACTCCGCCATCGCCACCTCCGGGCAGGGCTCGGGCAACATCGGCCTCGGCTTCGCCATCCCGAGCAACAAGGTCAAGGACGTGGCCGACGCCCTGATGGCGGGCAAGAAGGTCAGCCACCCGGCGCTGGGCGTCAGCGTGACCGAGGCCGAGGGCGGCGGCGCGCTGGTCAGCACGGTCACCGAGGGCGGCGCGGCGGCCAAGGCCGGCCTGGAGCGCGGCGACGTCATCAACTCGGTGAACGGCAAGGCCGTCAACGACTCCGACGACCTGATCGGGATCGTCCAGTCCGCCAAGGTCGGCGACAAGGTGACCGTCGTCTTCACCCGCAACGGCCAGCAGCAGACGGTCAGCGCGGCGCTGACCGAGGCCTCCTAAACCAACCTGGCGCCGCTCGGGCCATCGGGCGGCGTCACCTCCCCACGGCGGTGGGTGGTCGCGATCAAGGGGGTTGATCGCGACCACCCACCGCACCTTTATGTCCGCTGTGCGGATTTTCTACTGACGATCGGCTTATCGGGGCTCGCCTTCCGCCGGGCTGACCGCCTACTCTCCATCCGTCCGACCACCCCACCACCACCCTTGAACGGACTGAAGGCGTGACTTACGTCGAGACCCGGATGAGTGTCTGGGAAGCCCTGGCCGGACGTGCGCCGGGTGAGCCGCTCGGACCCGCCGACCCCGGTCTCTGGGGCGCGGTGGTCGACCGGCTCAACCCCGCGCGGGCCCGGCCGGTGCTGCGCGCCGGGATCGAGGCAGTCGAGCTGACCAGCGTGCGCGGCTCGGCGTACGTGATGCTCCGCTCGCCCGACGACGGTGGCCGGGCCTGCTATCTGCGGCTGACCCCGGACGAGTGGCAGCTCGCGCAGATGATGGACGGCACCCACACGGTGGCCCGTCTCGTCGCCGAGTTCGCCCGTCTGGCCGGCCGGCTCGCCCCCGACCAGGTCCGCCGGGTGGTGGCCGACCTGGCCGGCAACCGGATGCTCGACGAGCTGCCGGTGGACGCGTTCCGCCCGTTGCAGGAGCTCGAGCGCCAGCCGCTGCCCCGGCGGGTCGGCAGTGGCGTGCTGGCGGCGGCGCGTGGCCGCCGGATGCTGGTCTTCGACATCGACCGGGTGATCACGGCGCTCTACCGGGCCGGCGGCCGGTTCCTGTTCACCAAGGTCGCGGCGATCGTCATGGCCGTCTTCGCGGTGGCCGGGCTCGGCCTGTTCGTCGCCACCTGGTGGCGGGGCAGCCAGGCGGTCTTCCTGTCCGGCGGCTCCTACCTGCTCGGCGCGGTCGTCCTGCTGCTGCTCAACCTGCTGGCGCTGGCCAGTCACGAGCTCGGGCACGCGCTGGCCACCAAACACGCCGGGCGGGAAGTGCCCGCGGCCGGCGTGCTCGTGTATTTCGGCATCCCCTCGGTCTTCGTCGACACCACCGACGTGTGGATGGCCGGGCGCCGGGCCCGGATGCTGGTCACCGCGGCCGGTCCGGCCACCGGCCTGGTGCTCGCCGGGTCGATGCAGCTCATCGGGCTGGCCGTGCCCGCGCTCGGGCCGCTGGCCTTCAAGCTGGCCTTCGCCTGGTATCTCAACGTGCTGTTCAACCTGAACCCGCTGCTGGCGCTCGACGGCTACTACCTGCTGATGGACTGGCTGGAGATCCCCAACCTGCGCGGCCGCGGCCTGGCCTGGGTGTCCGGCCGGCTGCGGGGGCGCCCGCCGGCGTGGGCCGGGCTGGACCGCGAGGGCCGCATCGTCGCCCTGTACGGCGTGCTGGCGCTGCTGTGGGTGGCGATCGCGGCCAACCTGGCCTACCGGATCTGGGCCGACCGGGTCTCCGGGCTGGTCACCGGTCTGTGGCACGGCGGCTTCGCCGCGAAGCTGTTGCTGATCCTGGTCGTGGCCGGGCTCTGTGCCCCGCTGATCTACCTCGCCGTGGGCCGGCTGGCCCGCTCGTGGCGGCTGCTGCGCGAGCGTTCCGCCGAGAAGCGCCGCGAGGCCGACGCCCCCCGTCGGCTGGCCGCCCTGCGCGCCTCCGACCTGGGCGGACTGCCGGAGCACGCGCTGGCCGGCCTGGCCGCCCGCGCCCGCTGGATCCGCCCGCACTCCGGCACCCAGCTCGTCGTCGCCGGCACCACCCAGCAGGCCGTGTACGTCGTGGTCGACGGCGCGGTGCAGGCCCGCAAGCCCGGCGACCCCGGCGGCACGATCCGGCACCACGTCGGCGCCGGTGGCGTGGTCGGGCTGGCCAACGCCCTCACCGGCCGGGCCACGTCGCTGGACTGGCACACGGCCGGCACGACGCTGCTCGCCGTGCCCACCGCCACCGTCGCCACGGTCGTCGGTCCGCTGCCCGGCCCACCGCCGGCCGACCGGGCCGAGGCCGAGGCGTTGTTCGCCGACACTCCGGCGCTGGCCGGGCTGGCCGGGGACGAGCGGCTCGCGCTGATCGCCTCCGCGCACCCGGTGGATCTCGAGCCCGGCGCGCCGGTGGTCCTGCAGGGGCCGACCCACGCGGTGGTCGTGGAGTCCGGCGTCATCGCCATGCCCGACGGCGTCGAGCTGCGCCGGGGCACGCTGGTCGGCCCGGTCGGCGACGGCATCCCGGGGATGGTCGCGCAGGCCCGCACCCCCGTACGCCTCTGGGTGATCCCGGACGCCTCCGACCTGCCGCCGCTGGTCGGCACGCCCGGCTCCACGGCGGGCGGCCCGGCCGGCAGCGGGCCGGCCGCCGAGGGCGTGCACTCCGCCGGCGTCTACCCGCCGCTGGCCGTGCCGCCCGGTCCGCCGGACGGCACCGAGGACCCCGAGGTGGACCGCCGCTTCGAGCGCCGGATGTGGTGGCTCGTCCTGCTGCTGCTCCTGCTGTCGCTGCTGCTGACCGTGGTCAACTTCGCGCCCGGCCCGGCCTGGGCGGAGATGCCCACCGACCGCGCGTTGCTCACTTCGGACCGGGGCACGATCGTCGCGACCGTCGACGGCCGCAACGTGCGGCTCGACGAGGGCGACCGACGCTACCTGGACGAGGGCGACCGGATCATCGTCCCCGCCGGGACCACCGGCCGGCTGACGTTCCAGGGCGGCTCGGCCACCCTGTTCTGCGCCGGCTCCCAGGCCCAGGTCGGCAAGCTCTACACCGACGCCGGACGGCAGCGGGTGCCGCACGGTGTCCTCGCGCTGGAGGCCGGCCGCCTGCTCGCCGACACGGCCAGCACCAGCGGCGCCTACCAGGCGCTCTCCCTGAACGTCTCCCGGCCCGGCGGTCTGGTCACCAACAACGGCGCCTCCTGGTACGCGGTCGAGCCCGACGGCCTGATCGCCGCCACCGGCCGGGTCTTCGTGGACGGCACCCTCACCCCGGCCACCGGTACGGATCTGAGCTGCGGTGACGGCGTCAAGGTGGAGCCGCCGGCCGGTTCGCCGAGCCCGTCGCCCAGTGACGAGCCGCTGCCCTCCGACCTGCCCAGCGAGGTCACCCCGTCGCTGACGCCGACCTCGGCCCCGCCGACCGAGGCGACGACCGTGCCGCAGCCGACCGCCGACCCGGTCGACCCGATCACGCCGGACGATCCGGACCCGACCACCACCCGGCCGACGACCCGGCCCACGACGCGACCCACGACCACGCCGCCGCGCACGCCCCGGCCGACCACGCCGGTGCCGACGACCACCACGCCGCGGCCGAGTCAGACCACGACGACGCCGCCCACGACGCCGCCCACGTCGGACCCGACCACCACTCCGCCCGAACCACCTATCGGCTGACGAGGGGAAACACACGTGCTCTGCTGGTTCTGTGCCAAGGCGGCCCGGGGGACCTGCCGGTTCTGCGGCCGGGGCGTCTGCGAGGACCATGCCCGCTTCGGGCCGTACCTCCTTCAGGTGAGCCGGTCGGCCCAGCGGGACCGGGCCGAGGCCCTGGTGGTCGAGGACGCCGTCCAGTGCGGCACCTGCCGGCCCAGGCCACAGCCGGTGCCGATGCCGGAACTCGACTGAGCGGCGCGGCCGGTCCGCGGAGACTGGCCACCTCGCCGATGGCGGCGGC
Source organism: Actinoplanes sp. NPDC004185 (assembly GCF_053603475.1). NCBI lineage: Bacteria > Bacillati > Actinomycetota > Actinomycetes > Micromonosporales > Micromonosporaceae > Actinoplanes > Actinoplanes sp. NPDC004185. The sequence goes on along the minus strand of NZ_JBSGFR010000006.1, from coordinate 77,858 downwards.
TGGACGCGGACTCCTACCGTGAGCGCCATGAGTGACTTCGACGAGGTGCTGGAGCGGCTGCTGACCGACCCGTCGTTCCAGGCCCAGCTCGCCGCTGACCCGGCGGGCGCCCTGGTCGGCTACGTCCTGGACGCCGAGGAGGCCGACCTGCTGCGCCAGCAGGTCAGCACCGATGCGGGCGCGCACACGGCGGTCGTGGAGGACCGGGTCACCAAGTCGAGCACGTTCGGGCTGTTCTCCTCGTTCGGCCTCGGTGACGTGGCCGGCTCGGTCGGGCACGGCCTGGTCGACCAGGGTGCCGCTGCCCCGGGAACGGTCAGCCAGGGGCTGGGGGCGGCCGCCACGGACGGTTCGGCCGGGCTCGGCGAGTGGTCGGAGTTCGGCAGCGCCACCGGGACAGCCACGGAGGGTTTCGGCTCGGCCCCGGAGGCCTGGGGGACCGGTGGCATGTCCGCCCAGTCCGGGCTGGGCACGGCGCCGGAGTTCGCCGCGCGGTCCGGCTTCGGCTCGGCGCCGGGTCCCGACCTGGACGGTCTCCCGGCGGTCTCGGCCCTCGGTGACGCCCCGCGCAGCGGTCTCGGTGAGTCCGGCTCGGCGCACAGCGGACTGGGGGAGCCCGAGCACCTGGCCCCGCCGAAGGGCTACCACAACCGGGTCGACGCCGACGGCGACGGTCACCTCGACAAGGCGACCTACCGGGGTCGTGAGGGCGGCGGCGCGGAGATCCGCGTCGATCTTGACGGTGACGGGCAGGCCGACTTCATCGGCGTCGACAAGGACCTGGACAACCGGGTCGATTTCGCCGACTACGACAAGGACCACGACGGCGTCTTCGAGAAGCGGATGTTCGACGACGACGGCGACGGTTTCCTCGACCGGACAGTCCTGCCCTAGCCCTTCCGCGGCAGCCGGGTCGGCAAAGCTCTGGCATTGATGGTCACCGAAGCCGCACCATGGGTGCATGGTGGCGATCGCCGCACGCGGCCTCACGAAGACCTTCGACGATGTCGTCGCGGTGGACAGCGTCGACCTGGAGATAACCCCCGGCGAGTTCCTGGTGGTCCTCGGGCCGACCGGCTGCGGGAAGTCGACTCTGCTGCGGCTGCTGGCCGGGTTCGAGGAGCCGACCGGGGGCACGGTGACCTTCGACGGCGTGCCGGTGGCCGAGATCGGTCCCCGCGAGCGGGACATCGCGATGGTGTTCCAGAACTACGCCCTCTACCCGCACCTGACGGTCGCCCAGAACATCGGCTTCCCGCTGCGCGCGACCGCGGCCCCGGCCGAGGACATCGGGGCCCGGGTCGCCGACGTGGCCCGCAGCGTGGGGGTCGCGGACCTGCTCAGCCGCTATCCCGAGCACCTGTCCGGCGGTCAGCGCCAGCGCGTCGCGATGGCCCGGGCGCTGGTCCGCAAGCCCGCGGTGTTCCTGCTCGACGAGCCTCTCTCCAACGTGGACGCGGGGGCCCGGGCGGCGCTGCGTGGTGAGATCGTGGCACTGGCCCGCCGCCTGGCGGTGACCACGATCTACGTGACGCACGACCAGACCGAGGCGATGAGCATGGCCGACCGGATCGCGGTGCTGCGCCTGGGCGTGCTCCAGCAGGTCGGCCCGCCGATCGACGTGTACGCGGACCCGGACACCCTGTTCGTGGCGGCGTTCCTCGGCATGCCCCGCACCAGCCTGCTCGAGGCGGCCGTGTACGCCCAGGACGGCGCGGTGGTGCTCGACCTGGGCTCGCAGGTGCTGGAGCTGCCGGCGGGGGATCCGCGTACTGCGCGGCTGGCCGAGCACCACACCGAGCGGGTCACTCTTGCGTTGCGGGCGCTGCCGTTGCGGGAGCACGACATGTCGGTGCGGGGCACGGTGTGCGCGGTGGAGAACCTGGGCCACGAGTTGCTGGCCCACGTCGACGTCGGTGGGGTGCCGAGCGTCCGGCTGGACGCGCCGGCGGCACCGTCGCGGTCGGTCGCCGCGAGCACGCCGTACGGGTTCTATCCCGCGTACGACCTGGTCGACGCGCCGCCGACGGGTGAGGTGATGGTCCGGGTGCCGGTGCCCCGGCAGGTGCGGGTGGGCGAGGAGCTGGAGGTCGGGATCGGTCTGACGGACCTGCTGCTCTTCGATCGGACCGGGTTGCGGATCCGGTTCGACCAGGCGTGAAAAAAACGTTCACTGGACAGGAACAGTTAACAGTCCTAATAATTGGCCAACTGTCGATACACCGACGTGGAGGCCACCCCCCATGCGCCGTTCACTCATCCTCGCCGTCACCGCTGCCCTGGCGGCCACCGGCTCCGCCGTCTACATAGCCTCGTCCGCGAGCGCTGCCGCCGCCTGTGCCCCGGCGTGGAGCTCCTCGGCGGTGTACGTCAAGGACAACTCCGTCTCGTACCAGGCCAAGAACTACACCGCGAAATGGTGGACGCAGGGCGAGGTGCCCACGGCCAGCGGCGAGTGGGGTGTCTGGGCCGACAAGGGCGCCTGCGGTGGCACCACGCCCCCGCCGACGACCCCGCCCCCGACCACCACCCCGCCGCCCACCACCCCACCCCCGACGACGCCACCCCCGACCACCCCGCCCCCGACCACCCCGCCGCCGGTCTCCGGGCTGCCCAAGCACGCGCTGATCGGCTACCTGCACTCGAGCTTCGCCAACGGATCCGGCTACCTGCGGATGGCCGACGTCCCCGCCGACTGGGACATCATCAACCTGGCCTTCGGCGAGCCGACCAGCGCCACCTCCGGCGACATCCGCTTCACCCTCTGCCCGGCGGCCGAGTGCCCCGGCGTGGAGAGCGAGGCGGACTTCATCAGCGCGATCCGGGCCAAGCGCACGGCCGGCAAGAAGGTGCTGCTGTCCATCGGCGGCGCGAACGGCCAGGTCCAGCTCACCACGACCGCGGCCCGGGACAAGTTCGTCAGCTCGGTCAGCGCCATCATCGACAAGTACGGCCTGGACGGCGTCGACATCGACTTCGAAGGCCACTCGCTGTCGCTGAACACCGGTGACACCGACTTCAAGAACCCGACGACGCCGGTCATCGTCAACCTGATCGCCGCGCTGAAGTCCCTGAAGGCCCGCTACGGCGCGAACTTCGTGCTGACCATGGCCCCGGAGACGTTCTTCGTGCAGCTCGGCTACCAGTACTACGGTTCCGGGCCGTGGGGCGGGCAGGACCCGCGCGCGGGCTCGTACCTGCCGGTGATCTACGCGATGCGCAACGACCTGACCGTGCTGCACGTGCAGGACTACAACAGCGGCTCGATCATGGGCCTGGACAACCAGTACCACAGCATGGGCGGGGCCGACTTCCACATCGCGATGACCGACATGATGCTGGCCGGCTTCCCGGTGGCGGGCAACACGGCCAACATGTTCCCCGCCCTGCGCGAGGACCAGGTCGCCTTCGGTGCACCGTCATCGGTCAGCGCGGGCAACGGCTACGTCGCCCCCGCGGGGGTCCAGCAGGCGGTCACCTGCCTGGTCAAGGGCAGCAACTGCGGCGGGTACGCGGTCCGCAGCGGCACCAACCCGAACTTCCGCGGCCTGATGACCTGGTCGATCAACTGGGACAAGTTCTACAACTGGGAGTTCCGTACCAACCACGAGGGCTTCCTCAACGGGCTGGGCTGATCTCGCCGGGGGCCGGGGCGGTGGTCAGATCCTTGATCGCCGCCCCGCTTCACGCGATGGCGTCGTGGACCGCGACGCGATGCGTGTCGGGGTTGGACCAGGACCAGTTGGGGTGGGCGCGGTTGGTCAGCAGCACCACGACCGTCTTGCGGGCCGGGCTGACCAGCAGCGAGGTGCCGGTGAAGCCGGTGTGGCCGTAGGTCGTCGGGGTCGCGAGCTTGCCCATGAACCAGGGCTGGTTCAGCTCGAAGCCCAGCCCGTGGTCGGCGCTGCGGCCGGGGCGGTCGGCGTCGATGGCTTTCTTGCCCTTGTTGACGTTGGTCAGGGCGGTCTTGAGGATGTCGGCCGAGAGCAGGCGCTCGCCGTTGTAGCTGCCGCCGTTGAGCAGCAGCCGGCCGATGACGGCGACGTCCTCGACCGTGCCGAAGATGCCGGCGTGCCCGGCCACGCCGCCGAGGTGGTTACAGACGTCGTCGTGGACGGTGCCGCGGAGCAGGCCCCGGGACGAGCGGGCGTCGGTGGCGACGAGCCGGTTCTTGTCGCTGACCCATTTCAAGGGCTGGAAGCCGGTGTCCTTGAGGCCGAGCGGGGTGAGCAGGTTGTCGCGCAGGGCCTTGTCGAGGCTCTTGCCGGTGAGCTTCTCGACCAGGCGGCCGAGCACCATCAGCCCGACGCTGGAGTAGCGGAAGGTGGTGCCGGGCACGCCGCCCTTGACCAGCGGGGTGGTGAGCACGGCTGCCCAGCGGGCGGCGTTGTCCGGCAGGCCGGTGACTTTCGCGCCGACCGGCAGGGCACTGGTGTGGGCCAGCAGCATCGCGATGGTGATCGCGGCTTTGCCGGTGCCGGTGAACTCGGGCAGGTAGGTGCGCAGTGGAGCGTTCAAGTCGATCTTGCCCTGGTCGGCCAACTGGAGGACGAGCAGAGCGGTGTAGACCTTGGTCAGGGAGGCCAGGTCGAAGATCGAGTCGGGCTTCATGGCGACGCGTTCGCTCGCGGGCAGCTCGACCGGGCCGGCTTTGTAGCGTAAGGCGTCTCCGACGGCGGTGTGCAGGGTGGTCCTGCCGTCGACCATGACCAGCGCGACGGCGCCGGCGTAGCCGGGGTGCTTCGGGTTGTCCGGGGTCGGCTTCAGGTATTTCGTCAGGGCGTACTGCACGCGGACCGCGTACGGCGCCGCGGCGCGGGTGGGCGCGGGCGTGATCGCCGACGGGGCGACGGAGACTTGATCGGCCACGGGAACCGTGGCCGGGCCCGGCTCGTTCCAGCTCGGTCCCTGCCTGGCGCACCCGGTGAGCGTGGCCGCGGCGGCGGCCAGCCCACCGCCCAGCAGGGACCGGCGACGAATATCCACGACGACGATGATGGCACGCCCGCGCCGCGCGCATGTACCCCGCGCGTGATTCCCGCGGTCTTGCGAGCACGTAGATGTCATCGGCGGGAGCGACGGCCAGTGCCATGCAACCAGGCACGACATCGCCTTGATCTTGCCTTTGAACTGCTTGATCTTGCCCTTCGATCTGATCACCTCCCCCGCTACCCTGGGCCGATGAACACCCCGGTCGCTTTTGTCCTCGGGGGCGGTGGCGTGCTCGGCGCCGTGCAGGTGGGCATGCTGCGCGCCCTCTTCCGGGCGGGCTACCGGCCCGACGTCGTCGTCGGCACCTCCATCGGCGCGGTCAACGGCGCGCTGGTCGCCGCCGACCCCACCGAGGCGGTCACCGAGCGCCTGGTCCGGCTCTGGTCGTCGCCCGAGGCCGCCGAGGTGTACGGCGACTCGCTCGCCCGTCAGCTCCGCCGCTTCGCCGCCCGCACCCATCTGCACTCGCCGCTGCCCTTGCGCCGCCTACTCACCGGTGAGCTGGGTGAGCAGTCCACCTTCGCCGACCTCAAGGTGCCGTTCCGGTGCTGCGCGGCCAGCATCGAACGCGCGGCCGAGCACTGGTTCGACAGCGGTCCGCTGGTCGACGCCGTGCTGGCCTCGTCGTCGGTGCCCGGGCTGCTGCCGCCGATGGAGATCGACGGGGAGCACTTCGTCGACGGCGGCATCGTCAACTCGATCCCGATCGGTGAGGCCGTCCGGGTCGGCGCCAAGCAGATCTTCGTGTTGCAGGTCGGGCGGATCGAGCGGCCGCTGGTGGTGCCGAAACGGCCGTGGGAGGTGGCCCAGGTGGCGTTCGAGATCGCCCGGCGGCACCGCTTCGCCCGCGATGTTGCATCGCTGCCCGACGATGTACGGGTGCATGTCTTGCCGACCGGCGGTGGCGACAGCCGCGACGACTCGCCGTGGGCGTACCGCGACATGGCGGCCGCGGGTCGCCGGATCAGCCGCGCCTACACCGCCTCCCGCCGTTATCTCGCGGCCAACGTGACTCCCGCCTCGGCCGACGGTTCGTGATGCTGCCACCTGTCTGGGTCCGCCGGCTGATCATCGCCCCGGCCGTGGTCGTGCTGTCCGTCGCGCTGCTGGCCACGCTGCCGGTGTGGCTGCTCCTGGCCCTGGCCGCCTCGCCGCTGGTGCCCGGGCATCTGCGGGTGCCCCGGCTGGTGTTCCTCGCCATCGCCTACCTGGTCTGGGACGCGGCCGCGCTGGTGTGCCTGGCCGCGCTGTGGCTGGCGTCGGGTTTCGGGTGGAAGATCCGCAACCCCGCCTTCCAGCGCGCCCACTACGTGCTCACCGGCTGGTTCCTCGACGTGCTGTTCTGGGTGGCCCGCTGGTCGCTGCACCTGAGCATCGACGTGGTGGGCACCGACCCGGACACCGGGATGCCGGGACGTCCGGAGGTCGTGGTCAGCCGGCACGCCGGGCCGGGCGACTCGTTCGTCCTCATCCACGGCCTGGTCAACTGGTTCGACCGGGAGCCGCGGATCGTGCTCAAGGCGACCCTGCAGTGGGACCCGGCGGTCGACATCCTGCTCAACCGCCTGCCGAACAGGTTCATCTCGCCCGGCCACACCCGTACGGCCTCGCTGGAGCAGGAGATCAGCGACCTGGCGACCGGGCTGGACGACAACGACGCGTTCGTGATCTTCCCGGAGGGCGGCAACTTCACCCCGCGCCGGCGCACCAAGGCGATCGCGTTCCTGCGGGCCAAAGGCATGGAGGACATGGCGGTCAAAGCCGAGGGGCTGCGCCACGTGCTGCCACCCAAGCCGGGCGGGCTGTTCACCGCGATCGACGCCGCCCCGGACGCCGGGGTCATCTTCGTGGCGCACACCGGGCTGGACCGGATGATCACCATCCGGGACCTGTGGCGCGAGTTGCCGATGGACAAGCAGCTGGTCATGCGGTTCTGGAGCGTGCCGCCGGAGGAGGTGCCGGCCGGCGAGGAGGAGCGGGTGGCCTGGCTCTACGACTGGTGGGCCCGCATCGACGCCTGGATCGAGGAGAACCGGCCGCGGCCGCGTCCGCTGGGCACCGACTGGTCCGCCCGGCGCACACCCGCCGCCTGAGCGCAGCGAAAAGGCCCGGACGCAGCAGCGTCCGGGCCTCCTCGTCGATCAGGTTCGATCAGCCACCCAGGCTCTTGTAGAGGCTGTCCGGCGCCTCGGTGGTCTCCGCGGCGGCCGGCTTCTGCGCCTCGACCTTGGTGCCGTAGTCGGTGTAGAGCACCTCGAGCGGCTGGGCCTGCTGGCCGTTGACCGCCGGCAGCTGGATCGTCAGCGCCGACAGCCGGCCCTGCTCGTCCAGGCCCGCGGTGAACGGCACCTTCTGGGCCTGCGCGCCCCAGGTCTTGACCAGCGTCTGGTCCACGCCCGCCACGCCGGCGGCCTTGGTCAGATCGAGCGTGCCCTTGTAGCTGCGGGCGTCGACCTGCTGCACGTCGGTGGTCGAGGTGAGCAGCTGGGCCGTGTTGGCCGGGTCGATCTGGCCCGGGCGCAGGCCCACGTTGGCGCCCTCGGGCAGCCGGGACACGTCCACGTGGGTCCAGGTGTTGCCCTTGGTGACCCCCGGGACCTTGACGTAGAGGTCCTGGCCGACCAGCAGGGTCTGCACCTTGACCTCGGTGTTGGGCCCGGTGACGGTGAGGTCGGCGGTGCCGGTGCCGTTCGGGGCGTCCATCAGGCCGGTCAGCTTGAGGCCGGGACCGGAGGTCATGGTGACCTTGAAACTGTTCGTGCCCAGCGTGGCGGTGGCTGTGGCCAGCGCGGCGGCGGCGGTCGCGTCGGGGCTGGCCGCGACGGCGGACGCGCTGGGAGCGTCCGTCACCGGGGCGCTGGCGCCGGGGGTGCCGTCGCCGTCAGCCGTGCAGCCGGTCATCGCGAAAGCGACCGCGGCCATTGATGCGAGGCCGAGTCCGGCGAGTCGTGGCGTCCGCATGTCGGTCCTTCCTTGCCCTGCCGCGCGTCCGGGGGTGACGAACGGTCGGGGGGTGGATTGCCCGATGGGACCGAAGCGCAAACGGACCCCGGGCCGGGCCGGAGCACACCGGCCCGGCCCGGGGACGCGTCAGTTGTTGAGCATGCCGGCGAGCTGCGACGGGAGCTCCTGGACCTGACCGGCGGGCGGTGCCGCGACCGAGACCTTGGTCCCGAAGTCCGAGTACGTCGTCTTGACCTTGCCGCCACCCGGCAGGGCCCCGGCGCCGGACGAGGCGCCCAGCCCGCTCATGTCCAGCGTCAGCTCGACGAGCCGGCCCTGGTCGTCGGTCTTGGCCGTGAACGGCACCAGCGTGTTGCCGCCGAGCGCCTTCAGGGCGTCCTTCTTGTTGTACGTCGGCGACTTGGCCAGGTCGAGCGAGCCCCGGTAGCCGTTCGCCCCGGCCCGCTCGACCTTGGTCATCGCGGCGACCATGGCCTTGGTGCCGGCCGGGTCGTCCGGGGACATCACGTTGAAACTGCTGCCCGCGGGGAGCTTCGCCGCGTCGACGTGCATCCACTCCTTGCTGCTCTGGCCGCCGAGCATCTGGCCCACCGCGCCGCCGAACTTCATGAAGACGTCGGTGCCGACCTTGCGCAGCTCGATCTTGTTGCCGTCGCCCAGCGCGCCCATGTCCATGGTCATCCGGGCGTTGCCGGCCTTCGGGTCCGCCTCGCCGGAGGCGGTGATCGCGCCGACCATCTCCATCTCGAAACGCAGGCTCTGCTCGCCCAGCTTCTGCGCCGCGGCGGCCAGCTCGGCGGCCGGCTTCGCCTGCTCGGCGACCGCGCCCGTGCTGCTGCCCGGCTGGGCCACGCTGTCGGCGGGACCGCAGCCGGTGAGCCCGAGAGCGGCGACCAGAGCGAGACCAGCGATCGCCGGTCGTCGATTCCTCATGGGTTTCCTCCCCGTTGTGCCCGCCCCGGTCTCATCCGGCTGCGGGCGTCAAGTCGGCGCTCACGTTAGCGAACGGGTGCGACATCCTCGTCCGAGGCGTCCTGGCCGGGGGGCGCGCGGGCATTAAGGTTGTCTCATGGCTGACCTGCTCGACGCCGATTCCGTACGCAGTGCCGTGGCCGTCCTCGACGGCTGGGAAGGCGGGACGGAGGCGATCGTACGCACCGTGGGCCTACGCAGCTTCCCAGCGGCGATCGCCGTCGTCGACCGGGTCGCGAAGGTCGCCGAGGAGATGGACCACCACCCGGACATCGACATCCGATGGCGCACGCTGACGTTCCGCTGTGTCACGCATGCGGCGGGTGGGGTCACCACGCGTGACATCGCCCTGGCCAACCGCATCGACCGGATCCTCGCCGACGCCTCCTGAGCGCCCCTGATTGGCCGCCCGCGGGCCCCAGACGGCATGATGGCCGGAGGTAGCCGCACGCGCACGTACAGGGAGGCCCCGTGAGATTCGAGGTCAGCAAGGTCCTCGACGCGATCGAGGCCCGGCTCACCACCGACCCGGCCCTGGCCCGCGCCGTGGTCGACCTGTCGGAGATCGTGCGGTACGCCGATCTCGACGGCGGCCGCCCGGCCAGCATGCTGCGCCTCGGCCTGGTCATCGACGCGCTCGGCCGGCACGTCTCGGAGGAGAACGTCCCGGTCTACGCGGTGGTGCCAAGGGGCCTGCTCTCCGACGCGGACCTGACCTCCAACGAGCGCATGGTGGTCCGCCGGTGGGCCGACGACGGCGTGGTCGAGGTCGTCCCGCAGCTCGACGACCGGGTGCTCGAGGTGGCCGAGCTGCTGGGCCTGCCCGTGCTGACCCGCACCCGCGCCGAGCAGTTCCGGGACCGCCGGCCGTGGGTCGAGGAGCCGGGCCGGCTGCTCGCCGCGGTGCCGGGCGCCGGTGGCCCGGTGCTGGTGGCGAGGATCGGTCGCGGGGAGGTGCCGGCGGTCGCCGAGCCGTCCCCGATGGGCGCGAAGCTGCTGGCCCGGGTGTGGAGCTGTCCCGAGTCGAACTGCAACGCGTACGGCTCCGGTGGCGACCCGGACAGCCCGTTCGCCGACATGCGCAAGACCACCGCCCCGGTCGCGCAGCCGCCGCCGTCGCTGCGGTCCGGCGCGCCGACCTGCCCGCGGCACGGCACCCGGCTGCGGGACGCGGGCCCGCGCCCGGCGGTCGAGGTGCTGTCGGTGCGCATCGACGGCGTGGTGCGCCAGCGGTTCGTGGTCTCGACCGACAAGCCGGTCGTGGTCGGGCGTGCGCCCGAGGGCGGCGGCGTGATGCTGGGCCAGTGGCTGACCGACGACGCCCGGAAGTGGATCAGCCGTGGTCACGTGCGGCTGGCGCTGAACGGCGGCGAGCTCACCGCCCAGGACGTCAGCACCAACGGCACGGGCATCCGCCCGGGCGGCTCACTGGACGACGACGACCGGATCACGCTGGCTCGCGACGAGACCCGCACCCTGGCGGCGAACGACGTGGTGGAGCTGTACGCGGGCGTGAACGTGGGCCGCGCCAAGCTGTGGGCGACCGGTGGTGTGACGCAGCCGTCGTCGGTCATGGCCGAGGCCCCGACGATGGCGATCCGCAAGTTCGAACGCTGAGGGGAGGCGGACTCCCGCCTCCCCGTCACGCTCAGGCCAGGATCGCGGCCAGCTGCGCCACCGCGTGCTCCAGGTCCTCCTCGGTGACCACCAGGGGCGGGGCCAGCCGGATCGTCGAACCGTGGGTGTCCTTGGCCAGCACACCGCGCTCGGCCAGCCGCTCCACAGCCTGCCGGCCGGTCATCAGCGCCGGGTCGATGTCCACCCCGGCCCACAGCCCGCGGCCACGGACCGCCAGCACGCCGTGGCCGACCAGAGCCGCGAGCCGTTCGTGCAGCAGCGCGCCCAGCCGCTCCGAGCGCTCCTGGAACTCGCCGGTGGCGAGCAGCCGGACCACCTCGGCGCCGACCGCGCAGGCCAGCGGGTTGCCGCCGAACGTCGAGCCGTGCTCGCCCGGCTTGAGCACACCGAGCACGTCCCGGTTGGCCGCCACGGCCGACACGGGCACGATGCCACCGCCGAGCGCCTTGCCCAGCAGGTACATGTCCGGCACGACCCCTTCGTGCTCGATCGCGAAGGTCTTACCGGTGCGGCCGAGACCGGACTGGATCTCGTCGGCGATGAAGAGCACGTTGTGGTCGTCGCAGAGCGAACGGACGCCGGCGAAGTAGCCCTCGCCCGGGATCAGCACCCCGGCCTCGCCCTGGATCGGCTCGAGCAGCACGGCGACGGTGTTCGGGGTGATCGCGTCGGCCAGCGCCGCCAGGTCGCCGTACGGCACGATCTTGAAACCGGGGGTGTACGGCCCGAAGTCGTCCCGCGCGTCCGGATCGGTGGAGAAGCTGATGATCGTCGTGGTGCGCCCGTGGAAGTTGCCGTCCGCGACGATGATCTCGGCCTGACCGTCCGGCACGCCCTTGACCTGGTAGCCCCACTTGCGGGCGACCTTGATGCCGGTCTCCACGGCCTCGGCGCCGGTGTTCATCGGCAGCACCAGGTCCTTGCCGCAGAGCTCGGCCAGCCCGTGACAGAAGTCGGCGAACTGGTCGTGCACGAACGCCCGGCTGGTCAGCGTGAGGCGGTCGAGCTGGGCGTGCGCGGCGGCGATCAGGCCGGGGTGCCGGTGACCGAAGTTCAGCGCCGAATAGCCGGCGAGGAAGTCCAGGTAGCGGCGGCCGTCGACGTCGGTGACCCAGGCGCCCTCGGCGTCGGCGATCACCACGGGCAGCGGGTGGTAGTTGTGGGCGGTCCAGCGCTCGGCGTCGGCCAGGGCGGCGGGTGTCCGCAGGTCCAGATCAGTCACGGGTACGAACCTCCAGGGTGCAGCACTTCGGGCCGCCGCCGGCCTTGCGCAGCTCGGAGACGTCGACCCCGACGGTGGCGTAGCCCCGCTCCCGTAGTGCGGCGGTGAGCGCGGTGGCCTGCACCGGCAACACCACGGTACGGCCGTCGCTGACCGCGTTGAGACCGAGCACCTCGGCGTCGGCCGGGGTGGCGATGACCGCGTCCGGGAACAGCCGGCGCAGCACGGCCTGCGAGCCGGGGGAGAAGGCCGACGGCAGGTAGGCGATGTTCCGCTCGTCCAGCACGCACAGGGCGGTGTCGAGGTGGTAGTAGGCCGGGTCGACCAGCTGCAGCGTGATCACCGGGCGGCCGAAGACCTCCTGGGTCTGCGCGTGCGCGGCGTGCGAGGTCCGGAAGCCGGTGCCGGCCAGCAGCACCTCGCCGGCGAGCAGGATGTCACCCTCGCCCTCGTTGGTGTGCTTGGAGTCGAAGACCTCGAAGCCGTTGCCGGCGAACCAGGCGGCGTACGCCGGGGCCTCGTCGGCCCGCTCGGCGTCGCGGAACTGCACGGCGAGCACCTTGCCGTCGACCACGGTGGCGCCGTTCGCGGCGAAGACCATGTCGGGCAGGCCGGGCAGCGGCTCGATCAGCTCGACGGTGTGGCCGAGGTCGAGGAACGTCTGCCGCAGGTTCTCCCACTGGCTGACGGCCAGAGCGTTGTCGTACGGCGCCGTCGGGTCCATCCACGGATTGATCCGGTACGTGACCGCGAAGTGGGTCGGCCGGCACATGAGATAGCGGCGCGGGGTGGCGGTGGGCGTCATGACGGCAACGCTATGCGCGAAGTGCCTGCGTACGCCCCGGAACAACCATGCGCGCGGCGGCTGATCGTTGCGTGATCAGGGGTCGGCGCGGAGATTCGTTGCACATGCGTCGGGGGCGGCGAACCGCCGCCCCCGCACAACGATGCGGTCCCGTCCCGAAGCGGCCGAGGTGATCGTCCGTTCGCGAATGTTTCCGCGCTGTCCGGCGCACCGCCGGATGATTCGGGGCGGGACGGCTGGTGACCGTCCCGGTTCCGAGATGCACCGGCGGCGCATCGCCGCCGGTGAATGTCTTATACCCGTCAGAAGCGGTCGATAAACTGTGCGTCAAGCCACTCGCGGACGCTGGTGACCGGCTGCATGTCGGTGCCGAGCCAGGAGAGCGAGCCGGTGAGGGCCAGCACGCCGACCACGATCGCGCCCAGCGACAGGATCATGCCGATCAGAGCATCGGTCTTGCCGGCGATGTGCCGGTTGCCGGTGGCGTGGATGCCGCTCAGCGACAGGATGAGGCCCAGCACGGCCAGGCCGATGCCATAGCCGAGCAACGGGCCGGAGAGCACGAGCAGGGCGGCCACGACGCTGACGATCAGGCCCAGGGTGGCGAGCAGGCTGGCCCGCGGCTTCGGCCCGGCGACGACCGGCGGCTGCTCGATGGTCTTCTCATCGCCCCGGTCGAAGCGGTCGCCCCGGTCGGTGTGGGCGGCGACCGGGCGGGGAGCCTGCAGGTCGCGGCTCTTCAGGTCGTCGCGGGTCTTCGGCTCGTGGCCGACGGCCTGCTGGTTGACCAGCGTGTCCTCGTCGGCGGGCCGGCGGCGCTCGACCACGGGCGGCGCGGCGGGCGGCGGTGTCACGCTGGCGTCGGTGCGCGGACGCACCGGAGTAGTGGCGCTGGTCGCGCCGGCCGGACGCGCTTCGGTCTCGGCGGTGGTGTCGGACTGGCGCGAGAACGTCGGAAGTCTCATCGTCAGCACCTCCTTCAACCTTCGGGGATGCCCCTCGCTATACCCCGATGGCCGGACCGCGACACAAACACGGCGGCGGCGGGCGCCGGCAGAGCCGGTCACCCGCCGCCGGAAACGCGTCAGACCAGGGCGGACGTCGCGTTGACGTCGGTCGCCTTGGAGATCACGTGGTCGACGATCCCGTAGTCCTTCGCCTCCTGGGCGGTGAACCAGCGGTCCCGGTCGGAGTCGCGGCCGATCTCCTCCGGGGTGTGCCCGGTGTGGAAGGCGATCCGCTCGTTCATGACCGACTTGATGTGCAGCATGCTCTCGGCCTGGATGGCGATGTCGGCCGCGGTGCCGCCGATGCCGCCGGACAGCTGGTGCATCATCACCCGGGCGTGCGGCAGGGCGTACCGCTTGCCGGCGGTGCCGGCGCAGAGCAGGAACTGACCCATCGAGGCCGCCATGCCCATGGCGATCGTGGCCACGTCGTTCTTGATGTACTGCATCGTGTCGTAGACGGCCATACCCGCGCTGATGGAACCACCCGGCGAGTTGATGTACAGGGCGATGTCCTTCTCGCTGTCGGCCGAGGCGAGCAGCAGCATCTGCGCGCAGATCCGGTTGGTCACCTCGTCGTTGACCTCGCTGCCGAGGAAGATGATGCGCTCCCGGAGCAGCCGCTCGAAGACCTGGTCGTCAAAGGATGCGCCACCCGCCCGCATCGCGATCTCGTCATTCCTCATCGCTGTCATGGACCCACCCTCTCGCACCAGCCGGGAGCGTTGTGCACCCACCCGGCATTCGACCTTTACCACCTTCCCCGGTAACGGGCGCCCAGCCCAGCAATTCTCCTGAGGGCGAAAGCCCGGTTACTGTTCGACGGTGCCAGAGGGACACACCATTCATCGCCTCGCCGCGCGGCATCGGGCGCTGTTCGCCGGTCAGGTCGTCCGGGTGGCCAGCCCGCAGGGGCGGTTCGCCGCCGGGGCCGCGCTGCTGGACGGGCGCACGCTGGTCGACACCGAGGCGTACGGCAAACACCTGTTGCACCACTTCGACGACGAGTCGACCATGCACATTCATCTCGGGCTCTACGGGAAGTTCGCCGACGGTGACCTGCCCGCGCCGGCGCCTGTCGGGCAGGTGCGGCTGACCATGACCGGTGCCCGGCACTGGCTGGAGCTGCGCGGTCCGACCGCCTGCGAGGTGCTCGACCCGGTGCAGGTCGCGGCGTTGCGGGCCCGGCTCGGGCCGGATCCGTTGCGCGACGACGCCGAGCCGCGGCTGGCGTACGCCCGGGTGGTGGCCAGCGGCAAGCCGGTGTTCGCGCTGCTGCTCGACCAGACGGTGGTGGCCGGGTGCGGCCTCATCTACGCCAACGAGGTGCTGTTCCGGGCCGGGCTCGCGCCGACCACGCCGGGGCGGGACGTCAGCGCGCAGTGCTGGGCCGAGCTCTGGGACGACCTGCGGGCCCTGATGAAGGAGGGGGTCGTGCGGGGGCGGATCGACACAGTCCACACCGCCCACACGCCGGAGGCGATGCGGCGGGCGCCGCGGGTGGACCGGCACGGCGGTGAGGTCTATGTCTATCGCCGTACGGGTCAGGCGTGCCTGGTCTGCGGCACCGCGGTCACCCGGGGGCCGATGGCCGGGCGGAATCTCTACTGGTGCCCGGTCTGCCAGCCGTCAGAGTGAGGACGCCGGGCCGGTGGCCGCCGCGGTGGGGGCCGGCGGCTGGTCCGGGATGCCGAGCTGGAAATTCTCGGTCAGCCAGGGCAGCAGCTGCTCGTACGCCAGGATGGTGTCCGGCTGGTTGAAGTCGTGCGACAGCACGATCGCGCCCGGCCGGGTGTCCTTCTGCACGCCCTTGACGATCTTGTCGACGTGGGTGGCGTCGTCCTCCTGCTCGGCGTGCTCCCAGTCGCGGGGGTCGACCTCCCAGTAGAGCGAGGTCATGCCGTCCGCGTACGCCGTCTGGACCAGCGCGTCGGTGAAGTTGCCGCCCGGGGCGCGGAAGAACGGGATCTTCGCACCCGGCACCGCGGCCTGGATCGCCTCGTTGGTGCGGCGCAGATCGTCCTGGATCTTCTCCGGCCGCTTCTTGCCGATGGTCAGGCTGTGGTCCCAGGTGTGGTTGCACAACGTGTGGCCGGCGGCGGCGATCTGCTGAACGATCTCCGGATGCCGCCGCACCTGGCTGCCGACCAGGCAGAACGTGGCCTTGACCTGGTACTTCGCCAGCAGTTCGAGGATCTTCGGGGTCTGCACCGGGTCGGGGCCGTCGTCGAAGGTGAGCGCGACGGTGGCCGAGCCGGTCGTGCGCAGCGACTTGGCCGGGCCGGCGCCCTCGGGCACGAGGATCGCGGGTGCCGGGCTGGTGGCGGCGGCCGAGGGCGTCGCGGGGCCGGAAGGCTTGGCGGCGGGCTTGCCCGGCGTGGTCGCGGTGGGCTCGGCGGCCGCGGTGGGCTCCTCGCCGGGCTTCTGCTGCGGGGTCTTGTCCTTCTTCTTCGCCGGTGCCTTGGTCGAGGTGGCGACCGCGTGGTCGGCGGCGTTCACCGGGTTGACCGCGGGGTCGCCGCTCTGCTGGATCGGCACGATCAGCAGGAGGCCGACCGCCACCAGGGCGGCGAGCAGGGCCTGCTGCCGGCGCCGGCCGATGAGCAGCCAGGACTCGATCGGCAGGGTGCCGGGGGCGCGGTGGCTGCCGGTGACGGGCGGGCGGCCGGAGTCGGCGAGCGCCCAGCCGCGGACCGCTTCGGCCGCGTCGCGGACGACCGGCAGCGGGCGGACGGTGATGGCGAGCGGGTCGGCCGCCTTCGCGTGCTTGCCGCGGGACGGGCCGCCGGCGGCGGTCGCCCGCCGGGTCCGCGTGCTGGTGCGCCGGTCGTCCCGGTTGCGGCGGGGGGCCAGGTCGAGGGAGGTACGGCGACCGCCGGCCACCCGGGTCGTCGTCGGGGGACGCAGCACCGTGGGGTCGGCCAGTGACTCGGGGCGCCGGTGCCGTCCGTTGGCGGTCTCGCCGTCGAGGACCTGGACGTGCGGGAAGCCGCCGGTCGTCGCGGTCAGCGCGCCGCCACTGCGGGCGCGCGCCACCGGCTGGGCCGCGTGCCGCGGTCCGTTCTCCGGCGCCGTACGAGGTGAGGGGAGCGACGGCATTCGTCATGCCTACCGGTTTACAAGATCAAAGACGATACCGCTTTCGTGATCATTGCGTGACCGCAAGTGATCGTACCTGCTCACAGCTTTGCGCGCAGAGCGGATTGATGACGACACATCGGACGATAAGCATCAGCCCGCTGCGTGCACGGCGTCCGTCGCCTTGCGCGCGGCGATCAGCACGGGATCCCACACCGGGGAGAACGGCGGCGCGTAGCTGAGATCAAGGGCCGTCATCTCCTCGACGGTCATCCTGTTCCAGACCGCGATCGCCAGTGAGTCGATGCGCTTGGCCGCCTCCTCGCGGCCCACGATCTGCGCGCCGAGCAGCATGCCGGTCCGCTTCTCGGCGATCAGCTTCACCGCCATCGTGCTGGCCCCGGGGTAGTACCCGGCCCGGCTGGTCGACTCGACCGTGGCCGTGACGAACGCGAAGCCGGCCGCGCCGGCCTCCTTCTCCGTCAGCCCGGTCCGGGCCACCTCCAGCTCGCACACCTTGGTCACCCCGGTGCCGATCACGCCCGGGAACGTGGCATAGCCGCCGCCGATGTTGATGCCCGCCACCCGGCCCTGCTTGTTGGCATGGGTGCCCAGCGGCACGTGCACCGGCTGGCCGCTGACCCGGTGCACGGTCTGCACGCAGTCGCCGGCCGCCCAGATCCGGTCCAGGTGTCCCTGCGGCCCGATGACCCGCATCCGCAGATCGGTGCGCAGCCCGCCGGTCACTCCGACCGGGATGCCCGACCGCACGGCGAGTGCCGTGTTCGGGCGTACCCCCAGGCCCAGCACCACGATGTCGGCCGGAAGCGTCCCCTCGGGGGTGACGACCGCGGAGATCCGGCCGTCGGTGGTCTCCAGACCCTGCACGTGGGTCCGGGTGCGCACCTCGATGCCCAGCCCGCGGATGGCCTCGCCGACCCGTTCGCCCATGTCCGGGTCGACCGTGGCCATCGGCTGCGCCGACTTCTCCAGCAGCGTCACCGCCAGGCCGCGCCGGACCATCGCCTCGGCCATCTCCACGCCCACGTAACCGCCGCCGATCACGACCGCGGTGCGTGGCTGCGGCTCGCGGTCCAGCCAGGCGTGGATGGCTGCGCCGTCGTCCAGCGTCTGCACGCCGAAGACGCCCTCGCCGTCGATCCGGGCCCAATCCGGCGTCACCGGCACCGCGCCGGTCGCGTACACCAGATGGTCGTAGCTCTCCCGCCGTTCGCCGCCGCCTTCCAGGTCCCGGGCCACGACCTCGCGGGCGGCCAGATCGATGCCGACCACCTCGTGGCGGGTGTGCACGCTGATGCCGACGTCACGGAACTCCTGCGGCGTACGCGCGACCAGCGCGTCGCGGTCCTTGACCGCACCGCCGATCCAGTACGGGATCCCGCACGCCGAGTACGACGTGAAGTGCCCCCGCTCGAACGCGACGATCTCCAACTCGTCCGGCCCCAGCCGCTTGCGGGCCTGCGACGCCGCGGACATCCCGGCCGCGTCCCCGCCGACGACGACGAGTTTCACCGCTCGCCCCGGGTGGTGGCCGCGAGCCAGTCCACGACGCCCGCGACCGACCCGCCCTGGGCCAGCAACGCCCGCTGCCGGGCCGCGCCGGTGCCGTGCGCGCGCAGCCGTCCCATCAGGACAGTGGTCATCTCCAGGTCGCCGTGGCGTTCGAGCTCCGGGCGTACGTAGTCGAAGAGCTGGCGCATCAGTTTCCAGGCCGGCCGCGGCTCCCGGGTGGCCATGTCGATGTTCAGGCCTTCCAGCCCGTCGTGCGCGGCCCGCCAGTGTGCGGCCATCAGCAGCGGGTGCGGCACGTTCGGCGCCTTCTTGCCGTCCTCGACCTCCCGCAGCAGGGTGGCGACCAGCGCGCGGGCGAGCGCCGCCAGCAGCATCGCGTCGTCCGGGGTGGGGCAGACGTCGCCCATCCGGATCTCCACGGTCGGGTAGTTCGCCGACAGCCGGGCGTACCAGTAGAGCATTCCCTCGTCGAGCATCGCGCCGCTAGCGACCAGGTCGGAGATCATCGTCTCGTACTGCTCGTAAGACTCCAGGTACGGCGTCGGGCCCACCGTGGGCCAGCGCTCCCAGAGCATCGAGCGCCAGCTCGCGTACCCGGTGTCGCGGCCGTCGAAGAACGGCGAGTTCGCCGTCGCGGCCTGGAAGATCGGCAGCCAGGGCCGCAGGTGGTTGAGCACCTGCACACCGGTCTCCGGGTCGGGGACGCTGACGTGCACATGCATGCCGTTGAGGCCGCCGCCGGGGGAGAGGTCGCCGAAGCGCTCGCGCATCCGGTGGTACCGAGGTTTGTCGACGACCCGGGAGTGCTCCCCGGACGCGGGGCTCGCGCCGACCGCGACCAGCCGGGCGCCGGCGCGTCCGGCCGCGGCGGCCAGCCCGGACCGCAGCCGGGTCATCGACTCGGAGAGATCCCGCAGCTCCAGCTGAGGCGGACTCGCCGTCTCGATCTGGCTGCGCACGAACTCGTGCTGCACCGAGTCGCGGATGTCGTCGCCGAGGTGGTCGAACACCTCCTCGACGCGGTCGACCGCGCGGGGTTCGGTGGCGTCGACGAGCAGATACTCCTCCTCCACGCCGAGCGTGAGGAGTCCCTGGGCTTCCGCTTCGTCGGCCATCTCCTCGGAGATCGTTGTTGCCGTCGCCGCACTCTCCGAAGTTGCCATGACCGCAAATTACCCGGCTGGGGTCTCCGGAAAACGAAGGTTGCGCCGCGCGCGTAGCGTTCGAGGCATGCTGCTGCTGGGGTTCTGGGTGTTCGCCGCCCTGCAGAGCCCCGCCTCCGGGTCGTCCACCCAGCTGGTGCTGGGTCTGGCGACTGTCGCGGCCGCACTGCTGGTGGTGCTGGCGGCCGCCGCGGTGATCCCGGTGCCTTCCCTGCGTCCCGCCTCGGCCGGCGTCGGCCTGGCCGTGCGGGCCCTGCGCCGGCGGCTGCCCCGCCTGCTGGATCCCGACGCGGCCGGGCGGCCGCGTCCGCGAGCCCCGTCGGCGTGCCCGGCGGTCGTGCTCCCCGCGCGCTGACGCGCGCCCGGGCCGGCCGTCTCCGCGTCCTTACTTCCTTTCGGACCGCAGGGGTACGCCCATGTCCTTTTCCGCTGCGCTCGATGCCGTCGTCGGTGTCGCGCACTCCGCCCTCGAGGGTCTCGCCACCCTCCTGACCCCGGCCGCCGGCGGACTCTCCGCCGCGCTGGCCATCGTCCTGTTCACCGTCGCCGTCCGGCTGTTGATCAGCCCGCTCACCTGGTTGCAGGCCCGCTCGGCCCGGCGTGGCGCCGCGCTGGCGCCCGAGCTCGCAGCACTGCGGGAACGGCACCGCGACGATCCGATGCGGCTGGCCACCGAGACGCTCGCTCTGCAACGTGCCAACGGGGCCGGTCCGTTCGCGGCGATGCTGCCCGCGCTGGCCCAGGCGCCGTTCTTCATGCTGATGTTCCACCTGGTGCGGCCCGGTGCCGGCGCGCCCACCGGGGTGCTCGGCGGTCACCTGTTCGGCGTGCCGCTGACCGCGCACCTCGCGGCCGGCCTGCCGGTCTTCACCGTGCTGCTGGCGCTGGCCACCGCGCTGGCCTGGTGGTCCTCGCGCCGCACCCGGCGGTTGCAGCCGCCCCCGGCCGATCCGGCTCAGCCCGGTGCGCTGCTGCTGCCGCGGATCCTGTCCTGGTTGCCGTACCTGACGGTGGTGATGGTGGCCTGGCTGCCGCTGGCCGGTGGCCTCTATCTACTCACCTCGGCCGCCTGGACCGCGCTTGAGCAGGCGGTTTGGCGTCGTCCCGCACCGGTGGGCAATCGGTAGTCATGCATATTGACAAGCTTCCGTAACAGCGTGGAAACTTCCAGAGAGCGCTCTCAGTGCTGCCTTCCCCTAGCGGCTCCTCATCCCCATCCCCCCGAAAGGCCGTTGTCATGAGAAGCACCCCGCACAAGTGGCGCCGGCGGTTGCTCGCTGCCGCCGCTGTCGTGATCGCCGGAGGCGCCTCGGCCGTCTTCGTGGCGCAGGCCGACGCGGCCGTACCGCCCGCCCCCTCGGGCATGAGCCTGATCTTCAGCGACGACTTCACCGGCGCCGCGGGCACCGGCCTGAACCGCAGTAACTGGATCTACGACATCGGCACCGGCTACCCCGGCGGCGCGGCGAACTGGGGCACCGGCGAGATCGAGCGGATGACCGACTCGACGCAGAACGTCTACCAGGACGGCAACGGCAACCTGGCGATCAAGCCGATCCGCGACTCCTCCGGCAACTGGACCTCGGGCCGGGTCGAGACCCAGCGCAGCGACTTCGCCGCACCGGCCGGCGGCAAGCTGCGCATCGAAGGCCGGCTGCAGCAGCCGAACGTCACGGGGGCGGCGGGCGCCGGCTACTGGCCGGCGTTCTGGACCCTGGGTGACGCGGCCCGGCCGGTCGGCGCGACCAACTGGCCGAGCATCGGCGAGTGGGACATCATGGAGTCGATCAACGGCCGGCCCTCGGTCTTCTCGGCCCTGCACTGCGGCGTCAACCCGGGCGGTCCCTGCAACGAGACCACCGGCCTGGGCAGCGGCGAGAAGTCCTGCCCGACCTGCGGCACCGCCTTCCACACGTACGCGGTCGAGTACGACCGCAGCGTCTCCCCGGAGCAGCTGCGCTTCTACCTCGACGGCGCGCAGTACCACCAGGTCAGCGCCAATCAGATGGACGCCACGACCTGGAACAACGCCACTCACCGCGGCGTGTTCATCATCCTGAACGTGGCCATGGGCGGCGGCTTCCCGGCCGCGTTCGGTGGCGGTCCCTTCGCCTCGACCCAGTCCGGCGTGCCGATGCTGGTCGACTACGTGGCCGTGTACCGCTCGGGTTCAGGTGGCACCACCCCACCGACCACGCCGCCCACCACGCCGCCGGCCGGTGGCGTGCGCAACGCCTACGGGCAGATCGAGGCCGAGTCGTACAACGCCGCGTCGTCGGTGATCAAGGAGACGGCGTCCGAGGGCGGTCAGAACGTCGGCGCCATCAGCAACGGTGACTGGCTGCAGTTCGACAACGTCGACTTCGGCACCGGCGGGGTACGCGACTTCGTGGGCCGGGTCTCCTCCGGGGCGGCGGGCGGCGTGAGTGGCCTCGTCGAGGTCCGGATCGACAGCCGCAGCAACGCGCCGATCGGCAGTTTCGCGCTCGCCAACACCGGTGGGTGGCAGTCCTGGCGGTCGGTGCCGGCCAACGTGGCCAACGTGTCCGGGCGGCACACGGTTTTCCTGACCTTCACCAGTGGGCAGCCGGCCGACTTCGTCAACGTCAACTGGATCCAGTTCCGCAGGTAGCGACTTCGTTCAATACGTACGCGTAAGGGCCGGGGGCGTGACCAGCGCCTCCGGCCCGCGCACCTTAAAGAACTTTAAGGTGCCGGGGGTCTGGACTAGTTCTGTTAACAGTCCTAATAATCAATGAACCTAACTGTTCGACGTGGAAGGCCCACCCCCATGCGCCGATCCCTGGTCCTCGCCGTGTCCGCCGCTCTCGCGGCCGCCGGCTCCGCTGTCTACATAGGATCTTCCGCGAGCGCGGCCACCGCCTGTGCCCCGGCGTGGAGCCCCTCGGCGATCTACGTCAAGGACAACTCCGTCTCGTACCAGTCGAAGAACTACACCGCGAAGTGGTGGACCACCAACGAGGTCCCCACCGCCAGTGGGCAGTGGGGCGTCTGGGCCGACAAGGGAGCCTGCGGTGGCGGGACGACGCCGACCACCCCGCCGGCCACGACCCCGCCGACCACCCCACCCACCACCCCGCCCACCACGCCGCCGACGACGCCGCCGCCCACCACGGTGCCGCCGAGCAACGGCACGCTGCCGGCCCACTTCATCACCGGCTACTGGCAGAACTTCGACAACCCGGCCAACGAGCTCAAGCTCGCCGCCGTGCCGAACACCTACGACCTGGTCGCGGTGGCCTTCGCGGACGCCACCGGCACCCCGGGTGCGGTCTCCTTCACCATCGACCCCGGGCTCTCCGCCTCGGTCGGCGGCTACACCAACGACCAGTTCAAGGCCGACATCGCGACACTGCACTCGCGCGGCAAGAAGGTCATCATCTCGGTCGGCGGTGAGAAGGGCTCGGTCAGCGTCAACGACGCGGGCGCGGCGACCAACTTCGCCAACTCGGTCTTCTCGCTGATGCAGACGTACGGCTTCGACGGCGTCGACATCGACCTGGAGAACGGGCTCAACCCGACGTACATGGGCCAGGCGCTGCGCAGCCTGCGAGCCAAGGCCGGCGCCAACCTGATCATCACGATGGCTCCGCAGACCATCGACATGCAGAACCCGGCCGGGTCCTACTTCAAGCTCGCGCTCGACATCAAGGACATCCTCACGGTCGTCCACACCCAGTACTACAACTCCGGCGCGATGCTCGGCTGCGACCAGAACGCCGCGTACGGCCAGGGCACGGTCAACTTCCTGGTCGCGCTGGCCTGCATCCAGCTCGAGTCCGGACTGCGCCCCGACCAGGTGTCGCTCGGCCTGCCCGCGACCACCAGCGCGGCCGGCGGCGGCTACGTCTCGCCGTCCGTGGTCAACCAGGCCCTCGACTGCCTGGCCCGCGGCACCAACTGCGGCTCGTTCCGCCCGCCGCGCACCTATCCCGGCATCCGCGGCGCGATGACCTGGTCGATCAACTGGGACGTCACCGCCGGCAACGGCTGGGCCAACACCATCAAGCCCCACCTGTCCACCCTGCCCTGATCCAGCCTCCCCTTCCCCCACTGGAGAGATCCCCCATGAAATTGCAGAAGAAGTACGCCGTCGCCCTCGCGATGGTGCTGGCCGCGGCCGGAGCCGGCACCACGGTCGTGCTCGCGCCCGGCGCGTCGGCGGCGGTCGCCTGTGCCCCGGCGTGGAGCTCCTCGGCGGTCTACGTCAAGGACAACACCGTCTCGTACCAGTCGAAGAACTACACCGCCAAGTGGTGGACTCAGAACGAGGTTCCGACCGCCAGCGGGCAGTGGGGCGTCTGGGCCGACAAGGGCGCCTGCGGTGGCGTGGTCGACCCCACGACCCCGCCGACCACGCCCCCGACCGGGCCGACCACCCCGCCGGCGACCGGTACCAAGATGGCGTCCGCGCCGTACATCTACCCCGGCTGGGGCAACCCGCCGGCGCCGTCGACGGTCATGAACGCCACCGGTATCAAGGCCTTCACCATCGCCTTCGTGCTGGCCAACGGCTGTAACCCGGTCTGGGACGGCGAGGGCGGCCTGACCGGCGGCTCGCACGAGAGCACCATCAACGCGATCAAGGCGGCCGGCGGCAGCGTCGTCCCGTCGATCGGCGGCTGGAGCGGCAACAAGCTCGGCCCGAACTGCGCCACCCCGGAGGCGCTGGCCGGCGCGTACCAGAAGGTGATCGACACCTTCGGCCTGAAGGCGATCGACATCGACATCGAGAACAGCGACGAGTTCGAGAACACCGCGGTGCAGGACCGCATCCTCGGCGCCCTGAAGATCGTCAAGCAGAAGAACCCCTCGGTGAAGACGATCCTCACCTTCGGCACCTCGCCGACCGGCCCGAACTACTTCGGCACCCGGCTGGTCCAGCAGGCCAAGGCGCTCGGCGCGAACATCGACATCTTCACCCAGATGCCGTTCGACTTCGGCGGCGGCGCGGACATGTACGGCGCCACGGTCGGCGCCTCGGAGGGCCTGAAGAACCTGCTCAAGACCACCTTCGGCTGGAGCGACGCGCAGGCGTACTCGCACATGGGCATCTCCGGCATGAACGGCCTGTCCGACCAGCAGGAGCTGACCAGCACCGACACCTGGACCCGGATCCGCGACTACGCGAAGAACAACAACCTCGCGCGGTTCACTTTCTGGGCGGTCAACCGCGACCGCGGCTGCGCCGGTGGCGGTGTGGTCTCCGACTGCAGTGGCATCGCGCAGTCCGACTGGGCCTTCACCAAGATCAGCGCGGGCTTCTGAGCACCGTTTCTCCCCTTCACCGGCGCGCGGCCGTGGATCTCACCGATCCGCGGTCGCGCGCCGCCGTTTGCGGACCTTCTTGAGCACCCAGCCGGCGATCGCCACCGCGAAGAACGCCATGATCGCGTAGTCGAACCAGCTGCTGTACTTCTCCAGCTGCTGCCACCGAGAGCCCAGGGCGTAGCCACCGCCGATGAACAGGCAGTTCCACAGTCCGCTGCCGAGGGTGGTGAGCAGCGTGAACATGCCGAGCTTCATGTGGTTGGCGCCGGCCGGGATGGACACCAGGCTGCGGACCACCGGAGCCATCCGGCCGAAGAAGACCGCGCCCTTCTCGTGCCGTTCGAACCAGCGGTCGGCCAGGTTGAGGTCGTCGGCGTCGACCAGCGGGATGCGGTCCAGCCAGCGGCGCAGCCGCTCCTCGCCGAGCGCGTAGCCGAGCCAGTAGAGCGCCAGGGCGCCCAGCACCGAGCCCGCGGTGGCGGCGATGCCCACCAGCACCAGATCGACCCGGCCGGAGCTGGCCAGATAGCCGGCCATGGACAGCACGATCTCGCTGGGGATGGGCGGGATCAGGTTTTCCAGGGCCACGAGCAGGCCCACGCCCAGCTCACCGAGCGACTCGATGACCGATGCCACCCAGCCGGTCAGGCCACCCAGCTGACTGGGCTCGGTCTCCGCGGCCAGGTAGTACGGCACGCTCATCCGGCGCTCCTTCGTGTCGGTCCCCGAGGCTTACCCGGCCTCCAGAGTACGAACCGCTTGCCGTATATACTTGTCATCGGTATATGCTGTCGCCATGACCGACACACCCATGCGCGAGCCGACCTTCCTGGTGCTCACCGCGCTGGCCTCCGGCCCCCAGCACGGTTATGCCGTGATCGAGGACGTGGCCCGGATGACCGACGGCCGGGTCCAGCTGCGTGCGGGCACTCTCTACGCCGCGCTCGACCGGCTGCGCACCGACGGCCTCATAGAGGTCGACCGCGAGGAGGTCGTGCAGTCCCGGCTGCGCCGCTACTACCGGCTCACGGGGGTCGGGGAGAAGCGGCTGGCCGCCGAGAGCAGCCGCCTGCGCCAGCAGGCCACTCTGGCCGAGGGCCGGCTGCGCGCCCGGCACGACCTGGGAGGGGCACCCGCGTGACCGCACCGCTCGAGATCCGGTACCGCCGCCTGCTGGCGGTCTATCCGCCGGCACACCGCCACGCCTACGAGGAGGAGATGGTGACAGTGCTGATGGAGGGGGCCGCACCCGGGCAGCGCAGACCCGCCCTGGGCGAGGCCGTCGACCTGCTCCGGGCCGGCCTCCTCGCGCGGCTCGGCCGCGGCGCGCAGGCTCTGCGCACCTCGGCCTGGCGCGATGCCGCCGCGGTGGCCGGCCTGATCGGCGCGGTGCTGCTCACGGCGATCGCCTGCCGCCGGCTGATCGGCGGCCTGCTGTACGCCCGGGAGTCCGGCGACCCGATGCGCGCCTTCGGTGTGGACGGTGGCCTGCTCATCGACGTGGCCGCGCGTTCGGTGGCGTGGCTCGCGGTCGTGGTCGCCGTGCTGCTCGCCGCCCGTCGCACCGCGGTGGCGCTGGCCGGGGTGGCGGTGCTGGTCGAGATCGGCGCCATCGCGGTGTGGCAGGCGAGCCAGGAGTTCCGCGCGGTCCGGATGTCCTGGGCCCTGGTCGCGGCGCTGCTGACGGTGGCGTTGCTGGTGCTGTCCCGCCAGGGCCGCCCGGCCGCCGTGATCCTGGGCCGGCGTGGTGGCGCCACGCTCGCCGCCGGTCTGGTCCTGGCCGCGGCAGGTGCGTTCTCCCTCCCGTGGTGGCCGATGCCGCCGCAGATCCTGGGGCTGGTCACCGTGCCGGACGCCCTGCTCCTCACGGCCGGTGCGATGCTGCTGGCAGGTCTGCACCGGATCCCCGCCGGCATCCGGCGCCGCATCCTGGTGCTGCTCGCGCCCCTGCTCGCGGTACCGGTGGCGCAGCACCAGCTGGAGCAAGCGATCGACATCAGCCTGGCGCGGTCCGTGACGCCCGGCATCGTCGTGGTCGACGTCCTGCTGATGGCCGGCGTCCCGCTGCTGGCCTTCACCCTCGCGGCTGTCGCATTGCACGTGCGGGAAGGCATCACGGTGACGATCACCCGGACCCCGGAGCAGGCCGCATGACGTCCGAGGCGATCTTGGAGCGCCGTTACCGGCAGGTGCTGCGGCTCTATCCGCGGGAGCATCGCCACGAATACGAGGAGGAGATGATCGGGGTCCTGCTCGCCGGAGCCGCACCCGGCCGGCGTGGTCCCGGTCTGCGCGAGGTGCTCGATCTGGCGGTCGCGGCGCTGACCGTGCGGTGGTCGCGCGGCGCGGAGGCCCTTCGGGACGGCAGCTGGCATCGGGCCGCGAGGGCGGTGCAGCTGTTCGGGGCGATCGTGCTGCTGGCCGTGAGTCTGCGCCGGGTGGTCATGGGCGAAGTCGCCGTGTTGCGCTACGGCGACTTCGCGCCGCACCCCACGGTTCAGGAGCTCGTGCGGCCGGGAGCCTGGGCGCTTGTGCTGCTGCTGGTGCTGGCGGGATATCGCGCGGCCGCTGGGCCGGCGGCGCTGAGCGGGTCTCCCGGCGCGGCCGCGCGGGCGGTTCCGGCCGGGTGCCGCTGGGCCGTCGTGCCGGCGGCGCTGGGCGGGTTGGTGGCGGAGGTGCCGCCGGTCGCGGTCTACCGGGAGACTCCCGCCCGCATGCTCGACGTCTACTGGATCCTCGTCGCGGCCGCGGTGGTGACGGCGGCGAGCCTGCTGACCGCCACGGCCGGTCGGGCAGAGCCTGCCGGAGACCGCAGGCTGCCCCGCGGGACGATGGTCGTGGCATCCGGCGGTTCGCTGGTCGTCGCCGGTGGGGCGGGCACCGTCCTCGTCGGCGGCCCTGGCCTGCTGCTGGGCGGGCTCCCGGTGCCCTACCTGGTGCTGGCCCTGTATGCGGCAGCCGGGCTGTTGGTCGCGCTCGGAGTGCTCCGCCTCCCACCGCCGGTCGTCCGCCGGGTCGTGGTGACCGCGGTGCCGGTGGTCGTCACCTGGCCGTTGGTCCGGGTGGGCTTCGGTGACCTCATCGAGAGCAACATGCGCTCCCCGGAGCCGGCTCTGCTGGGGCCGGTGCAGTGGACTGCCCTCGCGGTGGTGCCGCTCGCCGCCGCCTGGGTGGCCGCTCGCCTGAATCGCCGGTTCGAGCAGAGTCCGCCGGGGTCGCCGTCCGTGTGAACCGGGCCGCCGCGTCGCGCCGGGATGGTCCGGGGTGGCGCGGCGGCGGTAGTGTCCCGGCGCGATGGAAACGTTGAGTACGCGCGGGCGGACGACCCGGGTCGCGGTGACCCTGGCCGGGGTGGTGCTGCTGCTCCTGGGCACCTTCTGGGGGCAGGACGACGACTTCCCGTTCGGGCCGTTCCGGATGTATTCCACCGCGCCCGATCCGAACGCCGACGCGCCGGACACCCGGGTCGAGGGCGTCGACACCGCCGGGCGCACGGTGGTGCTGACCGAGGCCAACAGCGGGCTGCGCCGGGCCGAGATCGAGGGCCAGCAGCAGGCCTACATCGACGACCCGGCCCGGCTGCGGCAGCTCGCCACGGCGTACGAGGAGAAGAGTCCCGGCGCCGCGCCGCTGCGCACGGTACGGATCGTCATCCGCTGGGAGGGCATCGAGGATTCCCGGCCCACCGGCACCAGCCGGGACGAGATCATCGCCACCTGGAGCGCCCCGTGAGCAGGCTCACCCGCTGGCTGACCGAGCCGGTCCCGCTGGGCCGGGTCGCCGCGTTCCGCACGCTGATCTACCTCTTCGTCGCGGCCGACCTGGTGATCTTCACGCCCTGGGTCCGCCACCACGCCAGCACCCCCGGCGATCTGTACAAGCCGTTGCTGGTCGGCCGGCTGCTGCACCTGCCCACCCCGACCCCGCTGCTGGTGCACGGCATCTTCTGGGTGCTGCTCGTGGTCTCCCTGGCCGCAGCCTTCGGGCGGGCTCCCCGGCTGCTCGGCTGGACCGTCTTCGCGCTCTACTTCGAGTGGATGGTCGTCGCGATGAGCTACGGCAAGGTCGACCACGACCGGGTCGGTCTGCTGGTCGCGCTGGCCGTGCTGCCGACCGTGGGGCGGGCCCGGCACGGCGATCCCCGCAGCACCGAAGCCGGCGGCTGGGCGTTGCGGGTCACCCAGATCGCGGTGGTGTGCACGTACTTCCTGGCGGCCTGGGCCAAGCTGCGCTTCGGCGGCATCGACTGGGTGACGAGCTCGGTGCTGGCCCGGGCCATCATCCGCCGCGGCACGGAACTGGCCGACCTGATCGCCGGCGTGCCGTACCTGCTGATCCTCGCGCAGTTCGGGATCGTGGCGTTCGAGCTGGGCAGCCCGGCGATCTTCTTCCTCCGGCCGCGGTGGCGCAACTACGCCGTGGCGTCCTTCTACTCGTTCCATCTGGTCACGTTCGCCACCATCACCATCTCGTTCGCCCCGCACCTGGCCGCGATCACCAGCTTCCTGGCGCTGGAGAAGGTCCGGCCCCTGACGTGGGCCCGAAGTTTCCTGAAGCGGAGCCGGGGACAAGTAAGGGGGCATGAGCGACCGGTGGTATGAGAAGGCCGTCATTTACTGCGCCGACATCGACACGTTCGCCGACTCCAACGGC
Source organism: Actinoplanes sp. NPDC004185 (assembly GCF_053603475.1). NCBI lineage: Bacteria > Bacillati > Actinomycetota > Actinomycetes > Micromonosporales > Micromonosporaceae > Actinoplanes > Actinoplanes sp. NPDC004185. The sequence continues at coordinate 48,539 of NZ_JBSGFR010000006.1, read as the reverse complement.
GACGGCGTCGGCGACATCAAGGGCATGATCGGGCGGCTGGACTATCTGGCCCGCCTCGGCATCACCTGTCTGTGGCTCAACCCGGTGCACCCGACGCCGAACCGCGACGACGGCTACGACGTGGCCGACTTCTACAACGTCGACCCCCGCCTGGGCACCCTGGGCGACTTCGCCGAGCTGGTGCACCAGGCCCGGGACCGGGGCATCCGGGTCATCATCGACCTGGTCGTGAACCACACCTCCGACCAGCACCCGTGGTTCCAGTCGGCGCGGTCGTCGCCGGACTCGCCGTACCGGGACTGGTACGTCTGGTCCGAGACCCAGCCCGCGGACCGGCACCAGGGCATGGTGTTCCCCGGTGAGCAGGCCGAGACGTGGACCTACGACCGCACCGCGAAGCTCTGGTACTACCACCGGTTCTACAAGTTCCAGCCCGACCTCAACATCAAGAACCCCGAGGTCCGCGAGGAGATCAAGAAGATCTGCGCGTTCTGGCTGCAGCTGGGCGTCTCCGGGTTCCGGATGGACGCGGTGCCGTTCATCATCGAGGAGACCGAGCCGGGCAACCCGAACTCGCCCAAGGACATGGCGTTCCTCAGCGAGCTGCGCCAGCACGTGCAGTGGCGCCAGGGCGACGCCGTGCTGCTGGCCGAGGCCAATGTCGAGCCCGAGCAGCTCAAGGACTTCTTCGGCGACGGCGGCGGCTCGGCCAACCGGATCCACATGCTGTTCGACTTCATGCTCAACGGCCGGCTGATGCTCTCGCTGGCCCGGCGCAACCCGGAAGCGATCATCGACGCGCTGCGCGACACGCCGCAGCTGCCGGTCGGCGGTCAGTGGGCCACCTTCCTGCGCAACCACGACGAGGTCGACCTGTCAAGGCTGACCGCTGAGCAACGCAGCGAGGTGTTCGCCCAGTTCGGCCCGGACGAGAGCATGCAGCTCTACGGCCGGGGCATCCGCCGCCGGCTGGCCTCGATGCTGGGCGGCGACCGTCGGCGCATCGAACTGGCCTACGCGCTGCAGTTCAGCTTGCGGGGCACGCCGGTGCTGCGGTACGGCGAGGAGCTGGGCATGGGTGACGACCTGTCCCAGAAGGGGCGCGACGCGATCCGTACCCCGATGCAGTGGAACATGGGGGCCAACGGCGGCTTCTCCAGCGCCCCGGCCGGCCGGCTCGTGCGCCCGGTGATCACCGGCGGCGAGTACGGCTACGAGAAGGTCAACGCCACCCTGCAGCGGCACGACCCGAAGTCGCTGCTGTCCTGGTTCGAGCGGATGATCCGGACCCTGCGGGAGGCGCCGGAGGTGGGCAGCGGGAGCTGCACCCACGTGGACGTGCCCGCCCCGGCCGGACTGCTCGTGCACCGTGCGGACGACTCCACCGGCACGATGCTGTTCCTGCACAACCTGGCCGAGGAGGACGGCGTGGTGGACCTCAGCAGCCTCTATCCGGAGGCCGACTTCCCCAACGACGTGCTCGCCGACCAGGAGTATCCGGACCCCGGCAAGTTCGACCAGCTCAAGGTCGCCGGCTACGGCTACCGCTGGATCCGGCTGTGCCGGAAGCCGTGACCACAAATTTGCATTCTTGATGCAGAAAGATGACCCCACCAGGTAACCCGCGGGTAACAGCTGGGTTAGAGTCGGCCGACTGCGTAACAGATCAAGCGGGAGGCCAGCAATGACCCAGCCGAGTCGGGTAGCGATCGTGACCGGGGCCGCACGTGGCATCGGCGAGGCGACCGCGCGTAAGCTCGCCGCCGACGGCATGTCCGTGGCGGTCGTCGACCTCGACGAGGGTGCCTGCGCGAACACGGTGACCGCGATCCACGACGCCGGCGGCACCGCCCTCGCCGTCGGCGCCGACGTCTCGGACGCCGTCCAGGTCGCCGCCGCCGTCGAGCGGGTCACCGCCGAGCTCGGCGCGCCCACGGTGCTGGTCAACAACGCCGGCGTGCTGCGCGACAACCTGCTGTTCAAGATGAGCGACGACGACTGGGAGACCGTGATGGCGGTCCACCTGCGCGGCGCGTTCCTGTTCAGCCGGGCCGTGCAGAAGCACATGGTCGACGCCCAGTGGGGTCGCATCGTCTGCCTGTCCAGCACGTCGGCGCTGGGCAACCGGGGCCAGGTCAACTACGCCGCGGCCAAGGCCGGCCTCCAGGGTTTCACCAAGACGCTCGCCATCGAGCTGGGTCGCTTCGGCGTCACGGCCAACGCGGTCGCGCCCGGTTTCATCGTGACCGATATGACCGCCGCCACCGCGGCCCGGGTCGGCGTCGACTTCGCGGACTTTCAGAAGGCGGCGATCGGTCAGATCCCGGTCGGCCGGGCGGGCCGTCCCGAAGACGTGGCGAACACCGTATCCTTCCTGGTCAGTGAAGGAGCGGGGTTCGTCTCCGGCCAGGTGATCTACGTGGCGGGCGGTCCTCGCGACTAGCCGTCATGGCTTGATTCGGCGAGCTACACATGATGGAGCGGGCCGGACGGGTCGAAGGGTGGAGAAGCCGACAGTGAACCGAAGGATGAGCTCTCGTAGCGTGTCGTTGACCAGCACGTTCCTGTTGCTGGCCGCGGGCGGGGTGGCGGCCTGCGACAACGACGACACGCAGGACGAGGCTTTCTACTGCGCCGACGCCAACGGCACCGTGGTGGACGAGGACAACTGCGACGACGACGACAACAACGGTGGCGGTGTCGGCTTCGTCCCGCTCTTCTTCATCTGGCACTCGTCCAGCTACGGCTCCGGATACCGGCCCGGCTACCGGCTGCCCGCGGGCGGCAGCAAGTTCGCCTACAACGACCGGGCCGCGCGCTCGTCGTTCGGGCTGCCGTCGACCGGCCGGATCAGCAACGGCACGGTCAAGACCAGTGTGGTCGGCAAGGGTGGCAGCGGCACGTCCGGCAAGTCCGGGAAGTCGGGCGGCTGAGCGTTGAAACGAGTTCCCTACGGCCCGGTCCGTGACGGCTGGCGGCTCACCAACTACAGCCTCGGCCTGACCTACAACGACACCGAGCTGCCGGACGGCACGATGATGTCGTACTGGCAGGAAGGGCCGTACTACGACTTCAGCGAAGGCGAGATCGAGGAGCTGGAGGCGGCGACTACCGCGCTCAACAGCATGTGCCTCGAAGCCGGCGACTGGATGGTCCAGCAGTGCCCCCGGCACACCGCGCAGGGCCGCCGCGACGGCTACTTCGCCTCGGTCTGCGGCCCGGAAACCTGCTTCCTGGCCAAGATCGGCATCCCGGAGTACACCCACGAGCAGATCATCCGCACGTGGTTCGACGGCGACGCCGAGACCTGGACGCACCAGGACAAGGACCCGGACGGCCGGATCCCGATGCAGACGCCCGACTATTCGCCGTCGGTCTACGGCCGCTTCGACCTCTGGTACAACGGCGCGGGCAGCGTCCCGCGCCTGCTCGAATACAACGCGCAGACGCCGACGTCGCTGGTCGAGGCCGCGGTCATCCAGTGGCACTGGGTGGACCAGACCGGCGTCACCCAGCACCCCTGGCGGCAGTGGAACTCCATCCACGACCGGCTGGTCGGCTGGGAGGCGGCCGACGGCGAGCCGGCCAACCCCGGCGCCTGGCGGCGCAACATCGGCAAGCTGCGCGAGGCGCGCCCGTGGCTGCCGGAAAAGCCCAAGATCTACTTCGCGTACGAGACGAGCGAGACGTCCGGTGAGGACCGGATGAACGTGGCCTACCTGATGGCGACGGCCGAGGAGGCCGGCTATCCGGTCGAGCTGATCGCGATGAGCCAGATCGGCTGGGACGTGGCCGGCGACCGGGTGCTGTTCGTGCCCGCCCCGGGCCAGGAGCACAAGGCGCAGCCGATCGACGTGATCTTCATGCTGTACCCGTGGGAGTGGTTCTGGAACGAGGAGGGCGGCAAGGCCTTCTTCCGTAACATGGCCGACCCCGCCAAGCGCGGGACGGTGTGGATCGAGCCTCCGTACAAGGCGGCCCTGCTGGGCAACAAGGCGCTGCTGCCGGTGCTGTGGAAGCTTTTCGGCGACGACCCGGAACGCGGCAAATACCTGCTCCCGGCCTACTTCGCGGAGTCGTCCAAGGCGGCGACCCTGACCTCGTACGCGAGAAAGCCGGTCTGGGGTCGCGAGGGCGGCTCGGTCAAGCTGGTCCGGGACGGCGTCACCCTGGTCGACAACCCCACCGAGTACGGCAACGACGGCCGTTTCGTGGTGCAGGAGCTGCTGGAGCTGCCGTCGTTCGACGGCCTCGAGGGCACCGTGCACCCGGTGATCGGCGCCTGGCTGATCGACGGCGAGCCGGCCGGCATGGGCATCCGTGAGGGCCTGGGCACCGACGGGCTGGTCACCCGGGACAACTGCAACTTCCTGCCGCACACCGTCGGCGCGGACTCCTGAGCTGAGGACCGGCCCGGTCAGCGATCACCGGGCCGGTTGCGCCACAGCCACCAGAGGCCGATCAGCGGCAGCACCAGCGGCACGTAGCCATAGCCGCTGCCGAAGCGCGACCAGACGGTGGCGTCCGGGAAGGCCTCCTGGTCGAGCACGCTGAGGGTGCCCACCACCAGGACGCCCACCAGCTCGATCGAGCAGCTGGTCAGGGCGATCAGGCGGCCCCGGGTGCCACCGAGGGCGAGGCCGATGGTGGCCGCGATGTAGACCAGCGCGGCGAACGCCGACAGCAGGAACGCCAGCGGCGCCTCGGAGAACTTCGTGGCGATCTGCACGCCGGCCCGGGCGCCCGCGGAGACCGCGAAGATGCCGTAGACCAGCAGCAGCACCCGGCCGGCGCCGGTGCCCAGGGCCGCGTCCCGTGGCCTGGTGTGGGCGGGTGTGGGCTCAGCCACCGGTGGCCTCCGCGATCTGCTGCAACCGCAGCACGAGAACCGGCAGCACCAGGCAGGCGACGCCGAGGATGAGGGTGCCCCAGCGGGTCGGCTCGAGCCGGGCCAGGTAGAAGCCGACCGGGGCGAACGCGACGGTGGTGATCAGGTAGCCGATGAAGGTGGTCGTCTCGCCCGGCCGGTCGCCGGAGATGAGCCCGACGACAGCCACCACCACGAGCACCACGACCAGGGCGCTGAGACCGAGCATGGCCCACAGATCGGTGTTGCTGGGGGCGCGGTTGAGCGCCGAGCGGATCAGATACCAGATCCCCAGCAGGAGGGCCACGACGATGGTCGCTGTCGACAGCGGGCCGTTCATCACCGGCACAGCGTACTGATCAGCGGCAGCGTGTTAGCTTTCGGCCGGGTGTGATCTCCAGCGGGAAGGCGGCACGAGGATGCGGTTCGGACTTTTCGGTACGGGACCGTGGGCCCACCAGGCGCACGCCCCGGCGCTGGCGGCGCACCCGGACGTCGAGTTCGTCGGGGTCTGGGGCCGGGACCCGGCCAAGGCGGCCGCGCTGGCCGGGGAGCACGGCGCGCAGCCCTACGCGGAGATCGACGCGCTGATCGCCGACGTGGAGGCGATCGCGGTCGCGCTGCCCCCGGACGTGCAGGCGGACATCGCCCTGCGCGCGGCCAAGGCGGGCAAGCACCTGCTGCTGGACAAGCCGATCGCTTTCACCACCGAGGCCGCCGCCGAGATCGTCGCGGCCGCCGCCGAGCAGCAGGTGACCGGGGTCGTCTTCTTCACCCGGCGCTTCATGCCGCAGATCCAGCAGTTCATCGACGAGGTCCGCGAGGCCGGCGGCTGGCTCGAGGGGCGGATCGACCACCTCGGCTCGATCTTCCAGCCCGGCAACCCGTTCGGGGCGTCGGTGTGGCGCAAGGAGAGCGGCGGCCTGTGGGACGTCGGCCCGCACGCGGTCGCGCTGCTCCTGCCCGTGCTGGGCCCGGTCGCGCAGGTCACCGCGCTGGCCGGCGACCGCGACATGACGCACGTGCTGCTGCGGCACACCGGTGGCGCGATCAGCACGCTGACGCTGTCCGTCGACGCCCCGGCCGCCTTGGAACGCGAGGAGGCGGCGTTCTTCGGCGAGTCCGGGGTCGCCGACGTGCCGCAGGTGCCGTGGCTGCCGGTGGAGGCCTTCGGCCGGGCGGTGGACGCCCTGATCGGTGCGGCGAAGGGTGGCCCGGCCTCGGCGCTGGATCTGACCTTCGGCGCCGAGGTGGTGGCCATCCTGGCTGCGGCCGGTGAGTCGATCTCCACCGGCCGCACCGTCACGCTTCAGGCCGGCTAACGGCAGCGCCAGAGCAGCGGGCGGTTCTCGGTGTCCGGCCCGGCCGAGTAGCCGGCCACGACCAGGCCGTCGTCGCTGATGCTCTCGACGATGTACTGCTGCCGGCCCTTGAGCTTCGGGTCCGCCGGGAGTTTCGTGTTGCCGGTGCCGACGGTGATCACCGGCCGGTCGGCCTCGCCCACCACCCAGCCGTTGGCCGCCAACGCGGCCGGCGTGCCGGCGCCGCGCACGAGCCGCTCGTAGCGGTTGCTCGCGATGCGGTAGCGGAAGTAGGCGAACGTGCGTGAGTCCTTGGTGTCGATCACGGCCTGGCCGACCACCACGCCGTCGCGGATCGCGGCCGGCCAGAACATCGTTGCCTTGCGGCCGTCGATCACGGGCATCGGCATACGGCGCGCGGTGCCGTCGGCCAGCCACAGGTAGCCCGTGGCCTCCTTGCCCTCCGGCGTGATGGTGCCGACCACGTTGCCGGCCTCGTCGATGTCGCGGGCGTCGCCTGTCCCGACTCCGGCCGGCAGCGGCAGCCGTTGCGGCTTCGCGGTCACCGACGGCCAGCGCGCCGGGACCCCCTCGTACAGCGGGCCCAGGGAGCCGACCACCACGCCCGCGTCGTTGATGGCCGACGCCGCCCCCTCGCCGCCGGCCAGATTGCGCGCCCTGCCGTCGCCGTACACGTAGGGGCGGATGTCCGGGTCGAAGCCGGAGCCGACCGCTACGCCGCGCGAGTTGACGTCGGTGAGACTGTCGTCGTCCCCGTAGAAGAGGACCTTGTCGGCGATCTTGCCGTCGCGCCACAACACCAGGGCACGCTGCTTGGTGCGGTCCGGCGGATACAGCCGGCCGACCTGCCAGCGGCCGCTCGGGTCGCCGCCGGTGACCAGCGCCTTCTTGAAGCCGTCAGTGGGCAGCTGGGTGACCGTGCAGTCCCGGGGCCCGACCGGCGCCGCCACCATGACCGACGGGGACGGGACGACGCTCGGGCGCGGGGGTGGCGGGGTGGGCCGGCCCAGGGCGGAGAAGGCCAGGGTGCCTCCGGCCGCGGTGGTCGCGGTGACGGCCACGACCGCCATTCCGCTGGTCCACCACCGGGTGCGGCGGCGGCGCCGGCCCTCGGCCATCGCGCCGGCCACATCGATGCGGGACGGGCCGGCCGGATCGCCGGCGAGCGGGCTCAGCAGGGCCACCGCGTCGCGGTCGGCGCTGTCCGGGTGCTGGTTCATCGTGTGCCCCCGAGGGAGTGGATGCGGTCGCCCAGGATCCGGCGCAGGGCCGTGAGTCCGTGGGCTGTCTGACTTTTCACGGTGCCCTCGCTGCAGCTCAGCACCCGGGCGACGTCGGCTATCGACTGATCGCAGAGGAAGCGCAGGACCAGTACGGCCTGCTGCCGCGGTGGCACCTGGGACAGCGCGGCCCGCAGCACGGCGCGTTCCTCGATGCCGTGCCCGCTGTGCGCCGGCGCGGGCCGGTCCGGTGGGGCGCCGAGGCGCACCTTCCACCAGCCCCGGCGCTTCTCGTCGAGGAGGATGCGGACCAGCATCGTGTGCACGTACGCGTCGATGTTCTCCACACCGCTGATCCGCGACCACCGCACATACAGCTTGGTGATGGTCTCCTGGACCAGATCGTCGGCATGGTGCTCGTCGCCGCAGAGCAAATACGCGGTACGCCGCAGACCTGTCGTCCGCCCGTGCACGTACGCCAGGTACTCCGCGTCCGATCCGTTGGTCATCCCTGCTCCCGCCGTCGTCCCTGTAGTAAACGGTGACGTCGGACGATCGGTTGTATGCCGATGCGGCCGCTCTGTGGTGCGATGACCCATCCGCGTAGCCGTCCGCGCCGAATGGCAGTTGATACGGCATGAGCGATGGAGAGGCTGACTTCATGACTGAGCGCGGCGCCGCCCGCCGGCCTGACCATCTGTCGGCCGTGCCCGATGCTCCGGCCGGCCCCACCTCCGACGTCGGCGACCTGGTACGCGCGGTGGCCCGCGGCGACGAGCCGGCGTTCGCCCGCCTCTACGATCTGGTCTCGCCCCGGGTCTACGGCCTGATCAGGCGCGTGTTGCGCGATCCGGCCCAGGCCGAGGAGGTCGCGCAGGAGGTGCTGGTGGAGGTGTGGCGCACGGCGGCCCGGTTCGACGCCGCCCGCGGCACGGCGACGTCCTGGATCTTCACCATCGCGCACCGCCGCGCGGTGGACCGGGTGCGCTCCGAGCAGGCCTCGTCCGACCGCACCATGAAGGTCGGCATCGCCTCGGTGGAGACCCCGTACGACGAGGTCGTCGACGAGGTGGCCGGGCGGCTGGAACGCCAGCAGGTGCGGCACTGCCTGGACGATCTCACCGAGCTGCAGCGCCAGGCGGTGACGCTCGCGTACTACCAGGGCCACTCCTACCGAGAGGTGGCCGAGCTTCTGCAGACCCCGTTGCCCACGATCAAGACCCGGATGCGTGACGGCCTCATCCGCCTGCGCGACTGCCTGGGTGTGGAGGTGACCGCATGACCACGACGGACATTCACGCCCTGGTCGGCGCCTACGCGCTGGACGCGGTGGACGACCTGGAGCGGGCCGCCTTCGAGCGGCACATCCTGGCCTGTGAGGGGTGCCGCAGCGAGGTCGACGAGCTGCGCGAGACCGCGTCGCGGCTGGCCGACAGCACCTGGTCGGTCCCGCCGCCGAAGCTGCGCACCGACGTGCTCGCCGCGATCGGCCGGACCCGGCAGCTGCCGCCGGGCGAGTCGGCCCGGCCCGAGCCGGACGCCCGGGCGGCGGTGTCGCGCTGGCGCCGGTACACGGCGGGCGCGGCCGCGGCGTGCATCCTGGCCACGGGGGCCGGTGCGGCCACGTGGGCGGTGCAGGAGCAGCGGGTACGCGCCAAGAACACCGCCGTCGCCGTCGCCCAGCTGCGGGAGGCCCGTACCCAGGCCATCCTGGCCGCCCCCGACCTGGTGGTCCGCACCGCGCCGATGATCGGCGGCGGCCGGGTCACCGTGGCCTCGTCCGCTCAGCAGGGGGCCAGCGTCGTCTCGATGCGGGCCGATCGGGCACTGTCGGCGGATCGGGCTTTCCAACTCTGGACGATCCGCGATATCGCTGCTCCGGCGCCGGTCAAGGCCGGGCTGCTGCCGCCAGGGGAAGCCTCGGCGGCCCAGATCGTGGAAGGCGTGCCGGGCAACGAAGCTTTCGCCGTCTCGCAGGAGCCCGCGGGTGGTTCGCCCATCGCCACGCCTACCGGTCCGATCGTCGCGCAAGTTCTCCTGACGTAGACCCATCCGGTCCCCATACCGCTCCGAATCGTCTGTAGAGGAAAGAAAACGACGAAACGGAGATACTGATGGTCACCGACATCCGGCGTGCGGCGGTCCAGGGGGTACGCGACAACAGCGGTCCCGTGACCTTCGCCTTCGGGTTGGTGCTGGTGGCCATCGGTATCGCCGAGTTTCTCGCCGTCGGCCGGGGTGAACTCCTCGGGCTGTTCGAGGTCACGATGCCGTTCGGTGTTCTGCATCTCGGGCTGGGCGCCGCTCTGGTGTCCGCCGCGATCCTCGGCCCGCGTCCGGCGCGGGTCACCGCCACCTGGGCCGGTCTCACGTTCCTGGCCCTGGGGGTCGCCGGCCTGGCCGGTGTCACCCGGGTCGCGCCGAACGGTGCCGATATCGCCCTCTGTCTCGTTCTCGGTATGGCGTTGACGGCCGTCGGCCGCCGCTGACCATCAAGCACGGTCCGGTAAAAAGGCGCCTCTGTGCGCATCTGTTCAAGCGGTTCGTCACGAATATCCCGTGACATCCATTTCCGAAAGGGATCCCCATCATGCGCGCCACCAAGATCACTGCCATCGCCGCCGCCCTCGTCTTCTCCGCCTCCCTGGCCGCCTGCGGCGGGGACGACTCGAGCGGCGAGAGCACCGCGGCGGCTCCGGCCCCCACCATGGCGTCGGCCGCTCCCTCCATGGCCGGCACGGACTCCATGGCCACCTTCGGTGCCGGCTGCGCCGCCGTGCCGACCGACGCGTCCGACCCGGGCAGCTTCGACGCCATGGCCAAGGTGCCGGTCGCGACCGCCGCCTCCGGTAACCCGCTGCTGTCCACCCTGGTCACCGCGGTCAAGCAGGCCGGGCTGGTCGACACGCTGAACACCGCCCCCGCGCTGACCGTCTTCGCGCCGACCAACGACGCGTTCGCCAAGATCCCGGCGGCCGACCTCAAGGCCGTGCTGGCCGACAAGAAGACGCTGACCAGCATCCTCACCTACCACGTGGTCGAGGGGAAGCTCACCCCGGCGCAGCTGGCCGGCACCCACAAGACCATCCAGGGTGACGAGATCACGGTCGAGGGCAGCGGCAGCGACTTCAAGGTCAACGAGGCGTCGGTCGTCTGCGGCAACGTGCAGACCGCCAACGCCACCGTCTACATCATCGACTCCGTCCTCATGCCGAAGGGCTGATCTTTCTTCGGGAACGCGCCGGCCGTGGTGGTGACCACGGCCGGCGCCCGGCAGGAAAGGAGATCGTCGTGCGCCGTATCGCCTGGCCCGCCGTCATCGGTGTGCTCTCGGCCGCATTCGGAGTCGCCCTCGCGGAAGTGCTCGCGGCCGCGACCCGGCCTCAGGCCGGACCGCTGGTCGCCGTCGGGGGCGCGGTGATCGACGCGGCGCCGACGCCGCTCAAGGAGTTCGCGGTACGCACGCTCGGCACGAACGACAAGCCCGTCCTGCTCGGCACCATCGCCCTGGCGTTGATCCTGTTCACAGCCCTGGTCGGGGTGCTCAGTGTGCGCCGCCGCTGGGTCGCTGTCGCCGGTGCCGCACTGTTCGGCCTGGCCGGCGCGGTCGCCGCGGCGCTACGTCCCGCTGCTGTCGCCTACGACGTGGTGCCGTCCATTGTGGGCGCTGTGATCGCCGGAGCCACGCTGCTGTTCCTGCTGCACCGCTCGTACCGGACCGATCCGGCCGAGCCCGGCCCGGCCGGTTTCGATCGTCGCGCGTTTCTGCGTACGGCCGCGGTGATCGCCGGTGGTGCCGTCGTCGCGGGTGGTGCGTCCGAAGTCGTCAAGCGGGTCCGCGGCGGAGCCGTCACCCGATCCCGCGAGGCCATCGAGCTGCCGGTGGCCGCGAGCCCGGCGAAGCCGCTGCCCGCCGGCACCGCCCCCGGTTTCGTGACCGCCAACGCGGACTTCTACCGGGTCGACACCGCTCTGACCGTGCCTTCCATCGACGTCAGCACCTGGCGCCTGCGCATCCACGGGATGGTCGAGCGGGAGGTCGAGCTGTCCTTCGACGACCTGCTCAAACGGCCGCTGATCGAGCGGGACGTCACCCTGAACTGCGTGTCCAACGAGGTGGGTGGGCCGTACATCGGCACTGCCCGCTGGCTCGGTGTCCCGCTGGCTCCGCTGCTGCGGGAGCTGGGGGTCAAGCCGGGCGCCGACCAGGTGGTGGCCCGCTCGGTCGAGGGCATGACCATCGGCACGCCGGTCGAGACGGTCTTCGACGGCCGCGACACGATGCTCTGCGTCGGCATGAACGGCGAGCCGCTGCCCCTGGAGCACGGTTTCCCGGTCCGCATGCTGACCCCCGGCCTGTACGGCTACGCCGGCGCCTGCAAGTGGATGACCGAGCTCGAGCTGACCACCTTCGCCGACTTCGACGCCTACTGGGTGCGCCGCAAGTGGGGTGCCCGCGGCCCGGTCAAGACGGCGTCGCGGATCGACAAGCCGGCGCCGTTCGCCAAGCTGGCGGCGGGCAAGCTCACCGTGGCCGGCGTCGCCTGGGCCCAGGGCCGCGGCATCAGAACGGTCGAGGTACGCGTCGACGACCGCCCGTGGGCCAAGGCGGAACTACTGCCGGTCCCGTCCACGGACACCTGGGTCCAGTGGCGTTACGAGTGGCCCGCCACCGCCGGCCTGCACACCCTTTCCGTCCGTGCCGTGGACGGCACCGGTGCCGTGCAGACCGAGCAGCGGATGACCCCGTTCCCGGACGGCGCGACCGGCTGGCACACCGTCACCGCAACGGTGGAGTGACCGTCAGGGAACCGTGCGTTCGATGGCCGCCGCGCCGTCGCGTTCGAGCTCCTGGCGGGCGCGCTCGATGTTCTCCGGCGTCGGGTCCCGGCCCTCGGCCTCGGCCAGGTCGACCGGCTCCCACTCCTGCTCCGCCCCGGTCCGCACCGCCGGCTCCTCGCCGGGCTCGAGAAACTCCGGGTTGTCGGAGTCGGGGCCGCCACCGGTGACGAAGGCGCTCACGGCGACGTCGTCCTCCACGGCGTCCGCGACCTCCTGCGTCTCCTCCAGCGGCTGGCGGTTCTCGTCGGTCATGACTCCTCCAACGTGGATGCCTCGATACGTCGATCTTCTTCCTACTCCGCCTTACCCGGCTTGCCCAGCGCCCATCCATCCGGCTCAGCGGTCGCATAAATGGGACGATCAAGCACTTCGGCCTCCAAGCGAGCGTGATTCGGACAACGGTCGCGCGCATCGGATGGACGGTGTGTAGCGAGACGAATACATTTCTGCGTTGGCACGTGTATGAGTGTTCCGGCGGGGACCGCTCAGTGCGTGGGCCGCCGGCGGCGACTCGCGGCACGTGGCGCGAGGGGAACGTGACAGATGATCGATCGCTGGGATGTCCAGAGGTGAGCAGCCTGCCGGACGCTGAGCGGGACGCGAGCGAGGTCGTCCAGTTGCTGGCAGGGCTGGCCGCTCTGCTGCGCGGCCGGGAACGCGCGCTCGACGAAGACACCCGCGTGATGCTGAACATGGCGCTCGAGGGCAGGCTCTCCGCGGGCCGGGTGCTGGAGTATCTCCACGCTCTGCAGGGCTCCGGTGACGGGGTGGCCGCTGCGGTGCCACCACGGCTCGGCCCCTGGCGGGACTGGGTGCCGCCGAGGGGAAACCTGCTCGGCGAGACCGCCGGCGCACCTCGGATGGACGAGCTGCCCCGCCATCGCCGCCGCCACGACCCCGGCGAATAGCGGCAACCCGCGACCGGCGTCACGCCGAGGCGGAAACCCGGGCGGCGAACCGGACCGGGTCCGACTTGGATCATGCCGTGCGCGGCCCTCACCCCGGCCTCAGCAGGACCGATCCGCGCTCCGGCGCGGGTCCGGTCCGGGCGGGCCGGCTCTCGGCGCGCGGATCGGTCGGTGACCGATCCAGCACATTCTGGCCATATGAACTACTCTGGCGTTCCGCGCCTACCTGGCGTAACTTGCAGACCAGCGGACTGTTGTTGGACGCGGTATCCGGTCGGCGCCTGGGTGAGGCGCCGAGCTGCGCAGCTGGTCAGCGCAGAGACCCCCGCGCGGAGGTGGCGTCGTCCGCACGACGCCCAGGAAGAGGGCAGCTGTGTATCTGCCGATCACCACTCGTCAGTTGGCCGATGGCACCGTCGAGATCGCGCCGAGCGGCGAGATCGATCTCGACAACGCGCACGTGATGCGTGATGCGGTCAACGACGTGCTCACCACCTCCACGCCCGGGAAGATCGATCTCGACCTCCAACGGGTGATGTTGATCGACAGCATCGGCATCGGCATTCTCGTGGCCTGCTTCCACGCGGCCGCCGCCAGCGGCGTCAAGCTCGTGGTGAGCCACCCGAGCCCGACGGTCTACCGCCAGCTCTGGATCTCCGGCCTGGTCGGCCTGCTGGGCTGCGCCGAGCCGCCCTCCCCGCGCACCTCGGTGGGCCTTCGGCCCAGCTGACCCGCGTCACCCGATCGAGGGAATTCGCGCGCCGGCCTCACCGCCTCATCGTTACCGGTCTCATCGGTTCCGGCCTCATCCGGCCCGGGTGAGGTCCGTCGAGGCGGCCAGGCCGGTGGCCACTTCGAGCAGGTGGCTCAGCACCGGCCGGTCGGCCCGCGGATGCCAGGCGACGACGGTCTCGGCCCGGTCCCCGGTCAGCGGCACGAAGACCACTCCGCTGTCCCGCAACGTCCGGGCCGAGCGGGCCAGCCGGGTCACTCCGACGCCGGCCGCGACCAGTCCCAGCAGGCTCGGCACGGTGGCCGACCGCTGCACCACCCGGGGCGTGAAGCCGGCGATCGCGAAGTCCCGGTCGTATTTGGCGTGCCACGGCGGCCACGACTCGCGCGGTGTCAGCACCCACGGGTCGTCGGCCAGCTCGCCCAGCTCCACCGCGGCCCGTCCGGCGAGCCGGTGCCCGGCCGGCAGCACGGCGCAGACCGGCTCGACGATCAGACTGCGGGTGACCAGGTCGTCGACCAGCGGTGGCCGGGTGAAGGCGGCGTCGAACCGGCCGTCGCGCAGGCCGGCGACCAGCTCGGCGATGCCGGTGTCGGCGGTGACCAGCTCGACGTCCGGATACTGCGCCCGGAACGCCCGCACGACCGGCGGCAGCATGTAGTTCGCCACCGACGACAGGAACGCCACACTCAGCCGGCCGATCTCACCCCGGGCCGCCCGGCCGACCGTCGCCACCGCCTCCTCCGCCCGCGCCAGCACAGCGCAGGCCTCGGGCAGGAACAGCCGGCCGACCTCGGTGAGCCGGGTGCCGCGGCTGTCCCGGTCGAACAGCCGCGCCCCGAGAATGCGTTCGAGCACGGTGATCTGGGCCGACAGCGACTGCTGGGCGATGTGCAGGTCGGCCGCCGCGCGGGTGAAGCTCAACCGCTCGGCCACCGCGACGAAGTAGCCCAGCTGCCGCAGCTCGGGAGTGGTCACAGTCTCCGACTGTAGTGACGTCAGGAAGTCGATGTTGGCCGCGCCGGAGGTGCGACGGGCAGGCTGACCACCATGGTCGAGACAGACAAGGTATGGCTGATCACCGGCTGCTCCGCGGGCTTCGGCCGGGAACTCGTGCTGGCGGCCCACGCGGCCGGCGACCGGGTGCTCGCGACCGCCCGCCGCCCGGAACAACTCGCGGACCTGGTCGCCGCCGGTGGTGGCCGGATCGCCGCCACCGCCCTGGACGTGACCGATCCGGCGTCGGTCGCGGCGGCGGTCGGCACCGCCCTGGACACGTTCGGGCGCATCGACGTGGTGGTCAACAACGCCGGGCACGGCTCGGTTGGCGCGGTCGAAGAGCTCGAGCTGGCCGACCTGCGCGCGTTGATAAGGGTCATGTTCTTCGGGGCGGTCGAGGTGACCAAGGCCGTCCTGCCTCACCTGCGGGCCCGCGGCAGCGGCGCGATCGTGCAGATGAGCTCGATGGGCGGGCAGGTCAGCATGCCGGGCTTCGGCGCGTACTGCGCGGCGAAGTTCGCGCTGGAAGGACTGTCCGAGGCCCTGGCCGCCGAGGTGCGGCCGCTGGGCATCACGACTCTCATCGTCGAGCCGGGGGCCTTCCGTACCGAATTCGGCGGGGCCCGGATGCACCGCTCGGCCACGATCGACGCGTACCGGGAGTCGACCGGGCCGACCCGCGCGGCCGTCGATCAGATGGACGGCACTCAGCCCGGCGACCCCGCCAAGGCGGCCCGGGCCGTCGTCACCGTGCTGGGCAGCGACGACCCGCCACTGCGGCTCGCCCTCGGCGCCGACGCGGTCGACCACATCGGCGCGCACCTCGACGCGGTCCGCGCGGATCTCGACAAGTGGGCGGAGCTGAGCCGCTCGACCGCGCTGTCCGGGGTCGCCTACCGTTGACAGATCATGGTGCGGCGGCTGACAGTCACGGTCTTCTTCCTGTACGCCGTGGGCGTCGTCGCCATCACCGTCTTCCCGATCCGGGTGCGGTCCGCCGCCTACTGGACCGGCGAACCATGGTGGACGATGGTCCACTGGATCCCCGGCGACGTGGACGCGCCCAGCTTCGTCCTCAACGTCATCATGTTCATCCCGCTGGGCGTGCTGCTGCCGCTGCTCCGGCCGTCGCTGGATGCCGTACGCCGGCTCGCCGGGTGCGCGGCCGCGGCCAGTTCGGCCATCGAGCTGATCCAGTTCGTGCTCGGGATGACGCTGGGCAGCCGCCGTACGGTCGACGTCAACGACCTGATCGCCAACACCGCCGGCGCGCTGCTCGGCCTGCTCATCCTGCGGCTGGCCGTGCCGTCGCGGCAGCACCGCGCAGCGTACGGCGCAGGAAGTCCGCCGTCGCCGTCACCGCCCGGCTGACGTGCGGCTCCCGGTCGTAGAGGTCGACGTGCTGCTCGGCGTCCAGCCAGACGATCTCCTTGTCCCCGGGCGTCTCCTCGTACATCCGGGCGGCAAGCTCCGGGCTGCAGTAGTCGTCCTTGCGGCCGTGCACGATCAACAGTGGCGTCTCGGCCAGCAAAGCCGCCCGGCCCAGCGCGTCGAAGGTCAGCAACGCGTGCAGGGACCCGCGTGTCACCCTGCTCTCCCAGGTGGCGGCCGCGGAACGGGCAGTGCCGTAATACGACCACGGTTCCGCGCCGGCCATCGCGGCCTCACCGTCATCCGGTGCCACGGCCGGCAGGTAGTCGTCATAGGACTCGATGAAGCTCCGCAGACCGGCACGGTAGGCGGACGGGTCACGGGCGAACCACGCCGGGCTGTTGTAGGCGCCGGCGATTCCGGCCACTGCGCGTACCCGGGGGTCGGTGGCGGCGGCGCTGACCGCGTACCCGCCGCCCAGACAGATGCCCACCAGGCCGATCCGTCCGGGGTCCACCTCGGCGCGCGCCTGCAGCAAGCTCACCGCCGACCGCAGGTCGGCGAGCTTGCCCTGGGTGTCCTCGTGGCCGCGACGCCCTTCGCTGGCCCCGAACCCGCGGTGGTCGAAAGCCAGCGTGACCAGGCCCGCCCGGGCCAGCCGCTCGGCGTAGAGGCCGGTGACCTGCTCCCGGACGCCGGTGAACGGCCCGGTCAGCGCGACCGCGCCGCCGTCGGCGCCGGCGGGGACGCGCAAGGTGCCGCGCAGGGCGAGGCCGTCGCTGGCAAAAGTGACTTCTTCGGTACGGATGTCGTCCACGCCCCGACGCTAGGCTCAGCGCGGGCGGCTGCCCAGAAGGCACTTCACAGTGCCCATCCGGCTCGGGGGTACGGACGATGACGCTGGTGATCCCGGATGTGCTCGAGGAGAGCTGCGCGACGCGGCAGGCACTCGAACGCCTCGCGGCGAAATGGCGGGTGCTGCTGATCTACGCGCTGCTGGCCGGCCCGCAACGCCCGGCCGCCCTGCGCCGGCGGCTGCCGGGGATCACCCAGAAGGTGCTCACCGAGACGCTGCGGGCGATGGCGGCGGACGGCCTGGTGGAGCGGCGGGTCCTTAAGGAGGAACCGCCGCAGCACGTCGAGTACGCCCTCACGCCGCTGGGCCGCACGCTGGAGGAGCCGCTGGCCGCGATCTGCGGGTGGGCGGCGTCTCAGGCCTCGTTGAGCAGTTCGACCAGCTTGGCCGCGTCCACGTCGGGACCGTAGGCCGGGGTGCCGGGCTGGTGCCGCCACGACTCGTCCAGACCGCCGATGTCGACGGCGTCGAAGCCGAGCTCGTCGACGAGGTTGAGCACGACGGTCTTGGCCCGCTGGTCGTCGCCGGCCACCGGCAGCGCCCGCCGCCCCTCGGTGCCCGGTGGGGTGGGCCGGTCCAGCAGTTGCTGGGCGACGATGTTGTTGAAGACCTTCACGACCGGACGACCGAGCTGCTCACTGACCCACCGCGAGGAGACCATCCCGTCGTCGATCGGCCGGATCTGCCCGTCCCGCTGCGGGTAGTAGTTGTTGGTGTCGATCACGACGACACCCGGCGCGGCGCTGTCGAGCAGCCCCTCGGGCAGCTCGGCGACGGCCTTGAGCGGCACCGCGACGATCACGACCTCGGCGTCCCGCGGGGCGTCCAGGACGTCGACCGGCGTGGCGCCGGTCCGGGCGGCTACCTCATCGAGGGTCTGCGGCCCCCGCGAATTGGCGATCACAACCTGATGGCCGTGCCGGACGAGAAGCTGCGCCAGATTCCCACCGATGTGCCCGGCGCCGATGATGCCGATCTTCATGCCGATCCTCCGTCTCTCCGCCCATGACAATGCCCGCTCTCCGCCGATGACAATGCCCGGAGACGCCGCCGTCATCCCGGACGTGTCGCACGCCATGCCCGGCACCGTCAGACCATGAGCTCCGGCTCCACCTGATGAATCTTGATCGGCATCCCGTCCGGCGTCTCGACGTGCAACCGCACCCCGAGATCCCGGTCGACGGCAACCTCGACGACGGTGACACCCTGCGCCCGGAGCAGCTGCTCGAGCCGGTCGAGCGGCATCGTGGCGGTGAAGTTGAGCTCAACGGTGGACTCGCCGCGCGAGGCATCCGGCGGGCGGGTGACCAGGCCGATCTGGGAGGTGCCGACCTGCATGAGAACCCACTCGCCGTCCCGGTCGCCGTGGTTGATCTCGCCGCCGAGCTTCTCGTAGAAGGCGACCGCGGAGGGCATGTCGTCGACGTGGACCATCGGCTGGAGGTGAAGCCCGGGGAGCAGCGGCCGGACCTTGGCGACGCCGACGGTCTCGGTCCGGCGGCCGGTGGGCGGGGCGAAGGACCGCTGGTTGGCGGCGACGGGAAGCGGATGGGGTCGGCCGGCCGCCGGCGACGAGTTCTGCGGATCGGGTCGCCGCGGGTCGACGGACGCCTGGGTGAACTCGGTGCCGCGGGAACCGGTGGGTGAGTCGTCCGTCTCAAGCCCGCGTTGGTCGGTGGGCGTGCCGTCCGTCCCAGGCCGGCGTTGGTCGGTGGGCGTGCCGTGCGTGCCAGGCCCGTGCGGGTCGGTGGGCGTGTCGTTCATCTCGGGCCAGCGCTGGTCGGCGGGCGCGCCGGGTGTGTGCTGCTGTGCGACCTGGGCTGCGGCCGGGGTGGAGTTCTCTGGCGGCGGGGTGCGGCGAGGGCTTGGCATCGGGCGGCCGGACGTCCGCACATACCGGGTGCCGCTGCTCGACGTCGGTTGACTGCTGGCCGTTCCGTCTGCCGCGCCTGCGCCCACGGGTCCGCCTGCTGCCGGCGCTCCGGCTGCGCCGACGGGTCCGCCCGCTCCCGCCGCTCCGGTTGCGCTGACGGGTCCGCCGGGCGTTCCGGGCGCTCCCGCCGTGCCGGCCGCTCCGACCGTGCCGGCGGCTCCGGGTGCTGGTTGTGGGTGAGCGCTTCCGGGCTGGCCCGCAGCCTGGTGCCCGGTTCCGGCAGCGGGCTGGCCGGTCTCCGCGTAGCCGGCTGCGGGAGCATGGTCCCGGTAATCGCCCGGGACATCAGGCGCCGGGTGCTGCATGAACGGCGCGGCGATCGGCCGTGGGTCGGACGGGTCGCCCGCGGGTGGCCGCCGGGGGCCGGGTGGCGTGGGGACGGTCGGTGGGCGTGGCGGGGTGGCCTGGTGATCCCGGGGATTCGCCGGCTTCCTGCCGCCGGGCGGGACCGGTCGTTGCTTGGCCATGGCGGGCTCCTGTCGCGCGGGCTCTCGGCGCCGGCGAGGTACCGGCCGCCGAGAGGTTCAACGACCCGTCGCGCTCATCGATACATCTCCACTCCCGCCGCCCGCTCCGGGACCGCGCCGCAGCCGGCGGATCACGAGCAGTCCGCCGATGCCCGGCACGGCCGCCAGGAGACGGGTACGCAGGGCCCCGGTCACCTGAACGGTCGCCCCGATCACGAACAGATAGGCGCAGCCGTGCACCGGCCCGAGCAGCGACGCGACGGGCGCCCAGTGCACGGTCGCGAGGTTGGTCAGCAGCAGGATCAGGCTGGCCAGCTCGACCAGAGCCGCGATCCGCAACAGTCGGTACGCCACGGTCAGACTCCCGTCGTGGAGCCGGGCCGGACGATCATGAGCACGACGACCACCGCCCACAGCAGGTTGAAGATCCCGGTGACCATGCCGAGCCGGGCGGCGAGGCGCCGGCCGTTCGTCTCGCCGGCCCATTGCGGGGCCGGCCCCCCTGTGTCTCCCGGCGGCGAGGCCGGCGCGATGGCCGCCGGGGAGGCGGGTGCGGTGGCCGGTGCGGTGGCCGCCGGAGAGGTGGGTGCGAAGGCGGCTGCGGTGGCTGCTGGAGAGGCACGCGCAGTGACCGGCGGCGAGGCAGGCGCGGAAACAGGTGCGGCGCCTGATTGCGAGACAGGTTCAGTGACCGGCGGCGAGGCAGGCGCGGAAACAGGTGCGGCGCCTGATTGCGAGACAGGTTCAGTGACCGGCGGGGAGGCCGGGATCGACCGCAGCACGGCAGCCTGACCAGGCAGGACAAAGAAGATCAACATTGCCGCCGCGGCCGCGGTCAGGATGATCGAGATGATCAGCCAGGCGTCACCCAGGACTCCCAGGCTGCTCGCCGTGGCCAGGCCGAACACCGGGACCAGTACGCCCAGCGTCGCGTAGACCCGGCAGATCCGGTGCAGGTTGTGCAGGACCGCCACGCCGCGCGGGTCCGTCGGCTCTGCCGAAGCGCGCCGGGTCGCCGCCGGGTACATGCTGGCCGCCACGGTCACCGGTCCGATGGCGATGATCGCGACCAGGACGTGGATTGAGAGAAGCAGTTTTGTCACGGTCGCTCACGCTATGCAGGCCGTCGAAAGGCTGACAGTGGCCGGAATGCCACATGCCAACGGATTCTCGCCACGGCTGGGTTACGCTCCCCGCCATGCACATCGTGGCCGTGCTCGCGCTCGACGGCGTCGTCGCCTTTGACCTGTCCACACCCCTGGAGGTTTTCTCCCGCACCCGTCTTGCCGGGGGAGAGCCCGCGTACGACGTACAGGTCTGTGCCCCCACGCCCGAGGTGGACGCCGGCGCCTTCGTGTTGCGGGCGCCCTGGGGGCTGGAGGCGCTGGACATCGCCGACACGATCATCCTGCCCGGGCTCGTCGAGCTGGCTGCCGACGTACCGGAAGAGGTGTTGGCGCGGCTGCGTGCGGCCGCGGGGCGCGGCGCCCGGCTTGCGTCCATCTGTGCCGGCGCTTTTGTCCTGGCCGCGACCGGACTGCTCGACGGGCGGCGTGCGACCACCCACTGGCTGGCCGCCGCGCAGCTAGCCGAACGCTTTCCGGCGGTCGAGGTCGACCCGGACGTGCTCTACGTCGACGAGGGGCTGCTGCTGACCTCGGCGGGGGCGGCTGCCGGGCTCGATCTCTGCCTGCACCTGATCCGGCGGGACCACGGCTCGGCCGTCGCTGCCGACGCGGCCCGGCTCTCCGTCATGCCGCTGGAACGGGACGGCGGGCAGGCACAGTTCATCGTGCCGGAGCGGCCGCCGACACCGCGGGGCTCCACCATGGAACCGCTGCTGCGCTGGCTGGACGAGCACGCCGGCCGGGAGCTGACCATGGCCGAGATCGCCGCGCACGCCGGCATGAGCACGCGCACGCTCAATCGCCGTTTCCGCGAGCAGACCGGAACGACGCCGTTGCGGTGGCTGCACCGGGCCCGGGTGCGTCAGGCGCAGCACCTGCTGGAGACCACCGCTGAGGGGGTGGACCGGATCGGTGCGCGGGTCGGTTTCGGCTCACCCACCGCCTTCCGGGAACGCTTCAAGCGCATCGTCGGCACCAGCCCGCACGCCTACCGCCACGCCTTCCGTTCGGCCGCCTGAATGGCCTGTCCTAGTCGTTGAGCTGGGCCCTTTCGATCTCGCCCAGGGCCAGCGTGATCACCTCGGCCAGCGGCCGCGGCCCCAGCAGATGGGCGATGAGCAGCGTGGAATGCCGGGCCAGCGCGTCGGCTTTCGGGGCGGGCTCCTCGTCGTCGTGCACGCCCAGCGCGCCCGCCAGCAGGACCAGCGTCACGTGCGGGTCCACCTCGGGCTGCCAGATCGCCGCCGCCCGGACGCTCTGCTCCAGGACGGCGCGGATGTCGTCGCCGTCGAGGCCGTCCGGGTGGGTCAGCTCCAGCAGCAGGCGCACCGTCGTGCCCAGGATCAGGCCGGTCTGGGCCTGGTCGAGCGCGGCCAGCTCGTTGACTGCCGAGGTCAGCGCCTCGGCGTCGTGGTCTCGGGCGGCCACGACCGCGGCGTCGGCGGCCGCGGCGATCGGCCGTGCGGGTGCGGGCAGATGCCGCCACTGGTTGGTCACGATCCGACGCTAGCGGTCGGGTCCGACAGAACCGCGCTGCCGGGGAAGCGGTCGATGTTGTCGACCACCCAGCGGCGCAGCAGCGCCAGCGGCTCACAAGCGTCCCGGCCCAGCGGGGTCAGTGAGTATTCGACATGCAGCGGCACCGCGGGATACACCGTACGGTTGACCAGGCCGTGCTCCTCGAGCCGGCGCAGTGTGGCGGTGAGCACTTTCGGGCTCACGCCTTCCAGCTTCGCGCGGATGGCGCCGAAGCGGCGCGGACCGTCCTCCAGGGCGCCCAGAGCCAGGGCGCTCCACTTGTTGGCCAGCAGATCCAGCATGTCCCGGCACGGGCACGCCGCCGCGTAGACATCATGCGGCTTGCCGCAGGAGGTGGTCGCCATCGGGCCATCGTAGTTCCCTTTGGATACCAGTGACCGTTGACGGTAACCAGGACCCCCGGCATAGCTTCGCGGGCATGGCTGAACTCATGCGCGCGGTGGGCTACCGCAAGAATCTCCCGATCTCCGACCCGGCCAGCCTGCTGGATCTCGAGCTGCCGGTGCCGGTCCCCGGCGAGCACGACCTGCTGGTCCGGGTCGAGGCCGTCTCGGTCAACCCCGTCGACGTCAAGGTCCGGACGAGCACCGACCCGGGCGGAAAGTCCAAGATCCTGGGGTACGACGCGAGCGGCGTCGTGGTCGCGGTGGGCAGCGCGGTCACGCTCTTCCAGCCCGGCGATGAGGTCTGGTACGCCGGTTCGATCGCCCGCCCCGGCACGGACGCGCAGTTCCACCTGGTCGACGAGCGGATCACCGGCCCCAAGCCGTCATCGCTGAACTTCGCCGAGGCCGCCGCCCTCCCGCTGACCACCCTGACCGCCTGGGAGGCCCTCTTCGACCGGCTCCGCCTCACCGCCGGCAGCACGGGCACCCTGCTGGTCCTGGGCGCGGCCGGCGGCGTCGGCTCGATCCTGGTCCAGCTCGCCCGCCGGCTGACCGATCTGGAGATCATCGGCACGGCGTCGCGACCGGAGTCGCGGCAGTACGCCCTCGACCGCGGCGCGCACCGGGTGGTCAACCACCACGACGACCTCGCGGCCGCCCTGCCCGATGGTGTCGACTACGTCTTCTCGCCGCACTCCAAGGGCATGATCGACACGTTCGCGCAGATCGTGCGGCCGTACGGGGCGGTGGTGGCCATCGACGAGCCGGCCGGGCTGGATCTGCGGCCGCTGAAGTCCAAGAGCATCGCCTGGCACTGGGAGCTGATGTTCACCCGGGCGCTCCACGATCCGGAGAGCACCGCGCAGCACGACATCCTCCGGCAGGCCGCCGAGCTGGTCGACAAGGGTGTGCTGCACACCACCCTGACCGAGCGGATCGACGGCATCACCGCCGAGCACCTGCGGCGGGCCCACGAGATCGTCGAACGCGGCTCCGCGATCGGCAAGACGGTCCTCGCCGGGTTCTGATTTTTGTCGGTGCCGGATGGCAGGGTGGTCGTCATGCAGACCTCCACGATGCGGCAGGCGATGGCGGCACGCGTCGAGCGTGGCGAGTTCCCCGGGATCGTCACGCTCGTCGCGCGCGGTGACGACGTCCGGGTCGAGACGATCGGCTCCACGGCGTTCGACGGTGGCGTGCCGATGCGCCGCGACACCGTGTTCCGGATCGCCTCGATGACCAAGCCGGTGCTCGCCGCCGCCACGATGATCCTGGTCGAGGACGACGTCATCGACCTCGAGGAGCCGGTCCACAAGCTGCTGCCCGAGCTGTCCGGCCAGCGGGTGCTGGCCCGGATCGACGGCCCGCTGGAGGAGACCGTCCCGGCCCACCGCCCGGTGACGGTGGAGGATCTGCTGGCCTTCCGCAACGGCTTCGGCACCCTGATCGAGCCCACCTTCGACCCGCCGTTCCCGATCGTCCGGGCCGCGGCCGAGCTGGAGCTCGAGCTCGGCCCACCGACTCCGCGGACCCCGCACGACCCCGACGAGTGGATCCGGCGCTTCGCCACGCTCCCGCTGATGTATCAGCCCGGCGAACGCTGGCAATACAACGTCGGCACCCTGGTCCTCGGTGTGCTGCTCGCCCGGGCCGCCCGGCAGCCGCTCGGTGACCTGCTGCGCGAGCGCCTGTTCGAGCCGCTGGGCATGACCGGGACCGGCTTCTGGCTGCCGGCCGAGCGGGCCGCCGGGCTCCCGGCCCACTACATGACCGATCCCGCGACCGACAAGCTCACCGAGCAGCTGACCAGCCCACCCGAGTTGTGGAGCAGCCCACCGGTCTTCCCGTCCGGCTCCGGCGGTCTCGTGTCCACCGTGGACGAATATCTCTCGTTCGCCCGCATGCTGCGGCACCGCGGCGTGCACGGTGGCACCCGGCTGCTGTCCGAGCAGTCCGTCGAGCTCATGACCACCAACCGATTGACGCCGGAGCAGATCACCACCGGCGGCATGCTCCTGTCCGGCAGCGGCTGGGGTCTCGGCATGGCTGTGCTCGTGACGCCGAAGGAGCCGGCCACCGCCCCGGGGCAGTACGGCTGGTCCGGCGGCTACGGCACGACCTGGTTCAACGACCCGCACGAGGACCTGACCGCCATCGCCATGACCCAGGTCAGTGACTTCCTGTGGAGTGGGGCCCTCGACGACTTCCGGCAGGCGGCATATTCATGAGCGCCACCGGCCGGCCGGCTCGGTAGGCTGACCTGCGGCGTTCCCACGAAAGGGGAGACGATGACCAGCCTCGACGCGGTCACGGCCTGGGTGCGTAACTACCGGCGGGCCTGGGAGTCCAACGATCCCGGGGACATCGGCGGGCTGTTCGCCGACGACGCGGCGTATTTCACGGAGCCGTACGCGAAGCCCTGGCTCGGCCGCGACGAGATCGTGGCGCAGTGGCTGCGGGCCCGCGACGAGCCCGGCACCACCACCTTCGAGTGGCACCCGCTCATCGTCACCGAGGACCTGGCGATCATCGAGGCCACCACGGTCTACCGGGAGCCCGCCCGGACGTACAGCAACATGTGGGTGCTGCGGCTGGACAATCAGGGTCAGGCCCGGCAGTTCACCGAGTGGTGGATGAAGCACCCGCAGCCCGAGTGACGCTCAACCACCGACGGGTTTTCTCCTCATCTGCAAGATCTCCCCGTGATGAGCCGCTCACTTTCCGATTTGGGTGCTCTGGTCGCCGTCACGGGTGACGGTGAGCCGCCCTCACCGGCGGCGTACGGTGCGTATCCGCGTCATTGCAGGCAGACTGCCTCGGATGGAGGTGCAGCAGAAGATTCTCGGTGGCCGCTACACGCTGCTGCACGAGCTCGGCCGGGGCGGCATGGCGGTCGTCTGGCGTGGCCGCGACGAGGTGCTCGGCCGCTCGGTGGCGGTCAAGGTGCTCGCCGCCCGGTACGCCGGGAACCCGCAGCTGCGGGCGCGGATCCGTGACGAGGCCCGGGCCGCCGCGACGCTGTCGCACCCCCACATCGCCCAGGTGTACGACTTCGGCGAGTGCGACGAGCAAGGTGTGCCGGTCCCGTACGTGGTCATGGAGTTGATTCACGGCAGCACGCTGCACCAGCGGATGAAGGGCGGGCCGATCCCGCCCGGGCAGATCTTCCGGATCTGCGGCCAGGTGGCGGCGGCGCTCGCCGCCGCCCACGCCGACGGTCTGGTGCACCGCGACATCAAGCCGGGCAATGTCATGGTGACCGGGGAGGGTGCCAAGGTCGTCGATTTCGGCCTGGCCGCGACGGCCGGACCGGCCGATCCGGACGACGAGGTGTTCGGCACGCCCGCCTACCTGGCGCCGGAGCGGCTGACCGGCGGCCCGGTGGAGCCGGCCTCGGACGTGTACGCCCTGGGCGTGCTCATGTACAGGTTGCTGGCCGGCGAGCCCCCGTGGACCGTCGAGAGCACGACGCAGATGCTGACCGCGCACGTCTACGTCGAGCCGACGCCGCTGCCGCCGTTGCCCGCGGTGCCGCCGGAGGTCACCGAGCTGGTGAACCGGTGCCTGCGCAAGGAACCGGCACAGCGGCCGAGCGCGGCGCAGGTGTCCACGGTCCTGAGCCGGGCCGCTGTCCTGACGCCGCTGCCTGCGCCTGCCCCGGCAGCGCCTGTTGTCGGGCGCCCCCACAAGCGACTGATCTTCGGCGGTGTCGCGGCTGCTGTGGCGGTGGCCGGCCTGTTGTGGCTGGTCCTGCCCGATGGGACCGAGGGGGACGCCGAGGTCGCGGCGTCCCCGCTGCCGTCGGTCTCCGGCCGGTTCGGCACTGGCGCTGCCCCCGGCGGACCCGGTACGACGGCGCCCCGGCCGGGAACGGTGGCAACGCCCGGCGGCCAGCCCCGCCCCACCCCGTCCGTCACGGCGTCGGCTGCCGTCGTCGTGCCGCCCGCCGAGACGGGTGAGCCGTCCGCGCCCGTCACGTCGTCGAGTCCGGCGGCCGAACCGACCACGGCGCAGCCGATCGCCGACGTGCGGACGTTCGAGTCCCGCGGCGGCACGATCGAGGCGCGCTGTGACTCCCAAGGCCGGGCTGAGCTGACGTCCTGGACGCCGAAAGATCCCTACGAGGTGCAGCGAGTCAACGAAGGACCGGCCCTCACCGCGGTGATCGTCTTCCGGGAGGGCAAGAATGGAAAGAGCCGGATCCGCATGACGGTGACGTGTGTGGGGGCCACGCCTACCGTCGTCAGCCTCCCGCTGTAAGCGCCGGCCCGGCCGCCGCTATGCCAGCCGGGCGAGTGCCGCCGCCGACAAGCTGCCCGGCTCGGCCTGGTAGGCGATGATCACCTGGTCCTCCGCCCCGGCGACGACCAGAGCCTGCCGCCGCAACGTGAGCGGACCGACCACCGGATGGTGGAAATGCTTGGTCTCGTCCCGCGCCGGCCGCACGTCGTGCCGGGCCCACCACCGCCGGAAATCGGGATCCCGGTCCAGCTCCGCGACCAGCGCCGCCAGCTCCGGATCCCCAGGCTCAGCGCCGGCCCGCAACGCCGCGACGGTCTGCGCCGCGATGACCTCCCACTCCGGGAAGATCTTGCGCACACTCGGCTCCAGGAACATGTCCCGCGCGAGGTTGCGCCCGGCCGAATACATCGGCGACAGCGCCGCGGCCAGCCGATTGCCGGCCAGCACGTCCAGTCGCGGACCGCGGACGTAAGCCGGCGTGCCGGCCCAGTCGTCGAGCAGCCGTTGCACCGCGGGGTCGAGCGGGCGCCGCTCCGCACGGACGGGCGGCTGCGCCAGCGCGTGCAAGTGGGCGGTCGTGTCCGCGTCCAGTCGCAGGGCCCGGGCCAGCGCCTCCAGGACCTGCGGCGACGGGTGGCGGTCGCGGCCCTGTTCGAGGCGCATCAGGTAGTGGGTGCTCACTCCGGCGAGCCGCGCGAGCTCGTCGCGCCGCAGCCCGGCGACGCGTCTGCGGCCGTACGGGATGAGCCCGACGTCCTGCGGCAGCAGCAGCGCCCGCCGCGCTTTCAGGAACTCCCCGAGCGGGTTGCCGACCACCATCGCTGCAGGGTAGCCCGGCCACGGTACTGGCTACCGCCGCCCGGCGGAGCGAGCGTGGAGGTCATGAAGACATGGTTCATCACCGGCGCGGCCCGCGGCCTCGGCAACGTCTGGGCGACCGCGGCCCTCGGCCGCGGCGACCGGGTCGCGGCCACGGCCCGGCACCCCCAAGATCTCAAACCCCTGATCGACGCGTACGGCGACAGCGTCCTCCCGCTAGCCCTCGACGTCACCGACCGCCCAGCGGCGTTCGCGGCCGTCCAGCGGGCGGCCGGGCACTTCGGTCGTCTCGACGTCGTGGTCAACAACGCCGGCTACGGACTGTTCGGCATGGTGGAGGAGACCACCGAGGAGCAGGCCCGCGCGCAGCTGGAGACCAATCTGTTCGGGGCGCTGTGGGCGACCCAGGCGGTGCTGCCGATCATGCGCGCCCAGGCGGCCGGCCACATCCTGCAGGTCTCGAGCATCGGCGGCGTCGCGGCGTTCCCGACGCTGGGGCTCTACCACGCGTCGAAGTGGGCGCTGGAGGGACTGAGCGAGTCGCTGGCCCAGGAGGTCGCACCGCTGGGCGTCAAGGTCACGATCGTGGAGCCGGGCCCGTACGGCACCGACTGGTCCGGTGCTTCGGCGGTGCACACCGAGCCGATCGCCGCCTACGAACCGATCCGGGAGGCCCGTCGGGCGGGGGCGGCGAACCGGGCGCCGAACGATCCCGCTTCCACCGCCCAGGCGATCCTGACGCTGGTCGACGCGCCGGAGCCGCCGTTGCGCTTGTTTCTGGGCTCGTTCCCGTACGCGGTGGCTGAGCGCACGTACCGGGATCGGCTCGCCACCTGGGAGGCCTGGCGGGCCGTGGCGGAGACCGCCTGATCCCCTCGCTGTCCTGATCGGCCCGTCCGGCTCTGCCGGGCGGGCCGATGTCGTAGGTGTTTCCGGGCGTTGACGAACCAGTGACGCATCTGCAACATTGAATGCCCCGCCCCGCAAGAACTCGACAGTAGCCCCGTAATTTCCGTGGCTCTGATCGAAAGATTCGCGTCATCCCCCTGTTGTTCTCACAGAACAAGGACGCCATGAAACCCAGGCAGCTCAGAAGACGGCTGGTCAGCAGCCTCTTCGCGGCCGGTCTCGTCGCCGCCGCCGCGCTCGTCCCCACCCCCGCCCTCGCCGCCGGCGGCCCCAACCTCGCCGCCGGGAAATCAGCCTCCGCCAGCGGCGCCAACGGCCCGTACGGCGCGGCCAATGTCGTCGACGGCAACGCGCAGACCTACTGGGAGAGCCCGTCCAACGCGTTCCCGCAGTGGGTGCAGATCGACCTCGGCAGCGCCGTCGCCATCGATCAGGCCGTCCTCAAGCTGCCGCCCGCGACCGCGTGGAACGCCCGTACCCAGACGCTCAGCCTGCAGGGCAGCACCACCGGCAGCAGCTTCAGCGTGCTGTCCGGCTCGGCCGGGCGGGTCTTCGACCCGGCCTCGGGCAACACCGTGACGATCAACATCACCGCGGCGACCGTCCGGTACGTGCGGGTGGTCATCACCGGCAACACCGGCTGGCCCGCCGCGCAACTGTCCGAACTGGAGGTCTACGGCGTCGCCGGCACCGACCCGGATCCCGATCCCGATCCGGACCCGCCGGCCGGGACGAACCTGGCGAGCGGCAAGCCGATCGAGGCATCGTCGTCGATCTTCGATTTCGTCGCCGGTAACGCCAACGACAGCAGCCCGACCAGCTACTGGGAGTCCAACGGTTTCCCGGCCACGCTGACCGTCAAGCTCGGTGCCGACGCGGACGTCACGGGCGTGGTGGTCAAGCTCAACCCCGATCCGGTCTGGGGTACGCGTACCCAGAGCATCCAGGTCCTCGGCCGCGCGCAGACCGCCACCGGCTTCACCTCCCTGAAGGCCCGGGCCGACTACACGTTCAACCCGGCGACGAACCAGAACGCGGTCACCATCCCGGTCACCGGCCGCGTCGCGGATGTGCAGCTGCAGGTCTTCAGCAACACCGGCGCGCCCGGCGGGCAGGTCGCCGACCTGCAGGTGCTCGGCACCGCGGCGCCGAACCCGGACCTGGTCGTCACCGCGACGACCTGGACCCCGGCGTCACCGAGCGAGGCCGCGCCGATCACGTTGTCCGCCACCGTGAAGAACCAGGGCAATGCGGCCGCCGCGGCGACCAGGGTGGACTTCAAGCTGGGCGGCACGGTCGTGGGGAGTGCGCCGGTGGGCGCGCTCGCGGCCGGCGCCTCGGCCACGGTCTCGGCGAACGTCGGGGCGCAGCCGATGGGCAGCTACAGCGTCGTGGCGGTGGCCGACCCGGCCAACACGGTCGCCGAGCAGAACAACGACAACAACACCTTCACCGCGGCGACGCAGCTGGTGGTCGGCCAGGCCCCGGGCCCGGACCTGCAGGTCACCGGCATCACCTCCAACCCGGCGAGCCCGGCCGCCGGTGCCGCGGTCTCGTTCACCGTCGCGGTCAACAACCGGGGCACCTCCGCGGCCGGCGCGTCCAGCACCCGCCTGGTCGTCGGCGGCACCACGCTGACCGGCGCCACCCCAGCCATCGCAGCCGGGGCGACAGCCAACGTGGCGATCGGCGGCACGTGGACCGCCACCAACGGCGGGGCCACCCTCACCGCCACGGCCGACGTGGGCAACGCGGTCGCGGAGACGAACGAGAACAACAACACGCTGGCCCGGTCGATCGTCGTCGGCCGTGGCGCCGCGGTGCCGTACACCGAGTACGAGGCGGAGGCGGCCCGCTACCAGGGCACGTTGCTGGAGACGGATCCGCTGCGCACGTTCGGGCACACCAACTTCGCCACCGAGTCCTCGGGCCGCAAGTCGGTACGGCTCAACAGCACCGGCCAGTTCGTCGAGTTCACGTCGGCCAGCCAGGCCAACTCCATCGTGGTGCGCAACAGCATCCCGGACGCGCCGGGCGGTGGCGGCCAGGCCGCGACCCTGAGCCTGTACGCGAACGACACCTTCGTGCAGAAGCTGACGCTCTCGTCCCGCAACAGCTGGCTCTACGGCATCACCGACGACACCGAGTCGCTGTCGAACTCGCCGTCGGCCGACGCGCGCCGGCTCTTCGACGAGTCGCACGCGCTGCTGGCCCAGTCCTACCCGGCCGGCACCAGGTTCAAGTTGCAGCGGGACTCGGGCGACAACGCCGCCTTCTACGTCGTCGACCTGATCGACCTCGAGCAGGTCGCCCCGGCCGCGGACAAGCCGGCCGACTGCACGTCGATCACCACCTACGGCGCGGTGCCCAACGACGGGATCGACGACTCCGCCGCGATTCAGCGGGCGGTCACCGACGACCAGAACGGCGTGATCAGCTGCGTGTGGATCCCGGCCGGGCAGTGGCGCCAGGAGCAGAAGATCCTCTCGCCGGACCCGGCCCGCGGCCAGTACAACCAGCGGGGCATCCGCAACGCCGTGATCCGCGGCGCGGGCATGTGGCACTCGCAGCTCTACACGACCACCGAGCCGCAGAACGTGACCGGCAACATCAACCATCCGCACGAGGGCAACGTCGGCTTCGACATCGACGACAACACCCAGATCTCCGACCTGGCCATCTTCGGGATGACGACGAACCGGGCCAACCGCGGGCACGGCCTCAACGGCCGGTTCGGCAAGAACACGAAGATCAGCAACGTGTGGATCGAGCACGTCAACGTCGGCGCCTGGGTCGGCCGCGACTACTCCGACACCCCGGCCTACTGGAACCCGGGCGACGGCCTGGAATTCTCCGGCATGCGGATCCGCAACACCTTCGCGGACGGGATCAACTTCTCCAACGGTACGCGTAACTCGAAGGTCTTCAACTCGTCGTTCCGCTACACCGGCGACGACTCGCTGGCGGTGTGGGCCAACCCGTACGTGAAGGACCAGGCCGTCGACATCGCGTCGAACAACCACTTCCTCAACAACACGGTCCAGCTGCCGTGGCGGGCCAACGGCATCGCCATCTACGGCGGTTCGAACAACTCGATCGAGAACAACCTGGTCTCCGACACGATGAACTACCCGGGCATCATGCTGGCCACCGACCACAGCCCGCTGCCGTTCGGCGGGACGACGGTGATCGCCAACAACGGCCTGTACCGCACGGGTGGCGCGTTCTGGAACGAGGACCAGGAGTTCGGGGCCATCACCCTCTTCCCGTCCACGAAGGACATCACGGGGGTGACGATCCGCGACACGGACATCATCGACTCGACCTACGACGGCATCCAGTTCAAGAACGGCGGCGGCAACATGCCGAACGTCGCCATCACCAACGTCCGGATCGACAAGTCGAACAACGGCGCCGGCATCCTGGCGATGAGCGGCGCCCGCGGCAACGCGACTCTGTCGAACGTGACCATCACGAACTCGGCCGACGGCAACGTCGTGATCCAGCCGGGCTCGCAGTTCACCATCGCCGGCAGCTAGCCGGTTCTGCCAAAGGCGGGCCCCCGGCCGATCCGGCCGGGGGCCTTCTCTCAAGCCCGATAGCCCTCGAACAGAGGACCGCCGGCTTTCGCAAGAACCTCCGCGGCGAGAGCAGCCGGTTCATCGCGGGCGGCCAGCCACCGGGCGGCGAAATCGGGGTCGAGTGCCCGCAACTCGCGCAGCAACCACTTGCCGGTGCTGAGCCACCGCCCGGCGAACGCCAGCGCCACGCGCGCCGACTCCGTCCATACCGCGGCGGCGATCACCGCACGTTCGCCGTCGTCCCCGGCGTGCTTGTGGTCATCGAGCAGATCCGTCAGGCCGTACCGCAGCCGGTCGCCTTCGGCCGCGGTCAGCGGCGGCGGCCCGTCGGCCAGGACCCGCGCGCACCGCCCCGCCAGATCTCCCGGATCACCGAGCAGCGGCACGCCCAGCGCGATCATCCGATGGGTGCTCGGCTTGCGCTGGGCCAGCTCTCTCTCGAGGGTGCCGGCCAGCCGGTCCGGCGTATGCACGAACAACTCCACCGGCCACCCGCGGAAATAGAGACTCTCGCGAAAGCCGGGCTCCTCCCGCAGCACCACGATGTCCAGATCGGAGCCGGCCGTCCGGTCCGGACCGAGCACACTGCCGGTGAGGATCGCCCAGGTGGCATCCGAGAATCGCTCGGCCACCAGATCCCGGGCGTCGGTCAACGCGTCCATCTACTCGTCCTGACGTGGCGTGATCAGATACGTCACCCGGTGGCGGAGCCGGGACAGCGTGCCGGTCGCGTCGAGCAGCGTGAGCCCTCCGACGGTCAGGGCCAACCCCACGGTGCCCAGCAGCGGCACCGCGATGAGCCCCCGGCCGTCGCCGGTCAGACCGATCAGAGCACCCACCGCGGTGAGCGAGATGCCGGCGAGGGCGAGCAGCACCCCGACGAACGGGCCATGGCGTTCCGGCAGCCACAGCACAACCTCGACGCCGGCCAGGCAGAGCGCGGAGAACAGCACCAGAACAGTGCCCGCTATGTGCTCCCCACTGGTCAGTGCAATGACGCAGAGCAGCACGACAACGCCGCCGAACGTGATGAGCAGGCCGTTCCCCGGGCCCCCGCCGACGAACTCCCGAAGGCGCCGCAGGCTCGCCACCGTCATGCCGGCCGGCCCGACCACCCTTTCCGGACGGCTCAGCACGGCCAGCCCGGCCAGCGCGATCACGACGCCGACGAAGGCGAAGACAGCCACCAGCAGACCGGGAGCGGTCGGTGCCGGGGTGAGGAACACCAGGCTGACGCCGTACGTGAAGACGCTGATCCCGATCAGGGACGCCAGCACGGTGCCCCGCTGCGGAGTGAGCAGCACGAGCAGGACGATCAGCAGGATCAGCGACCCGATGGCCGGCCGGGACCAGGACGCCGGCAGCAACAGAGCCGCCACGATCCCGGCCGTGATCACCCGCAGCAGCATCTTCGGCAGACCGCGGACCAGCGGCGCCGTGGCGTCCAGTCGGCTGAGCCCGTACAGGATCGCGACCAGCGAGAGCGCCCCGGCCACGACCGCATAGGGCACGACGTCGGCCAGCTGGTTGAGCGCCACCCCGCACACGGCGGGACCCAGCCACCGCACAAGCGTCCGCTGCCACCGGGGCACCGCCGGCGTCAGCGGCGTGTCTTCGGCCATGAGACCAGTCTGTGGCCTACTCGCTACCCCGTCAGCCCCGGCGAGGCCGAAGTCCGTCGCAGGCGATCTCGATCATGCGCTGTTGTGCGGCGCCGTCGTCGTCGCGGGCGATGCAGCCGGCGATGAGGGCCTTGATGTCCGCGGTGTCGACGTCGGCGCGGACCGTTCCGGCCTCCTGCGCCCGGCTGAGCAGGCCCGCCATGGCCGTGTCGAAGTCGTTGATGGCTGTGGACGCTGCGGTCTGGAGGTCGAAGCCGGCACCGGTGAGGGCGTCACCGACGGCGTGATCGGCTGCGCCCTGCCGCACCAGGAACGCGAAGAAGGTGAAGAACGCTGTTGCCGGGGCCTCCCGGGCGGCGATGTCCTCGGCACTGCGGACCAGGTGCTCGATCCGGTGCAGCGCAACCGCCCGGAAGAGCGCCTCCTTGGTGGGGAAGTGCCGGGTGACGGTGCCGGTGCTCACGCCGGCCCGGCGGGCGATCTCGCGGATCGGAACCGCGGCCCCGTGGGTGGCGAAAGCGGCGAAGGCCTCTTCCAGAACCCGCGCCTGATTGCGTCGGCCGTCGGCGCGCTGGGGCCGGCCCGCCTTCGCGCCGGCGTCGTGGGTTCCGTCCGGTGGTGGCATCGCTGCGATGGTAAGCCGCTTGCTCAGCCCGGGAGCGGGCCGGACCCGCTGATCTCGTACCGGACGAGCTCCACACTGCGCACACCCGGCATCGGCGGCGCGGTCGCCGCGACGCCGGCCAGGTGTGCGTGGAGATGGGCCTCGGACTCCCACCGCTCGAAGATGGTGACCCGGTCGGGCTCGATCGGGTCGGCGGCGACCACGTAGTCCAGGCATCCCGCGGCGGTCCGATTCCGACGGAGAGCCGGGGTGAGGCTCTCCAGCAGGGCATCGCGGTGGTCGGGGTCGACATAGCCGGCTCCGGCGACGATCAGCATGACGGGCCTCCAGGGTTGACGTCCGATGCTGCCGACGGCACTGTAGCAACTAAACGGGACATACGTGCCGGATAATCACTCGAGGAGTATCAATTGCGCTTGGCCATCTTCGGCGGGACCGGCCGCGCCGGCCGCGTCGTCGTCGAGCACGCCCTGCGGGACGGCCACGAGGTCACCGCGCTCACCCGCGATCCGGCCCGGATCAACCCGCACGCCCAGCTCCGCGTCATCGGCGGCGACGTCCGCGACCCCGCGGCGGTGGCTAAGACCCTCCAGGGCGCCGACGCGATCATCAGCACCCTGGGCAGGCGACGACGAGGCCCAGACGTATGTACCGAAGGCATCCGTACGGTGCTGTCGGTGGCAGCCGACAAGGGCCCCCGTCGACTGATCATCCTGAGCAACTACGGCGTCGCCGAAAGCCGCGACCGCACTGCTTATGTCGCTGCATCGTGGTTGCTGGAGCGGGCCGTGCTCCGGGACAAGGAGCAGATGGAGGCGCTCGTCCGGGACAGTGACACGGAGTGGACCGTGATCCGCGCACCGATCCTGACTGACGCACCTCGGACGGGCAGCTATCGGACCGGAACCGACCTGCGGCTTTCCTTCGCGGCCAAGGTGTCCCGCGCCGACCTGGCGGACTTCATGCTCACCGAGGTTCGTGAGAACAACTACCCGCGCCGAGCCGTAGTCATCACCTCGTGAAGGGGCCCGGACGCAAAAATGCCCCGGCCGCTCGGCCGAGGCATCATCGATGGTCTGTCAGGTGCCCCCGGCAGGATTCGAACCTGCGCTTTCGCCTCCGGAGGGCGACGCTCTATCCCCTGAGCTACGGGGGCTCAGCGGAACTGAGCCTAGCAGGCGCCGCGGAGGCCTCGCCAATCGGTTCCGCGGCGCGCCGTCGGTCAGCTCGTCTGGAGCTTCTTCAGCATCGAGTCGATCAGGTTGATCTCGCCCTGCTGGCCGCGGACCTGGGAGTCCGCGAGCCAGGTGACGTCGGCGTTGTCCGATTCCTCGAGGATCTCCTGGGCCATGTGGATGCCGCCCAGGTGGTGCTGGCGCATGAGGGTCAGGTACTGCACGTCGAGGGCCTTGCCGGTCGCCTTGCGCAGGTCGGCCAGCTGGGCCGGGGTGGCCATGCCCGGCATCAGGCCGTTCTGCACCGCGTCCGCCGAGTCCTTCATCCAGGTCATCGGGGGCGTCGAGGCCGTCGGGCTCAGGTGCCAGTCGCGCAGCCAGGCCTGCATGTAGCCGATCTGGCCGTGCTGGGTCAGGGCGATGTCCGCGCTGAGGGTCACGACGCCGGGGTCGGTGGAGTTCGCGTGGGCGATCATCGACATCTCCACCGCCTGGGCGTGGTGGGTGCTCATGTCGCGCAGGAAGCCGGCCTCGACCGAGTCGTCGCCGGGGGTGGTCAGGCGCGGGCCGAGCAGGCCGATGGCCAGCCCGACGAGCAGGCCGAACACCAGTACGGCGGCGAGCCACCCCGCCCCGAACCGGTGGTGGCCGGCCGGGGTGGTGTCGTCGCTCGCACCGGCCTCGGCCGGTGCGTCGGACTCGGTCGAGACGGTCATCAGTTGCCCGCGGGGGCCGCGGCCTGGACCGGGCCGGTTGTCGTGTTGCCGCTCGAGCAGGCCGCGTTCGGCTCCTGGGTCGCGTTCACGCGCAGGGCCTTGATGAACTCGTCGATCCGCTTGTCGTCGGCGTTGTCGACCTTGAGCTGGTAGCCCCACGCCTGCAGCGAGATGTTCTTGTCGAGGTTGGCGACCGGGCTCATGAGCATGTAGTCCCGGCCCTGGACCTTCTCCTGGAGCTTGGCGACCTGGTCGGCCGCCAGGCCCTGCTTGTACGTCACCCAGACGGCGCCGTGCTCGAGGCTGTGCACAGCGTGCTCGTTGGCGATCGGCTGGGCGTAGACGTCGCCCATGCAGTTCTGCCACTGGGCGTTGTGCGCGCCACCCACCGGCGGGTTCGTCACGTAGGTGAGCGGGCCGTCCTTGTGGTCACGCGCGTTGATCGCCGGGTTGTTCTGGGCGCGGTAGTTGACGATGCCCTCGATCCCGGCCGCCTTGTCCTGCCACTTCTCGGTGCCCTTGATCGACGCGTACGCGCCGTACCCGATGATGACGACCGCGATCAGCACGACCACACCGGCCACCGCGATCGGGCCCCAGTTGCGGCTGCCCTTGACCGTGACCGGCGCGGTGGGCTTGCGGCCCTTGCCGCCCTTGCCCTGCGGGCGGGCGCCCGGGCGCGTCGCGGACTTGGCCCCGGCGGACTTGGCCGCGGGCGGCTTGCCCTGGCCCGACGTCTTGTCGACCTTCACGGTGGACGGGACCCGCTCGGGTCCCGGGGTGCTCATGCTCATCGTTCCTCGTCAATCCGATGGAAAGGTCGGGCCGGGCCCGCGAGCAGGCCCCGGTACGCCGCCGGGCGGCAAAGTCTACCCGGATAGCATGGCTCAGTGACTCCCGCTGACCTCGCTTCCACCGTTCTCACAGCTGCGCGTGCCGTATTCGTCACCCGCGGCCTGGATGTCTCCCTGCTGCCGGAGACCACGACGGTGGAGCGACCCCGAAACCCCGAGCACGGCGACTACGCGTCGACCATGGCCATGCAGCTCGCCAAGAAGGCCGGTGTCGCGCCGCGTGAGCTGGCCGCGGCGCTCGCCGACGAGCTCAGCAGCCGTCCCGGCATCAAGTCGGTGGAGATCGCGGGGCCCGGCTTCCTCAACATCCGCCTGGACGCGGCCGCCGCCGGGGTGCTGGCGCGCGACGTGGTGCTGGCGGGTCAGGAGTACGGCCGCACCGACCGCCTGGCCGGCCAGCGGATCAACCTGGAGTTCGTCTCGGCCAATCCCACCGGCCCCGTGCACATCGGCGGGGTCCGCTGGGCGGCTGTCGGTGACGCCCTGTCCCGGCTGCTGCGGGCCGCGGGCGCCGACGTCGGCACGGAGTACTACTTCAACGACGCCGGTTCGCAGATCGACCGGTTCGCCCGCTCGCTGTACGCGGCGGCCAAGGGTGAACCGGCCCCCGAGGACGGCTACGGCGGCGCGTACATCGCGGAGATCGCCACCGCGGTGCTGGCCGAGGCGCCGGACGCGCTCAAGCTCGGCGAGGACGAGGCGCTGGAGGTGTTCCGGGTCGAGGGCGTCAAGCTAATGTTCGCCGAGATCCGGCAGTCGCTGGACGAGTTCGGCGTGCACTTCGACACGTACTTCAACGAGAAGGACCTGCACGACCGGGGTGAGCTGCAGGAGGCTCTGGACCGGCTGCGCGAGCAGGGCCACATCTTCGAGGCCGACGGCGCGACCTGGCTGCGGACCACCGACTTCGGTGACGACAAGGACCGGGTGCTGCGCAAGTCCGACGGCGACTGGACGTACTTCGCCGCGGACTGCGCCTACTACCTGGACAAGCGCAAGCGTGGCTTCGACCGGGTCGTGATCATGCTGGGTGCTGACCACCACGGTTACATCGGCCGGATGAAGGCCATGGCCGCGTGTTTCGGCGACGACCCGGACAGCAACCTCGAGATCCTCATCGGCCAGCTGGTCAACCTGGTCCGCGACGGCGAGCCGCTGCGGATGAGCAAGCGGGCCGGCACGGTCATCACGCTGGAGGACTTCGTCGACGCCCTCGGCGTCGACGCCACCCGGTATGCCCTCGCGCGGTACTCCTCGGACTCGCCGATCGACATCGACATCGCCCTGTGGACCCGGGCCTCCAGGGACAATCCGGTGTACTACGTCCAGTATGTCGCCGCCCGCACGGCCAGCGCCGCGCGGCAGGCCGCGGCAGTGGGGCTGACCCGCGGCGAGGCCGCCGACTTCCGGCCCGAGTTGCTCACCAACGAGAAGGAGAACGACCTTCTCAAGGCGCTGGGCGAATATCCGGCCGTGGTGGCGAGCGCGGCCGAGCTGCGTGAGCCGCACCGCGTCGCCCGCTACCTGGAGGAGGTCGCGGGGGCATACCACCGGTTCTACGACGAGCCGGCCTGCCGGATCCTCCCGAAGGGCGACGAACCGATCGGCGAGGCCAACAAGGCCCGCCTGTGGCTGAATGACGCCACCCGAACGGTGATCGCGAACGGTTTGGCACTGCTGGGCGTCTCCGCCCCCGAGAGGATGTAGTCATGCGGGCACATGAGGCCGGGGCGCTGCACGGCGACATCGGCAATCGGGGACCGGCTTGGCTGCGTACCCCGCAGAACGTGAACGCGCTCGTGCCGCAGCTCTGGCCGCGGACCGTGCGCCGCGCCGAGGCCGGGGCCCTGGAGATCGGCGGCGTGAGCGTGCTCGATCTGGCCGCCGAGCACGGCACTCCGGCGTACTTCCTGGACGAGGACGACCTGCGCTCGCGCTGCCGCGATTTCGCGGCCGCCTTCGCCGGCGCGGACGTCTACTACGCGGGCAAGTCCTTCCTCTGCAAGGCCGTGGTCAAGGTCATCGACGAGGAGGGACTCTTCCTCGACGTCTGCTCCGGCGGCGAGCTGGCCGTCGCGCTGGCGGCCGGTTTCCCGGCCGAGCGGATGGGCTTCCACGGCAACAACAAGTCGATCTCCGAGCTGACCCGGGCGCTGGACGCGGGCGTCGGCCGGATCATCCTGGACTCGTTCCAGGAGATCGACCGGCTGACCGCGCTGGCCCGGGAGAGCGGCAAGCGGCCCAAGGTGCTGATCCGGGTCACCGTCGGCGTCGAGGCGCACACCCACGAGTTCATCGCCACCGCGCACGAGGATCAGAAGTTCGGCTTCTCGCTGGCCGGTGGGGCCGCGTTCGAGGCGGCGATCCGGGTGCTCGACGAGGGCGTGCTGGATCTGCACGGGCTGCACTCGCACATCGGCTCGCAGATCTTCGACACGTCCGGCTTCGAGGTCGCCACCCGGCGGGTGCTGGAGCTGCAGGCGCAGATCCGCGACGCGCGCGGCGTCGAGCTCGAGGAGCTCGACCTCGGCGGCGGTTTCGGCATCGCCTACACGACCCAGGACGACCCGTCGCCGGCCGGCGACCTGGCCAAGCGGATCAACAAGATCGTCGACGCCGAGTGCGCGGCGGAGAATCTGCGGCGGCCCAAGCTCTCGATCGAGCCCGGCCGGGCCATCGTCGGACCGGCTGTGTTCACCCTGTACGAGGTGGGCACGGTCAAGGACGTCGACGGCATCCGGACGTACGTGAGCGTGGACGGCGGGATGAGCGACAACATCCGTACCGCCCTCTACGACGCCTCGTACTCGGCCACGCTGGCCGGTCGCGAGTCCGACGCACCCCCGTTGCTCGCCCGCGTCGTGGGAAAGCATTGTGAATCCGGGGACATTGTCGTGAAGGATGAATTCCTGCCCGCCGACGTGCAGCCCGGAGATCTTCTCGCCGTGCCCGGTACGGGCGC
The DNA here is from genome assembly GCF_053603475.1 of Actinoplanes sp. NPDC004185. Taxonomy (NCBI): domain Bacteria; kingdom Bacillati; phylum Actinomycetota; class Actinomycetes; order Micromonosporales; family Micromonosporaceae; genus Actinoplanes; species Actinoplanes sp. NPDC004185. The sequence continues at coordinate 8,464 of NZ_JBSGFR010000006.1, read as the reverse complement.
GTACTGCCGGAGCATGGCCAGCAATTACAACCACGTGCCCCGGCCGCCGGTGGTCGCCGTGCGCGACGGCGCGTCTCGCGTGATCGTCCGCCGGGAGACCGAAGATGATCTGCTCGCATTGGATGTGGGATGAGTTCTGAGAAGCCCGCGGTTCGCCTGGCCCTGCTCGGCTGCGGCACGGTCGGCAGCGAGGTCGTGCGCCTGCTGCACGAGCAGTCCGAGGATCTGACCGCCCGGATCGGCGCCCCGCTGGAGCTCGTCGGCATCGCGGTGCGCCGGCCGGGCCGGCAGCGGGGCAGTGACATCGACCCGGCGCTGTTCACCACCGACGCGCTCGGCCTGGTCAAGCGGGACGACGTGGACGTGGTCATCGAGGTGGTCGGCGGCATCGAGCCCGCGCGGTCCTGGCTCACCGAGGCGCTCAAGGCCGGCAAGAGCGTGGTCACGGCCAACAAGGCGCTGCTGGCCGAGGACGGCGCGACCCTGCACGACGCCGCCGCCGAGGGCGGCGCCGACCTCTACTACGAGGCCGCCGTCGCCGGTGCGATCCCGCTGCTGCGTCCGCTGCGTGAGTCGCTGCACGGCGACCGCGTCACCCGGGTCACCGGCATCGTGAACGGCACGACCAACTTCATCCTGTCGTCGATGGACGCCACCGGCGCCGGCTTCGGCGAGGCCCTGGACGAGGCCACCGAGCTGGGGTACGCGGAGGCCGACCCGACCGCCGACGTCGAGGGTTTCGACGCCGCCGCCAAGGCCGCCATCCTCGCCTCCCTGGCTTTCCACACCCGGGTCACCGCCGCGGACGTGTTCCGCGAGGGGATGACCGGCGTGACGGCCGCCGACATGGCCAGTGCCAAGGAGATGGGCTGCACGATCAAGCTGCTGTGCATCGCCCAGCGCGGCCCGGACTCCGCGGGCACCGACTCGGTCAGCGTCCGGGTGCACCCGGCGATGATCCCGCGCAGCCACCCGCTGGCCGGCGTCGGCGACGCCTTCAACGCGGTCTTCGTCGAGGCCGAGGCCGCGGGGCAGCTGATGTTCTACGGCCGGGGAGCCGGGGGTACGCCCACCGCCAGCGCCGTGCTCGGCGACATCGTGGCGGCGGCCCGCAACCGGCTCTCGGGCACCCGCGCGCCGAGCGAGAGCTCGTACGCCCACCTGCCGATCCGCCCGATCGGCGAGTCCGTGACGCGCTACCACATCAGTCTCGACGTGGCCGACCGTCAGGGTGTGCTGGCCACCGTGGCGGGCATCTTCGCCAAGCACGAGGTGTCCATCGCCACCGTGCGGCAGTCCGGCCGGGACGAGGACGCCACGCTGGTGATCGTGACCCACGGCGCGCCGGACGCGAACCTGGCGGCCACCGTCGAGGATCTCCGGTCGCTCGACATCGTCCGCTCGATCGCCAGCGTGCTGCGCGTCGAGGGCGGCGCCTGATCCCGGTCCGTGGACGATAAGTCTCGACATTCGGGTAAGTACGGCATGCTTGCAAGGTTGACGACGAAGGGGCAGTGCCATGTGGCGGGGCTTGATCGAGGCGTACCGGGACCGGCTGCCGGTGTCGGCGACCACCCCGGTGGTCACGCTGCATGAGGGCAACACGCCGCTCGTGCCCGCGCCGGTGCTGTCCCGGCGCACCGGCGCTGACGTGTACCTCAAGGTCGAAGGGGCCAACCCGACCGGCTCCTTCAAGGACCGCGGCATGACGATGGCCGTGTCCAAGGCCGTCGAGGAGGGGTCGAAGGCGATCATCTGCGCCTCGACCGGCAACACCAGCGCCTCCGCGGCCGCGTACGCGGCGCGGGCCGGGCTGACCTGCGCGGTGCTGGTGCCGCAGGGCAAGATCGCGCTCGGCAAGCTGGCCCAGGCGCTGGTCCACGGGGCCAAGCTGCTCCAGGTCAACGGCAACTTCGACGACTGCCTCGCGCTGGCTTCGAAACTGTCCCAGGACTTCCCGGTCTCGCTGGTCAACTCGGTCAACATCTTCCGCCTGCACGGCCAGAAGACGGCCGCCTTCGAGATCGTCGAGGCGCTCGGCACCGCGCCCGACATCCACTGCCTGCCGGTCGGCAACGCGGGCAACATCTCCGCGTACTGGATGGGCTACCAGGAGGACCACGAGGCGGGCAACAGCAAGGTCGTGCCCAAGATGTACGGCTTCCAGGCCTCGGGCGCGGCCCCGATCGTCAACGGCCAGGTGGTGCCGGAGCCGTCCACGATCGCCACCGCCATCCGGATCGGCAACCCGGCGAGCTGGACCAAGGCCCTCGACGCCCGGGACAACTCGGGTGGGCTGATCTCGGCGGTGACCGACCGGGAGATCCTCTCGGCCTACCGGCTGCTGGCCCGCGAGGTGGGTGTCTTCGTCGAGCTGGGCAGCGCGGCGAGTGTGGCCGGGCTGTTGCAGCAGGCCGAGGCGGGGATGATCCCGGCCGGCAGCACGGTGGTCTGCACGGTCACCGGGCACGGCCTCAAGGACCCGGAGTGGGCGATCAGCACCGCGCCCTCGCCGACCACGATCAGGAACGACGTGATGGCGGCCGCTCAGGCCCTCGACCTGGCCTGACGCGGCTGCCCCGGCCGGGTCGCGCGTCGCGCGCCCGGCCCTCACGGGCGGGCCGGCGCGCGTGGCGTCTCGCCGTGAGCGGGTGGGTCAGGCCTTGGTCGCGTTGACGGCCGGCTGCTCCTGGGGAACGCCGCACGCCGCTGATTCGGCTTCCTCGGAGGCCGCGCGGACCATCGCCGTCATCGCTTCCGCGACCGTGCGCAGCTCGGCGTCCGTAAGGCGCTTGAGCACCCGGGTCTGCTTCTCCGTCCCGGCCGTGATGATGTCAGCGATCATCCTCGCGCCGGTGCTGCTCAGCGTGATCCGGCGGACCCGGCGGTCGTGCGGGTCCTCCGCCCGCGTCACCAGATCGTGCGCCACCAGCCGGTCGACCATGCCGCTCATCGTGGCCAGGCTCACTCCCAGCAGCCCGGCCAGCTCCCGCCCTGAGGTGTCGCCCAGCCGGTGCAGCAGCAGCAGGATCTTGAGCTGCGGCATGGTGAGCTGAGAGGCGAACAGCGGGTCCGAGCGGTCATAGGCGAACAGGTGCTGGAGCCGTTGCTGCGCGCCCATAATGTCCGCGATGAGTCGTTCTTTCTCGGCCACCGCACCTCCTGTGTTGCGCACCGGTGGCCGGAGCGCGTCCTTCTTGTGACGGGACGCTATCAGCGGACCCCGGCGAAAACCATTTGTTCGCGTCGGGCAAACTATATGCCTTGGCCGAACTTTCACGGGGGAGCACATGTCATTTCTGACCAGGCTCAGTCTCGCCAATCGGGGGCTCGTCGCCCTCATCGCGGTGGTGATCACCGGTTTCGGCATCTACACGGTGCCGTCGCTCAAGCAGCAGCTGCTGCCTTCGCTCGAGTTCCCGGGCGCGTTCATCGGGGTGGTCCTGCCCGGTGCCAGCCCGGAGATCATGGAAGCGCAGGTGACCAAGCCGATCGAGGACGCCGTCAAGGGCGCCGACGGCCTGGACACCATCACGTCCACCACCCGTGAGGGCTCGGCCACCATCCAGGTCCTCTTCGAGTTCGGCACCGACCTCGACAACGCGGTCAACCAGCTGACCACCTCGGTCAACCGGATCCAGCCGACGCTGCCCGACGACGTCGAGCCGACCATCTTCGCCGGCAGCACCGACGACATCCCGGCGATCATCCTGGCCGCGTCCGACGGCGGCAAGGACCAGGCGGCGCTGGCCAACCGGCTCCAGCAGAGCGTCATTCCCGAGCTCAACGCCATCGAGGGTGTCCGCGAGGTCGCCGTCACGGGCACCCGTGACCAGCAGATCGTGATCACGCCCGACCGGGCCAAGCTGGGTGCCGCGGGCGTCGACCCGCGCGCGATCGCCACCCTGCTGCAGAACAACGGCGTCTCGATCCCGGCCGGCGCGGTCACCGACGGCAGCCGCTCGCTGAGTGTGCAGGTCGGTCAGCCGATCCGGACCCTCGACGAGCTCAAGGGCCTCTACCTGAGCGGCAGCAAGGGCCCGGTCACCCTGGGGTCCGTCGCCTCGGTCAACCAGCAGCTGGCCACGGCCACGTCGTTCACGCGTACGGACGGGGTCGAGAGCCTCGGCATCGCCGTCACCGCGTCACCGGACGGCAACCCGGTCAACATCTCCCACGAGGTCCGCGACAAGATCGCCGACCTCGAGAAGTCCTCGAACGCCAAGCTCACGGTCATCACCGACCAGGCGCCGTTCGTGGAGAAGTCGATCGAGAGCCTGACCACCGAGGGCCTGCTCGGCCTGATCATGGCCGTGATCGTCATCCTGGTGTTCCTGCTGTCGGTGCGTTCGACGCTGGTCACCGCGGTGTCCATCCCGCTGTCCGTGGTGATCGCGCTCATCGCTCTCAAGCTCGGCGACTATTCGCTCAACCTGCTCACCCTGGGGGCGCTGACCATCGCGGTCGGCCGGGTGGTCGACGACTCGATCGTCGTGCTGGAGAACATCAAACGGCATCTGGGGTACGGCGAGACGAAGGTCCACGCGATCACGTCCGGCGTCAAGGAGGTGGCCGGCGCGGTCACCGCCTCCACGCTCACCACGGTCGCCGTGTTCGCCCCGATCGCCCTGGTCGGCGGCTTCGTCGGTCAGCTCTTCGCGCCGTTCGCCATCACGGTCACGGTGGCTCTGGTCGCCTCGCTCTTCGTGTCGCTGACCGTGGTGCCGGTGCTCGCGTACTGGTTCCTGCGGCCCGCCGCCGGCGGCTCCGAGTCCGAGGAGGTCCGCCGGGCCGCCGAGGAGAAGGAGCTCCGCAGCCCGCTGCAGCGCGCGTACCTGCCGATCATCCGCTGGGTGACCCGCAGCCGGATCACCCGCTGGAGCACCATCGCGATCGGCCTGGTCATCCTGATCGGCACGCTCGGTCTGGCCAGCCGGCTCGAGACGAACTTCCTCGACGAGTCCGGCCAGGACACCATCGCGCTCACCCAGGACCTGCCGGTGGGCACCGACCTGGCGACCACCGACGCGGCGGCCAAGAAGGTCGAAGGCGTGCTGGCCGCCCGCGACGACATCAAGAACTACCAGGTCACCGTGGGCAACGGCGAGTTCAACCCGTTCGTCGGCTCCGGCGGGGCCAGTGGCGCCAGCTTCAACGTGGCGCTCAAGGAGGACGTCGACGCGGCCAAGGTCTCCGACGAGCTGCGCGAGCAGTTCAAGGGGATGAAGGACGTCGGCGAGGTCACCGTCGGCAACGACAGCGGCACCGGCTTCGACGGCAGCGCCCTGGCCGTCGTGGTGCAGGCGGGCGATCAGCAGGCGCTGACGGCCGCCACCAAGCAGGTGCAGGACGCCATGGCCGGCACGCCGGAGGTCACCGACGTGAGCAGCACGCTCGCGGCGAGCGTTCCGCGCCTCGACGTCAAGGTCGACCGGGCCGCCGCGGCGGCCCGCGGGCTCACCGAGGCCGCGATCGGTCAGTCGGTGGCCGGGGCGTTCCGTTCGGCCCCGGCCGGGCAGATCACCGTCGACGGGGTCGGCCAGGACGTCGTCGTCGCGCTGGGCGCACCGCCGGCCAACGCCGACGCGCTGCGCAAGCTGCCGCTGACCACGCCCGGCGGCCAGCTCGTCTCCCTCGACTCGGTGGCCGACATCGCCGAGGTCGGCGGTCCGGAGGAGGTCACCCGGATCGACGGCAACCGCAGCGTCACGGTCAAGGGCACGGCGACCGGCTCGAACGTCGGCAAGACCACGACGGAGCTGACCAAGCGGCTCGACGCGCTGCAGCTGCCGGCCGGTGCGAGCTACGAGATCGGCGGCGTCAGCCAGGACCAGGCAGACGCGTTCGCCGACCTCGGCCTGGCCGTGCTGGCCGCGATCGCGATCGTCTTCGTGATCATGGTGGCCACCTTCCGCAGCCTGCTGCAGCCGCTGATCCTGCTCATCTCCATCCCGTTCGCGGCGACCGGGGCGATCGCGCTGCTGCTGGCGACGGGCACCCCGCTCGGCGTCCCGGCCCTGATCGGTGTGCTGATGCTGGTCGGCATCGTGGTCACCAACGCGATCGTGCTGCTCGACCTGATCAACCACTACCGCCAGGCGGGTCTGGGCGTGCAGGAAGCCGTCGTCGAGGGTGGCCGGCACCGGCTGCGGCCGATCCTGATGACGGCCATCGCGACGATCTTCGCGTTGCTGCCGATGGCCCTCGGGCTCACCGGCGAGGGCGGCTTCATCTCGCAGCCGCTGGCCATCGTGGTCATCGGCGGCCTGGTGAGCTCGACCCTGCTGACCCTGGTCCTGGTGCCCGCGCTCTACACGATGGTGGAGAACACCAAGCTGAAGGGCCGCACCCGGCGCGAACGGCGCCGGGCCCGCAAGGCGATGAAGCGCAGCGGTGCGATCGAGCCGGCGGAGACGCCGAAGCACGCGGCCGACGAGCCCGGCGGTGCGGTCCCGGCCGACGACCAGGTCCCGGATTCGAGCGGCGGCGCGCACGAGGCGCCGGAGGGTTCACCGGCCGGACAGCCGGCGCGGGCCGAGGCGCAGCCGCAGAGCGGGGCCCTGCGCGGCTACACGGACCAGTTCGAGGTCCTGAAGATGCCGCGCCGCCCGGCGACACCACCGCCGGCCTGACAACGACGCGGCGGCCGGCCCTGCGGGGTCGGCCGCCGCGCCGCAGCACGACCCGACCGGTAGATTCCGGTACGTGGCGACTCCCTTTTCGGTCCTTACCCGTAACCGTGACTTCCGGCGGCTGTTCGGGGCCGAGCTGGTCGTGTTCGGCTCCGACTGGTTCGTCATGGTGCCGCTGCTGGTGCTGCTGCCCGAGCTGACCGGCAGCGGCGTGTGGGGCGCGCTGGTGCTGGCCGCCGACACCGGGATCAATGCGCTGCTGCTGCCGTACACGGGAACCGTCGCCGACCGGCTGGCCCGCCGCACGATCCTCATCGCGGCCAATGTGGCCGCGCTCGTGGCCATCCTGCTGTTGTTCTTCGTCCGGTCGGCGGCCACCGCACCGCTGGCCCTGGTGGCCATCGGCGCCGTCGCGATCGCCAAGGCCTTCTACTCCCCGGCGGCATCCGCGGCGCTGCCGAACGTGGTCGACCCGGCCGACCTGGCCGCGGCCAACGCGGTGGCCGGCTCGGCCTGGGGCACCATGACCATCGTCGGCGCCTCGCTGGGCGGCATCGTCAGCAGCGCCTTCGGCCCGTACGTCAGTTTCGCGGTCGCCTCGGTCAGCCTGCTGGTGGCGGCGGTGCTGACCGCGATGATCCGCCGGCCGCTCCAGGCGCCACGAGACCCGAACCATGTGCCACCGCGCGCCTGGCACGCTCTGATCGAAGCGCTGCGCTACATCGGGGCCCGGCCGAGGCTGCGCGCTCTGGTCACCGTGAAGTCGGCGGTGGGCCTCGGCAACGGCGTACTGACAGTCTTCCCGTTGCTGGCCGGCCTTTACGGCGTCGGCGCACTGGGGGCGGGTCTGCTCTTCGCCGTACGCGGAGCCGGCGCTCTGGTCGGACCACTGGTGATGCGGCCGGTCCTGAACCACCGCACCTGGCTGCTGCCCGGCCTGGCCCTGTCGATGGGCCTGTACGGCCTCGGCTACATCGGCGTGGCCTTCGCGCCGTGGTTCCCCCTGGTGCTGGCGCTGGTCTTCGTGGCCCACTTCGCGGGCGGGACGAACTGGGTGCTGTCCAACTACGCCCTGCAGGGTGAGGTGCCGGACCGGCTCCGCGGCCGGGTGTTCGCCACCGACATGATGCTGGCGACGCTGGCCATCTCGGTGAGCCAGCTCGGCGCGGCGGCCTTCGTGGACCGCGTGGACGAACGCGTCATCCTGATCGCCTGCGGCCTGATCACCCTGCTGTACGCGATCGGCTGGCGTTTCGCTACGCGTCATTTGTCGCTCGCGGAGCCGACTCCTGCTGACGACGGCGAGCAGCCGCCCAGCCCGGCAGCGTCCCATCCCGATGGCGTGGCCCCGGCCAATGGGGTGGCCTCGGCGGACAGTGCGGTATTGGTCGAAGGTGCGGCCTCGGCTGGTGGTGCGGGCTCAGGTCATGGGGCGGTTCCGGCTGGTGGTCCGGTCTCCGGCAACGGCGTAGCTCCGCGCGGCGGTGCGGTCTCCGGCAACGGCGCGGCTGGCGGCGTGGTTCCGGCCGACGGTGTGGCCCCGCCAGATGCGGTCTCGGCCGACGGTGTGGTTTCGGATGAAGGGCCGCCCACGGGCGGTGCCCGACCGACCTACGAGGGCCCAGCCGCGGAAGGCCTCCCCGGCGACCTAGACGCAGATCCCGCCTCCTCCCCGAAGCACTAGCTGTAGCGGCCGGGGCATGGTGAAGTAGCTGGCCTCGCCCGGCCCGCTGGCCCACGCCTGCCGGCCCACGCCCGCCGGCCTGCGACCGCCGGCCCCGGAGCGTTGCCGATGATGATCTCCATGGAGGAGCTGACGGACCTGATCGTGG
>NZ_JBSGFR010000005.1:0-269011 GCF_053603475.1 Actinoplanes sp. NPDC004185 | reverse complement strand
ACCGAGGTGGGCAGCCGAAATGAGAGCGACAGCCCGGACGTCTAGACCGAAGCCTGGCCGGGCCGCGGTCCTAGGGCAATGAAACAAGTAGCCGATGTCCGTGGAGGCCTACCTCGACCTCGGTGAGACAAACGAACGCATCGAGCTGTTCGACGGCAGCTTGTATCTGAGCGCTCGGGGTCATCCGCGGCATCAGTTCATCGTCGGCAGGATCATGGACGCTCTGCGCGCCGGTGCGGCAGCCTCCGATTGGCACCTGCTCGGCCGGGTCAACCTGCGACTCGGCCTGCAGCGGATAGCCAATCCCGACATGATCATGACCCGGGCCATCAACCTCGACGACCAGCTCGTCGACGCGTGCGCGGCCGTTCTCGTGGCCGAGGTGACGTCGCGGTCGGACGAGGTGAGCCGCGTCCTCAAGCGCCACTATTACGCGGCGGCCGGCATTCCCTGGTATCTCCTGGTCGAGCAGGAAAGTGCCACCCTGCACCTCTACCAGTTGCGCGGTGACTACTACGTCGAGCGTTCCGTCACCAGGCCCGGTGAGGTGCTCCATCTCGAGGAGCCGGTGACGGCCGATCTCGTACCTGAGGATCTACTTTCGCCCAACTGAGAAAACCGGACGCCCGCTGTCAGGTTTTGTGGACAGGGTCGACCGTATGACGAAGCAACCACTGACCGGAAAGGTCGCCCTCGTAGCCGGGGCGACACGCGGCGCCGGGCGGCAGATCGCCGTGCAGCTCGGTGCGGCCGGCGCCACCGTCTACGCCACCGGGCGCAGCACCCGCGCTCAACGCTCCGAGATGAACCGGTCCGAGACCATCGAGGAGACCGCCGAGCTCGTCACGGCCGCCGGGGGCACCGGCATCGCGGTTCCCGTCGACCATCTGGTCCCGGAGCAGGTCGAAGCCCTCGTGCAACGCATCGACACCGAGCAGGGCCGGCTGGATGTGCTGGTCAACGACGTGTGGGGCGGCGATCCGCTGGCCACCTGGCACAAGCCCGTCTGGGAGCAGGACCTGGACCCCGGGCTGCGGCTGCTCCGGCTGGCGGTCGACACGCACATCATCACCAGCCACTTCGCGCTGCCGCTGCTGATCCGTACGCCCGGCGGCCTGGTTGTGGAGATGGGTGACGGCACCACCGCCTACAACGCGGTGAACTACCGGCTGTCGGTCTTCTACGACCTGGCCAAGTGGTCGGTGAACCGGCTCGCCTTCGCGTGGTCGCAGGAGCTGGCGGAGCACGGCGCGACCGCGGTGGCGCTGACCCCGGGCTGGCTGCGCTCGGAGATGATGCTCGACAATTTCGACGTCACCGAGGAGAACTGGCAGCAGGCCACCGAGCGGGAGCCGCACTTCGCCATCTCGGAAACCCCGGCCTTCGTCGGGCGCGCGGTCGTCGCGCTGGCCGCCGACGAGGACCGGGCCCGGTGGAACGGCCGTTCGGTGTCCAGCGGCGAGCTGGCCCAGGTGTACGGCTTCACCGACCTCGACGGCAGCCGGCCGGACGCGTGGCGCTACCTGGTCGAGGTGCAGGATCCCGGCAAGCCCGCCGACGTGACCGGCTACCGGTAGAGCGCGCGCGTCCGCTCCGCGGCCGCGGCGACCCGGGACCGCAGCTCCGGCGGGTCGATCACTTCCACCTCCGGGCCGAGACTCAGCACGTACGTGTACGCCACGTCGGGCGACTCGACCGGCAGCCGGGTCCGGATCCAGCCGTCCGGGTCCGGCTCGCCGGCTGCCTGCTCGGCCTCCTGGCGGGCGATGGGCTCGACCACGTACCGCAGCAGCCGCAGACCGTCCGGGCTGAGCCGGACCGTGATGGTCTCGCGCAGCATCTGCCGGACGAAGTCCGCGGCCCGGCCCGCCCAGAACGACGGCAGGTCGAAGTCCGGCTCCCGTTCGAAGGTGTCCCCGGCCGGCTCCGCCGCGACGACCCGGTCCGCGCGGTAGACCCGCAGGTCGGCGCCGACCTTGCCGACGAGGTACCAGACGCCGTTCTTGAGGACCAGACCGTACGGCGCGACGGTACGGGTCACCTCGTCACGACTGCGGTACCGCAGGGTCAGGACCTGGTCGTGCCAGACCGCCCGGGCCAGGTCGGCCAGCAGCGGAGGCGGATCGGTGTCGCCGAACCAGCCCGGCGCGTCCAGGTGGAAGCGCTGACCGGCGCTCTGCGAGGCGTCCCGCAGCACCGGAGGCAGGGCGGCGAGCACTTTGCGCCGTACCGTCCGTACCGGCTCGGCCAGACCCATGTCCCGCGCCGGACCGGGGAGCCCGGCCAGGAACAATGCCTCGGCCTCGGCCGGGCTCAGCCCGGTCAGCCGGGTGCGGTAGCCGCCGACCAGGCGGTATCCGCCGGTGCGGCCCTGCTCGGCGTAGACCGGCACGCCGGCCGCCGACAACGCCAGCACGTCGCGGTACACGGTCCGCTCGGAGACCTCCAGCTCCGCGGCGAGCTCGGCCGCGGTCAGCATGCCGCGCGACTGCAGCAGCAGCACGAGGTTGATCAGCCGGGCAGCACGCACGGACCGATTCTGCACCCGGCACCGGGACGCCGGGCCGGCTCAGGCAGCGGCGAGCTGGTTACGGCCGGCCCGTTTGGCCGTGTAGAGGTGGGCGTCCGCGCGGTCGTAGAGGTCGCGGCCGCGTTCGCCGCTGTGGCAGGCGGCCAGGCCCATGCTGAGCGTCACCGTCAGGCCGGGCGCGATCGTGCTCCAGTCCCGGGCCAGGATCACCCGGCGGATGCGCTCGGCGATCTGCCGGGCCTCCTCCTCGCCGGTGGTCAGGAACATGGCGAACTCGTCCCCGCCGAAGCGGATGGCCACCTCGTCGTGCCGGCAGTGCGCGCGCAGCACCGCCGCGATCTCACCCAGCACCCGGTCGCCGACGCCGTGCGAGAACCGGTCGTTGATGTCCTTGAAGCGGTCCACGTCGATCAGCAGCAGCGAACCGCCGTCCGCGACCGTGTCGATCCGGCGGTCGAACATCCGGCGGTTGCCCAGGCCGGTCAGCGCGTCGGAGGTGGCGGCCAGGTCGGCGGTCGTACGGGCCGCCTCCAGCTCCACCCGGCGGTACGCCTGCCGCAGCATCGTGCGGCGGTCCAGCCGCAGCTGCCACAGCGCCTCGACGTGGCTGCGCAGCGATTCGAGCGCCGCCTGCGTCGCGTCGCCGGGGAACTCGTGCACGGCGGTGATGGCCAGCTCGTACTGGAACAGCAGCCGCTGCGACCGCAGCACGGACAGTTCCAGGGCGGCCCGGAACTCCCGGCGGGCGGCCCGCCATTGACCGGTGGCCCGCAGGGCCAGTCCGTGCGCGAGATGCAGCAGGCGGGCCTCGTGCTGCTGACCGGCCTCACGCATCTCCAGCAACAGCTCGTCGACCAGGGCGAACGCCTCCGCGACCCGGCCGCTCTTGGCGTGACAGACCGCGAGCAGCGCCACCCCGACCGGGGAGTCGATGCCCTGGTCGACCCAGTACTGCAGCACGGCCCCGCTCTTGTCGACCAGGGCGGCGGACTCCTCGGTCCGGCCCACCTGCTCCAGCCGCAGCGCCCACTCCAGCCACGTCTCGGCGTGGGTCAGCTCGGCGGCGGACCGGTACAGGTCGTCCGGCGACTCGAACGACTCCACACACAGGCGCATGGCGTGGTCGGCGAGCTCGAAGAGCTCCGCGCCGCGAGCGGCTTCGCCCAGCGACGACATGGCGGAGAAGTAGCGCAGTCCCTTGCGCGGCACCACTTCCAGCACGGCCATGGCCCGGGCGACATAGTGCAGGCCGTCGTCGATGCGGCCCAGGTGGATCAGCACCTCGGCGGTGTCGGCCATGATCTTGGCGTCGGTGGCCCGCGGACCACTCAGCTCGGCCGGATCGCTGACCAGCTCCTCGGCGATGGCCAGGGCCTCGTCGAGGCGGCCGAGGGCGCTCAGGGCGTACATCCGGCCCAGCCGGCTGACCCGGTAGGTGCGGCGGTCGCCGAGCAGCAGCGTGACCGCTTCCGCCTCGTCGGCGGCGACCAGGGTCTCCGCGTGATGGCCTCGGATGGTCAGGTCGTGCACGTGCAGAGCGAGGCCGGCGAAGGGACCGTACGGCGAGACCAGCACCGGCAGGCGGTTCATCGTCGTTCCCCGTTCCCCATGGCCCTATGGTCGGCTGATCCGGCCACGATGTGAGGGGTCCGCGCCGGACCGGGCAGAGAATGTCGGAGGGTTCGCCTAGGGTCTCGGGCATGAGCGTGGATCACTTCGACGAGGCCGGCACGGCGGTCCAGGCCGCTCTCGACGCCGGGGCCCGATACGCGGACGCACGGGTGATGCTGCGCCGCACCGAGACCATGAGCGCCCGGGACGGCGAGGTCGAGGACCTCAGCTCCGACGAGAGCGCGGGCATCGGCGTACGGGCGCTGGTCGGGTCCAGCTGGGGCTTCTACGCCGTGCCCGACCTGTCCGACGCCGCCGCCCGCGCGGCCGGCCGGCGGGCCGCCGAGATCGCCGCCGCCAGCGCCCTGGTGCCCGGTCCGGCGATCGACCTGGTCCCGACCGGCGCCGGCACGGCCAGCTGGGCCAGCGCCTGCGAGATCGACCCGCTGTCGGTGCCGCTGTCGGTCAAGGGTGACCTGCTGGTCGCCGCCACCGCGGCCGCCCGGGACGCCGGCGCCGACCTGGCCGAGGGCATCTACCAGATCTGGGACACCCGCAAGTGGTTCGCCTCCAGCGACGGTCACCGCATCGACCAGCACATCCGCGAGTGCGGCGCGGGCATCACCGCGAGCGCGTACGGCGACGGCGAGATCCAGCGCCGGTCCTGGCCCTCGCACCGCGGGCAGTACGGCACCCGCGGCTGGGAGCTCGTCGACGAGCTGGCCCTGACCGACAACGCCGCGCGGATGGCCGACGAGGCCCGGGCGCTGCTGACCGCCCCGCTCTGCCCGTCCGGCGAGACCACCCTGATCCTCGGCGGTGAGCAGCTCGCCCTGCAGATCCACGAGTCGGTGGGCCACGCCATCGAGCTCGACCGCATCCTCGGCTGGGAGGCGGCCTTCGCCGGCACCTCCTGGCTCGACCTGGACCAGCTCGGCACCCTGCGGTACGGCTCCGACCTGATGAACATCACCATCGACCCGACGATCCCGGGCGCCCTGGGCAGCTTCGGCTACGACGACGAGGGCTCACCGGCGGTCAAGCGCGACGCGGTCCGCAACGGCCGCTGGGTCGGCGTGCTGGCCGGACGTGACTCCGCGGCGATGGCCGGCCTGGACTACGCCGGCAGCGTGCGCTCCGACGGCTGGGCGCGGCTGCCGATGGTGCGGATGACCAACGTCGGCCTGGAGCCCGGCCCGCACACCCTCGACGAGATCGTCGCGGCGACCGACGACGGCGTGCTGATGGACATCAACCGGTCCTGGTCGATCGACGACCGCCGGCTCAACTTCCAGTTCGGCTGCGAGATCGGGTACGAGGTGAAGAACGGCAAGCGCGGGCGGATGCTGCGCAACCCGACGTACACGGGGATCGGCCCGAAGTTCTGGCAGTCGATGGACATGCTGTCCTCCGAGACGGTCGCGTGGGGCACGCCGAACTGCGGCAAGGGCCAGCCCGGCCAGATCGGGCACATTGGCCACCCGGCCGCCCCGGCCCGCTTCACCAACGTGCGCGTGGGGGTGCGGGGATGACCAGTCACGAGCAGCAGTCCGGCCGGCGAGACGGAGGATGCGCATGAGCGCCGAGCTTGATCTGGCGGCCCGGGTCGTCGAGCTGACCCGGCGGCTGGCCGGGCCGGGAGCGGAGGCCGAGGTGGTCGCGGCCCACTCCGCCGAGGCACTGACCCGCTTCGCGAACTCGGCGATCCACCAGAACGTCGCCGACGCCACCACAACCGTGCGCCTGCGCCTGCGCCTCGACGGCCGCACAGCCGGCGGCTCCACGACGGTGACCGACCCCGAGGGCCTGCAGTCGCTGGTCGAACGCACCATCGCCGCCTCCCGTCTCTCCCCGCCCGACCAGGCCTGGCCCGGCCTCACCCCACCCACACCGCTGCGGGAGTCCCCCGCCTTCGATGAGGCCACCGCCGCCGCGGGCCCGCACGAGCGCGCCGCCCGCGTCCGCGACTTCGTCCGGGCCGCCGACGGGCTGGAGACGGCCGGCTTCTGCCGGACGACATACTCCTCGGGCGGCTTCGCCAACACCGCCGGCCAAGCCGTCGAGGGCCGGGCCGCCGAGGCCGCGATGGACGGCATCGCCCGCCTCGCCGGGGCGGACGGCGTGGCCCGCCGCGCCAGCAGCCGCCTGACCGACCTGGACGGCACCGCGCTGGGTGCCCGAGCAGCAGCGAAGGCCCGCGCCGGCGGCCGCCCGATCGAGCTGCCCCCGGGCCGCTACGAGGTCGTCCTGGAGCCGACCGCGGTCGCCGACATCCTCGACAACCTGTCCACGTTCGGCTTCAACGGCAAAGCGTTCGCGCAGCACCAGTCCTTCGCCGAGCTGGGCGCCCAGCAGTTCGACCGGGCGGTGACCATCCTCGACGAGCCCCTGGGCGCGACCCTGCCGTTCGACCAGGAGGGCACGCCGCGCGACACCCTGATCCTGGTCGACGAGGGCACCACCACGGCGGTCAGCCACGACCGCACCTCAGCGGCCGAAGCCGGCTCCGTCTCCACCGGCCACGCCGGTGCGGCATCCCGCTCCTGGGGCCCGATCGCCGCCAACCTGCGGCTGGCGTCCCGGCCGGGCGGTGACTCCTCCCCCGAGACCGGCGAAGGCCCGACGGCGGCCTCGGCTCGCGCCCTGGTCAGCGGCATGCGGCGGGGTCTGCTGATCACCGACTTCTGGTACACCCGCGTGCTGGACCAGAAGAGCCTGGTCATCACCGGCCTGACCCGCAACGGTGTCTGGCTGGTGGAGGACGGCGAGGTGACGGCGGCGGTGGGAAACATGCGGTTCACGCAGTCCTACCCGCAGGCGCTGGGGCCGGGAGCGGTGCTCGGAGTGGGGGCGGAGGCGGTGGCGCTGCCGGACCGATGGTCCGGGGTCCGCTACACGGCACCGGCCCTGCATCTGCAGTCCTGGAACCTGACCGGCAACGCCTCCGGCTGACCCGCCTGCAGCGCGGTTCTTACGCTGGTCCCCGGCGTCACGCTCGCGCTTGGTCTCGGCGTCACGCCCGCGCCGGGCCCGGCGTCTAGCTGTAGTGCCCATGAGCGTTGTTGACGGCGTGTCGGCTTGAGATGTGAGAAGACCTCCGGCGAGGTGGAAGTTGCGACGCTTTCACCCTGACCGGAGGTCTCTATGGCCCACCGTAACGCCCGCCTGACCCTGCACGGCCGACGACTGCTCATCCAGCGTGTCGTCACCGATCGACGCCCGGTCGCCCACGTCGCCAAGGAACTCGGCGTGTCCCGCGCTACCGGCTACAAATGGCTAGCCCGATGGCGCGCCGAAGGCGACGCCGGGCTCCACGACCGGCCCAGCACCGCGCACCGTATCCCAGCCAAGACCACGCCCGAAGTCGAGGCCCGCATCTGCGCCCTACGCACCAGCCTCAAACGTGGCTCCCGCCGGCTCGCACCACTGCTGGGCATGCCCGCCTCAACGGTGCACGCCGTGCTGACCCGTCACGGTCTGCACCGCCTCGCCTGGCTCGACCGGCCCACCGGCCAGCTGATCCGCCGCTACGAACGCCAACGGCCCGGCGAACTCGTCCACGTCGACGTCAAGAAGATCGGTCGGCTCCGCGACGGCGGAGGCTGGCGCGCCCACGGCCGCGACAGCGACGCCCACCGCCGCGCCCGCACCAGCCCCCGCGTCGGCTACGAATACATCCACGCCGCGATCGATGACCACACCCGGCTGGCCTACGCCGAAATCCACCCCGACGAAACCAGCGCCACCAGCGCCGCGTTCCTACGCCGCGCAGCCGCCTACTTCACCCGGCTCGGCATCCCGGCCATCGAACGCGTCATGACCGACAACGCCCTGGCCTACCGACGCGGCCACGCCTGGCGCGACGCCCTGGCCGACCTCGGCGCCCAACCACGCTTCACCCGCCACTACCGTCCTCAGACCAACGGCAAAGCAGAACGCTTCAACCGCACCATGGCCGACGAATGGATCTACTCCAGGCCGTTCACCAGCAGCCAAGACCGCGCCGACGCACTGCCCAGCTGGTTACACACCTACAACCATCACCGCGGACACACCGCCCTCGCCGGCCAACCACCGATCACCCGCATCAACAACGGTGCTGGTCCCTACATCTAGCTCACGCCGGACCCGGCGGATTACTCCCGATTGGACCCGCGCCGGCAGCTCCACCGAGGATGAAGCGCCGGCGGGCTACCCGGGCGCGTCCCGGCCGGACCGCACCCGCAGCGGGCCGCCCGGGCCGGGCTGCCGGGTGGGACGGGTCCACGTCGCGCCACTGGGCGGGGCATTGACCGGCGTGTTTCACTGGGCCGGTGAGCGCTGGATCGATGAGTGACGGGCCGCGTGACCAGGAGTCCGACGGCTACCGCACGGCCGACGAGCCGACCACCGGCCCGCCCGCCGGTGCTGTCTCCGCGTCCGCCTTCGACGCCGACACGACATCGGAGACCCGAGCCGTGCCTCGAGCCACGGCCAGCACCGGGACCGCGAGCGGCGCCGGCAGCGCGAGCACCTACGGGACCGCAAGCAGCGCCGGTGGCGCGGGCAGCGCGAGCGGCGCCGGCAGCGGAACCGGCGCGGGCAGCCGGACCGGGACCGGCGGGGCGGAGCCATCCGATTCCGGCGAGGACGACGCCCCGAGCGGTGCATCAGCCGGACGCGACAGCCGGCTCGGCTCCGGGACCAGGCCCCGAGCGAGAACGACAAGGACGTCGAGCACACGCCCCGGGCAGCCGACCGGGTCCGAGGCCGAAACGAAGAAGCGCCGCCGCCGCCGGCTGTTCGTCGCCGGGATTTCGGTGGCCGCCGCCGTCATCGTCATCGTGCTCTGCGCCGGTGGGCTCGCCGTGCTGCGCGCCGTTTCCGGCTTCCGGGACGACGCCGCGGATGCCCGGGAGGATCGGCGCCTCCGCGACAGCGCCTGCCTCGAGCTCGAAGACCGGCTCAACCGGCTCGTCCCGCCCGGCGCCACCACCACCCCGCAGGCGCGGGCCGTCGCGGTCCGGGACGAGAACGCCGCCACCCGGATCTATGTCGGGCGGTTGGGCGATCAACGGGTCAGTGACGGCTGGCGGGAGCTGCTCGATGCGCGTACCGCCTTCGCCGAGGCGCTTGATGCGCAGGTCAAGTCCCGTACCCCCGCGTTTTTTGTCGCTCCCGCGCCCCGCGACGGGGTCTCGTCGGCCGATCAGCTGGCCCGGTGGTCGCCCGCCGCCTGCGCCGGGCCGATCCGCCGGCTGGCCGCCCCTGATCTGTAGCCGGTGGTAAGCCTTCCCTTACACAGCAGGAAGCTGACCTTCGTTGTAACGTGTGCCACACATTGCGGACGCACACCCCAAACAGGCGCGCCCGCCGGCAGATGCAGGCCACTGTCAGCACCGTCAGGGAGACGTCAATGACGACGACGGCAACGAGGTCGGATCCGGGGCGCTCGCGCGCTGCGATCGCGGCGAAGACGTTGCGTACGGACCGGTGGTGGTTCCCACCGCTGATCACCTTCGTGGGGTTGTCGGCGTGGGTGATCTACGCCACCGTCCGTGTGTTCATGCACAAGTGGTACTTCATCGAGGAGCACCACTACCTCACCCCGTTCTACTCACCGTGTCTGACCGACCGGTGCGTCGAGGGCTCGGCCCTGTTCGGCACCCCGCTGCCGAAGTTCTGGCTTCTGCCGGAAGCGGCGCTCACTCTGCCGTTCCTGCTGCTCTTCCGTCTCACCTGCTACTACTACCGCAAGGCCTACTACCGGGCCTTCTGGTTGTCGCCGCCGGCCTGTGCCGTCCCCGACGCGCACGAGAAGTACACCGGTGAGACGCGGTTCCCGCTGATCTTCCAGAACCTGCACCGGTACGCGTTCTACGCCGCCGCCATCATCTCCGTCATCAACACCTGGGACGCGATCATCGCCTTCCGGTCCGGTGACGAGTTCGGCTTCGGGCTGGGCAACGTCATCCTGGTCGGCAACGTGGTGATGCTGTGGGCGTACACGTTGTCCTGTCACTCCTGCCGGCACATCGCCGGCGGCCGGTTGAAGCACTTCTCCAAGCACCCGGTGCGCTACCGCTTCTGGACCTTCGTGTCGAAGCTCAACGCCCGGCACATGCTGCTCGCGTGGATCACGCTGGGCACCCTCGCCCTGACCGACTTCTACATCATGGCGCTCGCGGCCGGCTGGTGGCCCGACCTGCGCTTCATCAACTAGAGGGCCCCCATGACAACCCGAATCGAACGACACCACTACGACGTCGTCGTGATCGGCGCCGGCGGCGCCGGGCTGCGGGCGGCCATCGAGGCCCGGCTCGCCGGCAAGCGCACCGCGATCATCAGCAAGTCGCTGTTCGGCAAGGCGCACACGGTCATGGCCGAGGGCGGCGCGGCCGCGGCCATGGGCAACGTGAACAGCCGCGACAACTGGATGGTGCACTTCCGCGACACCATGCGCGGCGGCAAGTTCCTGAACAACTTCCGGATGGCCGAGCTGCACGCCAAGGAGGCGCCGGAGCGGATCTGGGAGCTGGAGACCTACGGTGCGCTGTTCGACCGCACCAAGGACGGCAAGATCTCCCAGCGCAACTTCGGCGGCCACGAGTATCCGCGGCTCGCGCACGTCGGCGACCGGACCGGCCTGGAGCTGATCCGCACCCTGCAGCAGAAGATCGTCTCGCTGCAGCAGGAGGACTTCGCGGAGACCGGCAACTACGACGCCAAGATCCGGGTCTTCTCCGAGACCACGATCACCGAGCTGCTGCTCGAGGGCGACCGGATCGCCGGGGCGTTCGGCTACTACCGCGAGTCCGGCGAGTTCATCCTGCTCGAGGCGCCCGCGGTCGTGCTGGCCACCGGCGGCGTCGGCCGCTCGTACAAGGTGACCTCGAACTCGTGGGAGTACACCGGGGACGGCCACGCGCTGGCCCTGCGGTCCGGCGCCACGCTGATCAACATGGAGTTCCTGCAGTTCCACCCGACCGGCATGGTGTGGCCGCCCAGCGTCAAGGGCATCCTGGTCACCGAGTCGGTCCGCGGTGACGGCGGCGTGCTCAAGAACACCGACGGCAAGCGGTTCATGTTCAACTACGTCCCCGACGTCTTCCGCAAGCAGTACGCGGAGACCGAGGAGGAGGCGGACCGCTGGTACAAGGACCCGGACAACAACCGGCGCCCGCCCGAGCTGCTGCCCCGCGACGAGGTCGCCCGGGCGATCAACAGCGAGGTCAAGGCCGGCCGGGGTACGAAGGCCGGCGGTGTCCTGCTCGACATCGCCAGCCGGCTCCCCGCCGAGGAGGTCCAGCGGCGCCTGCCGTCGATGTACCACCAGTTCAAGGAGCTGGCGGACGTCGACATCACCAAGGAGCCGATGGAGGTCGGCCCGACCTGTCACTACGTGATGGGCGGCGTCGAGGTGGACCCCGACACGGCGGCTGCTTTCGGCCACGTCGAGGGCCTGTTCGCGGCGGGTGAGGTCTCCGGCGGCATGCACGGTTCCAACCGGCTCGGCGGCAACTCGCTCTCCGACCTGCTGGTGTTCGGCAAGCGCGCCGGTGAGCACGCGGCCGCGTACGCCGACACGCTGGCCAAGCGGCCCAAGGTCGCCACCGGTGACGTGGAGAAGGCCGTGGACGCCGCGCTGGCCCCGCTGAGCCGGGAGAACGGCGAGAACCCGTACACGTTGCAGCAGGACCTGCAGGCCGTGATGGGCGACCTGGTCGGCATCATCCGCCGCGAGGGTGAGCTGACCGACGCGCTCAAGCGGCTCCAGGAGCTGAAGCTGCGGGTGGCCAACGTCGGCGCGGCCGGCGGACGCCGGTACAACCCGGGCTGGCACCTGGCGCTGGACCTGCGCAACATGCTCATCGTCTCCGAGTGCACCGCGAAGGCGGCGCTGGAGCGTGAGGAGTCCCGCGGCGGGCACACCCGGGAGGACTTCCCGAAGATGAGCCCGCAGTGGCGGCTCGTCAACCTGGTCTGCTCGCTGGACGAGGCGGGCGACGTGCACCTGGAACGCAAACCGGTGCCGGCGATGCGCACGGAGCTGATCCAGCTCTTCGAGCGCAGCGAGCTGAGCAAGTACATGACCGACGAAGAGCTCACGGAGGTGGAGTGATGAAGCGTCACTTTCGGGTGTGGCGGGGCGACGCTTCGGGCGGTGACCTCCAGGAGTTCGACGTCGAGGTGAACGAGGGCGAGGTCGTCCTCGACGTCATCCACCGGTTGCAGGCCACCGAGACCCCGGACCTGGCCTGCCGCTGGAACTGCAAGGCCGGCAAGTGCGGCTCCTGCTCGATGGAGATCAACGGCAAGCCCCGGCTCGGGTGCATGACGCGGATGTCCACCTTCGAGGAGGACGAGACCGTCACGATCACGCCGCTGCGCACGTTCCCGATCATCCGGGACCTGGTCACCGACGTCTCCTTCAACTACGAGAAGGCCCGCGAGACGCCGGCGTTCGCGCCGCCGCCCGGGGTCAAGCCGGGCGACTACCGGATGAAGCAGATCGACGTGGAACGCTCGCAGGAGTTCCGCAAGTGCATCGAATGCTTCCTGTGCCAGAACACCTGTCACGTGGTCCGCGACCACGAGGAGAACAAGCCGGCGTTCTCCGGTCCGCGCTACTTCATCCGCGCCGCCGAGCTGGACATGCACCCGCTCGACGACCGGACGGACCGCAAGAACTACTCCCAGGAGCACCAGGGCCTGGGCTACTGCAACATCACCAAGTGCTGCACCGAGGTCTGCCCGGAGCACATCAAGATCACGGACAACGCGATCATCCCGATGAAGGAACGGGTCGTGGACAACCGCTACGACCCGCTGGTCTGGCTGGGCCGCAAGATCTTCCGCCGGGACCAGCTCGAGAGCACCCCGGCCCACGCGGGCGGCGGCCGCAGCAACGGCAGCTCCGGCGGC
Source organism: Actinoplanes sp. NPDC004185 (assembly GCF_053603475.1). Classification (NCBI taxonomy): domain Bacteria; kingdom Bacillati; phylum Actinomycetota; class Actinomycetes; order Micromonosporales; family Micromonosporaceae; genus Actinoplanes; species Actinoplanes sp. NPDC004185. The sequence goes on along the minus strand of NZ_JBSGFR010000005.1, from coordinate 255,966 downwards.
GATTCGATGGCACCGAGCAACACCGAGGGTGTCACCGGGGTGGCGTCCGGGCTCGGACCTTCCGCCGCGCGCATGCCGGAGGGGCCTGCGGTCAACGCCGACGGCCGGCTGGACGTGGCCGAGCTGTTGTCGCACCAGGCCGGGGGACCGTCGCCGTTCGGCGACGACCAGGAATTCCCGCTGCGCGAGGACGGCATCACCTACCGGCATCCGGAGCAGGGCAAAAGCTGAGCAGCGTCACGAACGGCCCGCCTCCCCGGCGGGCCGTTCTGCTTGTCCGCCTCCGCCCGCCGCGTCGGCCAGGGCGGCCGACAACAACGCCCGCGCGGTCCAGCTCATCCGTCCGGGAATCTCCGACCGGGGCACCCCGGCGACGTCGGTGAGCCAGACGAGCGACTCGATCCCGGTGGCCGCCCGGATGGCCACGGCCAGCCGGGAAACGTCCAGGCCCGGGTGGGTGTCGCGCAGCGGGGCCAGCGCGTCCTCGATCCAGCCGATGGCCCGGCCCTGTCGCAGCGCGGGCCCTTCGCTCTCCGTCGGCGCGGTCAGCGACAGCCGCAGGGCCGCGCGGAGTTGCGGCTCCCACTCCAGGACGATGCGCGCGAACTCGGCCATGGTCAGGTCCAGCCGGGCGACGGGATCCTGCGGGCTGTCCGCGGGCAGCAGTGAGTCCTGCATGGTTTCCGGGTGGGCAGCCAGCACCAGGCTCCGCTGATTGGGGAAATAGCGGTACGCCGTCGTCCGCGAGATGCCGGCGGCCTCGGCGACCTCCTCCACGGTCGGCTCCGGCGCACCGCCCCGCAGCAGCTCACGTGCGGCATTGATCAGCGCTTCCCGGGTCCTGAGCTTCTGCCGAGATCGTCCGGTCGACTCATATGGTACTGGCATACCTTAATGGTACCGTCGTCCCACGAAGCCGAACCAGTCGCGAGGTGCACCATGAACCACGACCCAGTCGTCACCAATCCCGACCTCTACCGCGTGGTGATGGAGAACGAGCGCGTTCGCGTCCTCGCCTACGCCGACCGGCCGGGTGACCGCACCACCCCGCACCGGCACCCGGACAGCGTCATGGTGACGTTGAGCGACTTCCGGCGGTCACTGTCCTCCGGCGGACGCGAGATGCAGGTCGAGCTCGAGGCCGGCGAGGTGCGCTGGCTCGCCGCTCAGGAGCACTCGGGGGCGAACATCGGCGACACCGAGTGCCGGACGATCTTCATCGAGCTCAAGGAGCCTGCGCCGGGCGACGGGCGGCCACCGACCGGCGAGCAGCCGCTCGGGCCGGCTCCCTCATGACGGCAGCCGCCGGCCGTCCCGCAGAAACGCCGTGACGAGGTCCACGAACCGCTCGGGGTCGTCCAGCCACGGCTGGTGGCCCGCTCCCGGCTGCACTACCAGGGTCGCGTCCGGGAAGAACGCGGCGTAGTCGGCCACCGCGGGCGGCGGGCTGTTCAGGTCGACCTCACCGGCCAGCAACAGCACCGGTGCCGCGAAGGTCGCCAGGGCAGCCCGGGTCGCCTCCGGCGTGAACGCGCCGTCCGCCGCGACCGCTTCGGCGACGGCCAGGTTGGTCCGCTTGCTCAACTCCGCGTGGTGCTGCTGCGCCGCCGCGTCCCAGCGGCCGTACCGCAGCGGGGTGAGGGCTTCCCAGTCGGCCTCCGTGGCCGTGCCCGCCCCGATCGCGGCCAGGGCCGCGGCGGCGGCCGGGTACCACGGCTCGTCCTTGCGGAGCTGGGCGGTCGCACGACGCATCTCCGCGGGCACGGGGATGCCGACGCCGACGAGGCTGGGAGTGATCATGACCAGCTTGTTGAGCGTGTCCGGGTGGCGGGTCGCGTAGTGCACTGCCAGATTGGTGCCGCCGGAGTGGCCGAGCAGGTCCATCGTGCGCAGGCCGAGGTGGTCACGCAGGGCTTCGACGTCGCCGACCTGACGGTCGCAGCGGTACGACCCGGCGTCCGCCGGGGTCGCGGACTCCCCCGTGCCGCGCGGATCGAGCAGCACCAGCCGGCGGTGCCGGTCCAGGCCGCCAAGATCACCGAGGTACGCGGCGTCGGCCATCGGTCCCGGCAGGCAGACGAGCGGGTCACCCTCCCCGGCCGTGCGGTACGCGAGCCTGGTGCCGTCCGGCGCTGTGAAGGTGGGCATGGCGGGCAGCCTGGCAGCGTTATCCACACTGCCGGAAGCGATTTAGTACGCACGTACGAAGTCGCTGTAGAGTGGCGACGTGAGCGCTTACCAGCCTTCGATGCTCGACCTCATGGCCGGCCCGTCCGCCACCCTGGGCACCCTGCCCGGAAGCCTGGTCCGGCACCAGCTGACCGCCGGCGCCTGGGTCGACGTGTTCCCCGGCTGGGTGCAGGCCTCCGACGCGGTCTTCGAGACCCTCCTGACCGAGGTCGACTGGCGCGCCGAGCGCCGCCCGATGTACGACGGCGTGGTCGACGTCCCCCGCCTCCTACGCTGGTACGGCCGCGGCGAGACCCTCCCGCACCCGCTCCTGACCCAGGCCCGTGACCAGCTCTCCGCGCACTACGAGCCGGAGCTGGGCGAGGGTTTCGTGACCGCGGGCATGTGCCTCTACCGCGACGGCCGCGACAGCGTCGCCTGGCACGGCGACACCCTGGGCCGGTCCTCGCGGGAGGACACGATGGTGGCGATCGTGTCGTTCGGCTCCCCGCGCAACCTGATGCTGCGCCCCCGTGCGGGCGGCGCGGAGTCGCTGCGTTTCCCGCTGGGCCACGGCGACCTGATCGTGATGGGCGGCTCCTGCCAGCGCACCTGGGAGCACGCGATCCCGAAGACGGCGAAGCCGGTGGGTCCCCGGGTCAGCGTCCAGTTCCGCCCGATCAACGTGGCTTAGTCACAGACCGGCCACGGATCGTCGCCGACGCATCGACTTTCGGTAATGTTTTCCGGGCATTGACATGGCGTCTCAAGAACTTACACTCCAAGTGTAATAACTTGCGGCCGTACGATTCTCCATCGAGGACGGTGCGGCCAACCTCAGTGCCGAGGTGACGATGACCCGACCCGCGCCCGCCACCGATCCCGATTCCCAAGGCCTCTCCCTGCACCGGATCGGCGTCCGCTTCGGCGGCCTGGTCGCTCTCGACGACGTCTCCCTGCGGGTGCCACCCGGCCGTACGGTCGGCGTCATCGGCCCCAACGGCGCGGGCAAGACCACCCTCTTCAACGTGGTCTGCGGTTTCGTCGCACCGACCTCCGGCACCATCTCGCTCGACGGCCGTCCGCTGCGCCCCCGCCCGCACCGGCTGGCGCGGCTCGGCATCGCGCGCACGCTGCAGGGTGTCAACCTCTTCGCCGGCCTGACGGTCCTCGAGAACGTCATGGTCGGCGCCGAACACGCGGGCCAGAGACCCGAAAGCGCGTGGGAAGCACTCGAGCGCTGCGGCGTCGCCCCGCAGGCGCACGCGCTTCCCGGCGGCCTGCCGTACGCGGTCCGCAAGCGCGTCGCTCTGGCCCGCGCCCTCGTCGCCCAGCCGCGCCTGCTGCTGCTGGACGAGCCGGCCGGCGGACTCGGCGCCGACGAGATCGCCGAGCTGGGCGAGCTGATCACCGGCCTGTCCTGCGCGGTGCTGCTGGTCGAGCACCACATGGACCTGGTGATGGCGGTCTGCGACGAGATCCTGGTGCTGGACTTCGGCAAGCCGGTCGCGCACGGCACACCGGCCGAGATCCGCACCGACGAGGCAGTCGTGGACGCCTACCTCGGGGCCGCGGCATGACCGACTGCACCGCAGCGAAGCAAGGGCCACGAGGGCATGCCCCGGGAGGCACAGCATGACTGCGCTCTTGGAAGCCGAGCAGCTCACCGTCGGGTACGGTGCCGCGCCGGTTCTGCACAATGTGGACCTGACGGTGGCCGCGGGTTCCATCACCGCCGTCCTCGGGGCCAACGGTGCCGGCAAGACGACGCTGCTGCGTACCCTCTCGGGTCTGCTCCGTCCGGCCACCGGCCGGGTCGTGCTCGACGGGCAGGACCTGCGCGGGGTGAAGGTCGAGCAGATGGTGCGCCGGGGCGTGGCCCACGTGCCCGAGGGCCGCGGCGTGGTCACCGAGCTGACCGTGGACGAGAATCTGCGGCTCGGCGGGCTGTGGCGCCGCGACCGGGTGGACGCCAGGCGCGCCCTGGACGAGGTGTACGAGCTGTTCGAGCCGCTCGCCCGCCGCCGCCGCTTCCCCGGCCATCAGCTCTCCGGCGGGGAGCGGCAGATGCTCGCGCTCGGCCGGGCCCTGGTCGGCCGGCCGCGCCTGCTGCTGCTGGACGAGCCGTCACTGGGGCTGGCGCCCAAGGTGACCGCCCAGATCATGGGCCTGCTGCGCACCCTGCGGGACCGCACCGGGCTGACCGTGCTGCTCGTCGAGCAGAACGTACGCAGTGCCCTGTCGGTCGCCGACACGGGAATCGTGATGTCGCTGGGCCGGGTCGTCGCCAACGCGGACGCCGCCACCCTGCGCGACGACGAGGACATGCGGCACGCATACCTCGGTTTCTGATCAAGACAGGAGGGCGATGGACCGGTTCGTGTTCCTCACGTTCGACGGCCTGAGCCGGGGTGCGGTGTACGCCGCGTTCGCCCTGGCCCTGGTCCTGATCTGGCGAGCCACCCGGATCGTCAACTTCGCCCAGGGCGCGATGGCGGTCGCAACGGCGTACGTGGGCTATTCGGTGTCGGCGGCGACCGGCTCGTACTGGCTCGGTTTCGTCGTGGCGGTGCTCGGCGGGCTGCTGCTGGGGGCCGCGACCGAGCGGGTGGTGATGCGTTTCGTCGACCACTCCTCGCACCTCAACGGGGTGGTCGTGGCGCTCGGCCTGGTGCTGGTCATCCAGGGTGTGCTCGGCATGATCTACGGCAACGAGTTCCGGCCGGCCGAGGCGCCGTTCAGCCGCGAGGCCTTCACCGTGGGCGGGATCGCGCTGCTGTCACGCTTCGACCTGTTCGTCTTCGGCGCCGTCCTCGTCGTGGTGGCCCTGCTGGCATTGCTGTTCACCCGTACGTCGGTGGGCCTGCGGATGCGCGCCTCGGCGTTCGCACCCGACGTGTCCCGGCTGCTCGGCGTGAACGTCGGCGGGATGCTGACGCTGGGCTGGGCGCTGGCGGCGGCGGTCGGTTCGCTGGCCGGCATGCTGGTGCTGCCGACCGAGCTGGGTCTGCACCCGAACGCGATGGACATCGTCTTCGTGTCGTCCTTCACCGCGGCCGTGGTCGGCGGCCTGGACAGCACGATCGGCGCGGTGGCCGGCGGGCTGATCGTCGGGCTGCTGCTCTCCTACGTCAGCGGCTACCTGGGCGCCACCGTGGCCCCGATCGCGGTGCTGATCCTGCTGGTCGTGGTGCTGCTGGGCCGGCCCGGCGGGCTGTTCTCCCGATCGGCGGCGAGAGCCGTATGAGCGTCACGCTGGCTCCGAAGGTGGACGCGACCACCCGCATCCGCACCGTGCCCCGCAAGCATCGCCATCTGGTGTGGACGGTGGCCGCGGCCGTAGTGATCCTGGCGCTGACCTATGTGCTGCCGCCGTTCCGCAACTATCAGCTCGCGACCGTCGGGGCGTACCTGTGCGTCACGGCCGGGCTGACCGTCCTCACCGGGCTCAACGGGCAGCTCTCGCTCGGGCACGGCGCACTGATGGCCACCGGCGCCTACACGGTCGCGATGGTCCAGGAGAAGCTGGCCGGCCGGGGTCAGTGGACGCTGCTGGTCGCCGTACTGGCCGGGATCGCCGTGGCCACGGTGGCCGGCGGCATCGTCGGGCTGGCCGCGGCCCGGTTGCGCGGGCCCTATCTGGCCGGGCTCACGCTCGCGGTGGCCGTGGTGGTGCCGGCGATCGCCAGCACCTTCGACAAGACCTTCAACAGCGACCAGGGCCTGTCCGTGTACGTCGATCCGCCGCCGCTGGCGCTGGGCGCGACGTTCCCGTACGAACGCTGGCAGGCATGGCTGGCCTGGGCCGGCGCGCTGCTCACCGTGTTCCTCCTGGCGTTGCTGGTCAGAGGGCGGTTCGGCCGGGCGCTGCGGGCCGTACGCGATGACGAGGCCGCCGCCCGCATCGCCGGAGTGAACGTCGCCCGTACCCAGGTCCTGGCTTTTGTGGTCAGCGCGGCCTGCGCCGGCCTCGGCGGCGCGCTGTTCGCCGTGCTCGCCCAGAGCGTCTCCCCCGGCGCCTTCCCGATCTCGCTGTCGCTGTTCCTGGTGATGGCCATCGTGATCGGCGGCCTGGGCAGCCTGGCCGGCGCGGTCTGGGGCGCGGTCCTGCTGGTGGCCCTGCCCGCCCTCACCCACTCGCTCACCGAACTGTTCGACGTGTCGCCCGCGGTCGCCCAGCGGCTGGAGGGAAACCTGCCGCTGGCGCTGTTCGGCGTCACGTTGATCGTCGTCATGCTCGCCGCACCCGGCGGTATCGCTTCACTACGATTCAGAAGGAGAAAGGCATGAGACGTATATGGTCCACGCTCGCCGTGACGGCCCTGGTCGTCGCCGCCGCCGGTTGCAGCAGTGACGACGGGGGCGGAGGCAGCAGCGGGGGCGGCAGCGTTCCGGGCGTGACCGCCACCGAGATCCTGGTCGGCACGCACATGCCGCTGACCGGCCCGGCCGCGGCCGGCTATTCCAAGATCGCCCCGGCCACCAAGGCCTACTTCGACTACGTGAACGCCGCCGGCGGTGTGCACGGCCGCAAGATCACCTACAAGATCATGGACGACACCTACAACCCGGCGACGACCCAGCAGGTGGTCCGCGAGCTGGTGTTGCAGGACAAGGTCTTCGCGATCCTGAACGGACTGGGCACGCCCACGCACACCGGCGTGCTGGACTTCCTCAAGACCAACCGGGTCCCCGACCTGTTCGTGGCCTCCGGCAGCCGCAGCTGGGACCAGCCGGACAAATACCCCGGCACCTTCGGTTTCAACGTCGACTACACCACCGAGGGCAAGATCCTGGCCACCCACGTCAAGACCACCATGGCCGGCAAGAAGGTCTGCTTCCTGGGCCAGGACGACGACTTCGGCCGGGACGCCCTGGCCGGCATCGAGAAGATCCTCGGCCCGGTGACCGCCAAGCAGTCGTACGTGACCAGCAACCCGAACGTCGGACCGCAGATGGGCGCGCTCAAGCAGGCCGGCTGCCAGGTCGTGATGCTGGCGACCGTGCCCGGCTTCACCGCCCTCAGCCTCGGCACCGCGGCCAAGATCGCCTTCAAGCCGCAGTTCGGTCTCCCAGGTCGGCGCCGACCTCGGGACCCTGAGCAAGCAGCTGGGCGCGGCGGCACCGCTGACCGAGGGCCTGATCTCGGACAACTACCTGCCGCTGAGCAACGACGAAGCCAACCCGTGGATCCAGCTCTACAAGAAGGTCAACGCGGCCCACAACGGCAACGCCGAGTTCGACAACAACATCGTCTACGGCATGTCCGTCGGCTACCTCTTCGTGCAGAGCCTGCAGGCCGCGGGCAAGGACCTGACCCGCGAGGGGCTGATCTCGGCGATCGAGAAGAACGGCTTCCAGGGACCGGGCCTCGCGCCGCTGCGCTTCTCGGCCGACGACCATTCCGGGTACGGCGGCATGCAGCTCTCCAAGGTCTCCGGCGGCAAGCAGACCTACTTCGGCGAGCCGTTCGAGACCGATGACAAGGACGGGCCGGTGGCGGCGTACACGACACCGCCGGCCGCCCCGCCCGCCAACGGGATCCCGGCGGCCTCCTAGCCTGCCTGTGTCGGAGCAGTTGCGACTCGCCGCCGACCCGGGCAGGGTTGGCGGCGAGGAAGTTACTCACAAGTAGGAGGTTCTGACCGGATGACGAAGCTCAACGGCGCCGTGGCCGTCGTGACCGGGGCCAGCCGTGGAATCGGGTTCGCCATCGCCCAGCGCTTCGTCGCCGAGGGCGCCAAGGTGTGCATCACCGGACGCGACGCCGGCGCCCTGGAGAACGCGGCGAAGGACCTCGGCGGGCCGGACGTCGCCATCGGCGTCGCCGGCAAGGGCGATGACGCCGACCACCGGGCCGCCGTCATCGACACCGTGCTGGGCGCGTTCGGGCCGGTCACCGTGCTGGTCAACAACATCGGCATCAACCCCGCGTACGGGCCGCTGGGCTCGCTCGACCTGGGGGCGGCCCGCAAGATGATCGACGTCAACGTGCTCGGCACGCTGGGCTGGGTGCAGGAGGCGCTGCGCGGCGGGCTCGCCGAGCAGGGCGGCTCGATCGTCAACATCTCGTCGGTCTCCGGCGTACGCCCGGCCCCCGGCATCGCCTTCTACGGCGTGACCAAGGCCGCGCTGATCCACCTCACCGAGGAGCTGGCCGTGGAGCTGGCCCCGAAGATCCGGGTCAACGCGGTCGCCCCGGCCGTGATCAAGACCCGCTTCGCCACCGCGCTGTACGAGGGTCGCGAGGAGCAGGTCGCTGCCACGTACCCGCTGGGCCGCCTCGGCGTGCCCGAGGACGTGGCCGGCACGGTCGCGTTCCTCTGCTCGGCCGACGCCGCCTGGATCACCGGCCAGACCGTGGTCATCGACGGCGGCGTCACCCTGACAGGCGCGGTCCAGTGAGCCTGCGACGCGTGGTGGTCACCGGCGCCGGCAGCGGCATCGGTGCGGCCCTGGCCCGCCGATTCGCGGCCGACGGCGCCCGGGTGATCGTGAATGACCTGGACCCGGACGCCGCCGGGGCCGTGGCCGCCGAGATCGGTGGCGTGGCCGTCCCGGGCGACGCGGGCAGCGAGGACGACGTGCGCCGGCTCGTCGACACGGCGTGGGCCGAGCTCGGCGGCGTGGACCTGTTCTGCGCCAACGCCGGCATCCTGACCGCCGGATCGGCCGAGGCGCCCGACGACGCCTGGCAGCGAGCCTGGCAGATCAACGTCATGTCCCACGTGTACGTGGCCCGCGCGGTGCTCCCCCGCTGGCTGGAGAACGGTGGCGGGCGGCTGCTGTTCACCGTCTCCGCGGCGGGGCTGCTGACCCTGCTCGGCAGCGCGCCGTACTCGGTCACCAAGCACGCCGCGCTGGGCTTCGCCGAGTGGCTGCGCGCCACGTACGCCCACCGCGGCATCACCGTCCAGGCGCTCTGCCCGCAGGGGGTCCGCACCGACATGCTCGGCAGCGGCACGGACAGCGCCAGCCGGGCGCAGCTGGCCGCGACCGCCATGGACCCGGCCGAGGTCGCTGCCGTGGTCGTCGAGGCGCTGAAGGGCGACAGTTTCCTGGTGCTGCCCCATCCCGAGGTCGCCGAGTACTACCAGCGCCGCGCCACCGACACCGACCGCTGGCTGGGCGGGATGAACAAGATCCAGCGCAGCTTCGACACGGCGGCCACCGCATGACCGGCCCCCGCGGACTCGACCTGGAAAGGCTCCGGGCCCACCTCGGCTCCGGCCCGCTGACCGCCACCATGTTCGCCGGCGGACGGTCCAACCTCACGTACGCGGTCACCGACGGCACCGAGCGCTGGGTGCTGCGCCGTCCGCCGCTGGGTCACGTACTGCCGACCGCGCACGACATGGTCCGCGAGCACCGCGTGCTGCAGGCGTTGTCGGCGGCGGGCTTCCCGGCGCCCCGCCCGGTGCTGCTGTGCACAGACACGGACGTCATCGGCGCACCTTTCTATCTGATGGAGCACGTCGACGGCACGATCTACCGCGAGGTCGACGCGCTCGAGGCGATGGGTCCGGCGGCGATGCACACGCTGGTGCTCTCGCTGGTGGACACGCTGGCCGACCTGCACGCCCTGGACCCGGCCGAGATCGGGCTGGCCGACTTCGGCCGCCCGGAAGGTTTCAACGAGCGCCAGGTCCGCCGGTGGAAGAAGCAGCTCGACGCGTCCCGCAGCCGCGAGGTGCCGGGCGTCGAGGAGCTGCACGCCCGGCTGGCCGCGGACATCCCGGACGGCGCCGGCGCTGTGGTGCACGGCGACTACCGGCTCGACAACGTGCTGATCGGCCCGCGGATGGAGATCAACGCGGTGCTCGACTGGGAGATGTCGACGCTCGGTGATCCCCTCAGCGACGTGGCTCTGATGCTGGTCTACGCGGGCCGTCCACTGCTGCTGGGTGGCCGCTCGTCTATCTCCGTGCCCGGGCACCCGAGCCTCGCCGAGATGGCCGACCACTATGCCAAACGCTCCGGCCGGGACGTTTCCGACCTGCACTGGTATGTGGGCTTTGCCGCGTTCAAGCTCGCCGTCATCCTCGAGGGCGTGCACTACCGCTACGTTCAGGGCCAGACGGTGGGCGAGGGCTTCGACACAGTCGGCGCGCTCGTGGCGCCGCTGGTCGCGCAAGGTCATGAGTCGCTCGACGGAACGCTGGAGGGGAACTGATGGACTTCGCGTTCGATGCCCGCACCGAGAACTACCGCAAGCGCCTGCTCGCCTTCCTCGACGAGTACGTCTATCCCGCCGAGGCCACCTTCGACGAGGAGTACGCCGGCGACTGGTCCCCGCCGCCGGTCATCGCCCGGCTGCAGGCCAAGGCCCGCGAAGCCGGCCTGTGGAACCTCTTCCTGCCCGGCGAGCACGGCGCCGGCCTGACCAACCTGCAGTACGCGCCGCTGGCCGAGCTCACCGGCCGCAGCCCGGCGATCGCCCCGCCCGCGCTCAACTGCGCCGCCCCGGACACCGGCAACATGGAGGTGCTGGCCCAGTTCGGCCGCCCGGACCAGCAGGAACGCTGGCTGCGCCCGTTGCTGGAGGGCACCATCCGGTCGGCCTTCGCGATGACCGAGCCGCAGGTGGCATCGTCGGACGCGACGAACATCGGCACCCGGATCACCCGCGACGGCGACGACTACGTGATCAACGGCCGCAAGTTCTACATCTCCGGCGCGATGAACCCGAACTGCCGGATCTTCATCGTGATGGGCAAGACCGACCCCGAGGCCGCCCGCCACGTGCAGCAGAGCATGATCCTGGTCCCCCGGGACACGCCCGGCCTGACCGTGCAGCGCGGCATGACGGTCTTCGGCTACGACGACGGCGACCACGGCGGCCACGCCGAAATGATCTTCGACAACGTCCGGGTGCCGGCGGAGAACCTCATCGGCGAGGAAGGCTCCGGCTTCGCCATTTCCCAGGCCCGGCTGGGCCCCGGCCGGATCCACCACTGCATGCGCCTGATCGGCATGGCCGAACGCGCACTGGAACTGATGTGCCGCCGCGCGCTGACCCGCACCCCGTTCGGCAAGCCCCTGGCCGAGCAGGGCGTCGTGCAGGAATGGATCGCGGAATCCCGGGTCCGCATCGAGCAGGCCCGGCTGCTGGTCCTCAAAGCGGCCTGGCTGATGGACACGGTCGGCAACAAGGGCGCGCACACCGAGATCCAGGCCATCAAGATCATCGTGCCCGGCACCACCGAATGGATCATCGACAAGGCCATCCAGGCCCACGGCGCCGCCGGCGTCGGCCAGGACACCCCCCTCGCGCGCCTGTGGGCGCAGTCCCGCACACTACGACTCGCCGACGGCCCCGACGAAGTGCACAAGCGTTCGCTGGCGCGCCGCGAACTCAACCGCTATCGGAGCGCCTGATGCCGGCCGCCTCACCCCGCCCACCCCAGCGCATCGACGGCCGCACAGCCCGCTCGGAACGCACCCGCAACGCCATCGTCGAGGCCCACGTGGCGCTGATCCTGGAGGGAGATCTGCGCCCGACCGCGGACCGGATCGCCAAGCAGGCCGGGGTGTCCCTGCGCGCACTGTGGAGCCACTTCGCGGACATGGAAGCGCTGTTCGCGGCCAGCGGCGAACGAATCCTGGAACAGCGCGACGAGTCGCACCAGGCGGTACCGACGGACCTGCCGCTGGCGGCACGCATCGAGGCGTACTGCCAGCAGCGGGCCCGGCTCCTGGAACACATCGCCCCGGCGGCGAAGGCCTCGGCGCTGAAGGAACCGTTCTCCCCGGCACTGCAGAGTTACCGGCGCAGCCACACGGAACGGGTCCGGACTGAGCTGAAGATTCTGTTCGCCCGAGAGATCAACGGCGACGAGACCCTGCTGGCAGCCCTGACGGCGACGAGCATGTGGCCGACCTGGGGCACCCTGCGCGACGCGATGGGCCTGGAGCCGGACGCGGCCCGCCTCGTCTTGACCCGCGCGGTTACGGCGCTGCTCACCGCCACTCCCTGACCGCGTCGGCCTTCTGCTGCCCCTCTCGCTGCCCGCCCGCGTTCCCGCGGCTTCCCGCTCGCCCCCTTGGGTTCCTGCCGCTTCGCCGCTGGCCTTCTTGACGTCCCGGCTGACTTTCAACCGCCTTCTGGGCCTCGCGCATGCCCGCCTATCCCGCTGCCCACTCGCACCTCGATCCCCCGCGCTCCGCTCCGCCTTCGCGCCTCCCGCCGCCCCACCCGGCCGCCGCCGCCCCGCCCGTCCCGCCGCAGCCTCCGCCCGTCCTCCGTGGCCCCTGTGACCTCCCTGGCCTCCGTGGCCCCCGCCCCGCCTCCGCGCCTCCCGCCGCCACCCGGCCCGCCGCAGCCTCTCGCCGACCGGAGTCCCGGCGACACGCGAGAAAATCTGTCCGTGGAAAACTAGATTTCCTGGGCGATGGGGGCTAACGTACTGGTTGTCGAAACGAGAACGTCAAGACGCGGACGTACCCGCCCGGCCGTGAGGTCACGACGGGCGCAGCACCAGAAAGTGAGCAGTACCCACGCCTAAGCGGCGGGGTCTGCAGATCCGCCGCACGTGGCAGGGCCAAGTGGTTTGCGTGGGGCTCCACCACCGGCGGGGAAGTGCGCAGTACGCATCACGTCAGAGCAAGTGGAACGCAGAGGAAAGGGAGGGTTCACGCACCGTTGGATCGCCCGCTCCGACCGCTGTACCGGGTCGAGTGGACACCGCAGTTTCCATCGAACGAGAGGTGGTCTCCGGTCACGCTTACGCGATCCTCGCACCCGAAACCGTTACACACGGCCGGTGCGGATTAGACAAACCGACGCGACTGTCGGCAGATGGTGTTCTAAAACCCGATAACCCTGGGCCCCGGCGCGATCAGCGCCGGGGCCCTCGACACGGAGGTGACATGGCCCAACCCGACGACATGTTCGGTGACGAGGACTATCCGGCCTACACGATGGGCCGGGCCGCGGAAATCGTCGGCGTATCCCAGGACTTCCTGCGGAGGCTCGGCGACGCGAAGCTGATCGACCCGTTCCGCTCCCCTGGCGGACACCGGCGCTACTCCCGCTACCAGCTGAGGCTGGCGGCCCGCGCCAAGGAGATGGTGGACGAAGGTACGGCCCTGGAGGCGGCGTGCCGGATCATCATCCTGCAGGACCAGCTCGAAGAAGCGCTCCGGGTGAACGAGTCCCTGCGCAGAAACGAGAACAGCAACGCGGAATGACCACCCGCCGCCCCGGCACGCGGTCCCGCCCATAACCGGGTTGGGGCCGTTCGTCATTTCCGGCCTCCACTCGGCCCTACGCCCGAAACACCGCGGCGGATTCCACCTCGGCGCGCCCCCAGACAGGAGCGAGACCCGGCGGGGCCCAGGCTCGGCGGCACCTCGGCCGCATCCCGGCCGACAGCCCCCGGCTCGGCGGCACCCCGGCGCATTCGACCGGCGGCATCCCGGCTCAGCGACATCCCGGCCGACGAGCCGAGATTAGGGCGGCAAACACACTCAACGTCACGGTCAGCGGCCCAGGCAGCAGAAGGGCCAGACCCCGCAGCCTGCGATCCTGGCACCCAGGCCGACGGCGCCCAAGCTCAGCGACATCCCCCGCCGACAATCGCGGCAGTCACACTCAACGACGTGGGCAGCCCTTCCGGCAGCAGAAGGGCCACGGTCCCCCAGCCAGCGATCCCGGCACCCAGGCCGACGGCACCCAGGATCGGCGGCATCCGCTTTCGGCATGGTTACCCCATCGCCCCGCGCAAGGACTTCGCGCGGCGTCGCCGGCTGGAGCCGGAGCTGGTCACGGTGGCGGAGCCTGGGGACGGTCACGGTGGCGGAGCTGAGCGGTGTCCATGGTGGCGAAGCCCGGCGATAGTCACGGTGGCGACCATCGAGAAGGCCTCCCGTACCGGACGCGTCCCGCACCGCCAATGACCAAACCGGTGCGGGCCACACCCCCAGCTCACCTCAGCTCAGGTCGAACTCCTCGCCCCGCACCCCACGCAGAAAGTCCTGGAAAGTCTCCCGGCTGAACGACAGCACAGCACCCTGCGGATTCTTCGAGTCCCGGAGGTGGATCGCCTGCGGCCCGGCGCTCACCTCGACACAATTCCCGCTCGAGCTGCGCTTGCTCTTGCGCCACTGATGGACCTCGTCGGGCGTGTTCATCCGGCCTCCAGCTGTATAAGAGCGCCCGGCGCTCGAAGCGCCCGGGCTGATAAGTCTAATTTTACGTTTTTGTCCGCATCTGACCCGGAACTAACGCAAGCAAAACTGGATGCTAGACCATGCCGGTGCAAACATCCAGTTGCAAATTGCACTAGGGTAGTGAGATCCACGGTAGCCGACATCACCGGAGTTGATCATGAACGAGCCGGTCGGCCCAGCCATCGCGCGGCAGCGGCTGCACACCTATCTGCGGGAGCGACGGGAGACGCAGGGGCACACCGCTTCCGCTGTCGCCCGGAAGATGCGGTGGTCGCAGAGCAAGCTCAACCGCATCGAGAACGGCGTCGTCACGATCCAGCCGATCGAGGTCAAAGCCCTCCTGGAGTTCTACGACGTCCAGGATCCGGCCGAGGTCGAGCGGCTGATGGATCTCTCCGAGATCTCCCGCGAGCGCCGGTGGTGGCGTGAGGAGAAGCTGTCGCAGGAGTTCAAGGACTTCGTCGCCTTCGAGAGCGAGGCCTCCGGCCTGTACGGCTACTTCGCCCTGTTCATCCCCGGCCTCCTGCAGACCCCCGAGTACGCCACGGCCCTCAGCTCGCCGGTGATCAAGGAAGCGGTCGCCGACGCCACGGGCATGAACCTGACCGAGGTTCGCCGCAAGCGTCAGGAGACCCTGTTCGACCGGCTCGACAGCAGCCGTCCCCCGGTGCTCAACATGGCCGTGGACGAGGCCGTGCTGCTGCGCCCGGTCGGCGGGGCCGAGGTGATGGCCGCCCAGCTCGATCATCTGCTGGCCGTCTCCAAGCGTCCGACGGTGCATCTCACCGTGGTTCCGCTCGACCTCGGCGCCCACGGTGGCCTGGGCGGGACGTTCGAGCTGCTGGAGTTCGCCGGCCGCGAGGATGACGACGTGGTCTTCATCGAGACGCCGGCGGACGACTTCCTGCTGACCGACAAGACCAAGACGGAGACCTTCCGCAAGATCATGGACGACCTGCTCTCGTCGGGGCTGTCCGGCAAGCACGCCACCGACGAGATCAGCCGGGCCCGCCGGCGCCTGAAGGTCTGAGCGGATCACGGGAACGGGGAGCGGTTGATCTCGAGGGCCCGGATCAGCGCGCGGCGGACCCGTTCGAACTGGGCCCGGTGATCGGTGCCGTAGAGGACCACCTCCGTGCCCCGGTGCACGGCTCGGATCTCGCGCCAGCGCGGGCCGCGCCGGGGGTCGAGCACGACGGCGACGTCCTCCAGCTCGGGAACCCGGTAACGCTGGTGCTGCGTCTCGACGTACCAGCTGGTGACGATGATGCGG
This sequence comes from Actinoplanes sp. NPDC004185, assembly GCF_053603475.1. Classification (NCBI taxonomy): domain Bacteria; kingdom Bacillati; phylum Actinomycetota; class Actinomycetes; order Micromonosporales; family Micromonosporaceae; genus Actinoplanes; species Actinoplanes sp. NPDC004185. The sequence continues at coordinate 240,353 of NZ_JBSGFR010000005.1, read as the reverse complement.
CGGTCGGCGTAGTAGACGGCCCAGCCGCATCGAGGGGCGCTCGGGGAAGTGCGGTCGATCGACATCTCGGTCCCCTTACCTCGATCCTGCCTCCGATTGTCCGCAGAAATTTCCGGACAGCAACAGTCTGGTCACAAATTTCTAACGGCTAAGCGCTATCTGCAAAATGCACTCCGGGCCGACGACCCTGGATCTTCACCCGGATAGAGTCTTGGTCTATCGATGAGCGCGCCGATTCGGCCTCGTCGTTTATCGTGGTGACACACCGGGACACCGAGTGGTCACGCAGCGAGAAACTGAAGGGGGAAGCGGCTCCCATCCAGCTCAGGACGACGGCGTAGTCGGACCTCACCAGTGGAAGAGGCTCGTCATGTCACAACCCACCGGACCGGCACTCGCGCGCGATCGGCTCCTGGCCCCGCTGAGCGAGCTGCGAGATTCACTGCGGCTGTCGTCTGATCACCGGGATCGGGACAGCGACTGGTGGGTGCTCCACCAGTTCACCAGCGAATACCCCCGCTTTCTCGACCATGAGGCCCGGGCCGCGCGGATCGGCGTGTGCCAGCCGCTGGTCGTGCCCGGCATCCTGCAGACCCCGGCGTACGCGCTGGCGGCGACCACGGCCATCACCGGGCGGGCCGCCGAGGACCCGGCCGCTCTGGCCCGCGTCGAGGTGCGCCTGGGACGGCAGTACGACCTGCTCGACCGGATGTGCGGGGCGGACCCGCCCAGGCTGACCGTGGTGCTGGACGAGTTCGTCCTGCGCCGGCCGGTCGGCGGCGTCGAGGTCCTGCGGGCGCAGCTGGACGACCTGCTCTACCTGGGCGAGCTCGAGACGGTGACGCTGGTGGTGAAGCCCACCGAGGACGGTGCGCATGCCGGCCTCGGCGGATACTTCGAGCTTCTGCGGTTCGCCGACGACAGCGCCGAGGTGCTCTTCCTGGAGTCGACCGCGACCGACTCGCTGCTCACCGACGCGGCGGCGACCAGGCCGTACAGCGACTGCCTGGACCGGCTGCTGGCCGGCACCGACGGCAACGCCGCGGCCCTGACCACCATCCGCCGGATCCGCGACTCGCTGATCTAGAAGACCACGACCCTAGAAGACCACGACCGAACGGGCCCCCTCGCCCCGGGCCATCCGCTCGAAGGCCGCCGGGACGCCGGCGAGCGCGATGCGGTCGGTGATCAGGTGGTCGAGTTTCAGCACGCCCGAGAGCACGTCCTGCGCCAGCGCCGGCACCTCGACGTCCGGGTCCGACGAGCCGTAGACCGAGGCCCGCAGCGTGCGGGCGCTGGAGAAGATGTCGAGCGCGCTCAGCTCCACCATGTCGTCCGCGCGGCCCATGCCCACCACCGTCACCTGGCCGCCGCGGCGGGTCGCCCGCCACGCCGCCCGGATGGTCGCCGCCCGGCCCACGCATTCGAAGGCGTGGTCCGCGCCCAGCCGGTCGGTGCGCGACCGGATGTCCTTGGACAGATTCTCCGACGAGACCACGAAGTCGGTCGCCCCCGCGGCTTCCGCGAGCGCCTTCTTGGCCTCCGAAACGTCCACCGCGATCACCGACGCGGCGCCGGCGGCCCGGGCCGCCGCGACCACCGACAGACCCACCCCGCCGAGGCCGATCACCACGACCGAGTCACCCTCGGCGACCCGCGCGGTGTTGCGCACCGCGCCGGTGCCGGTCAGCACCGCGCAGCCCAGCAGGGCCGCGCTTTCCCAGGCCAGATCATCCGGTACGGGGATGACGGCCCTTTCCGGCACCACGACCTGCTCGGCGAAGGCGCCCAGCCCCAGCGTCACGTGCACCGGCGCGCCGTCCAGCGTGCTGCCGTTCTCCAGCGCCGCGATGTTCGCCGTCGAGCACAGCCACGGCTCGCCGTGCGTGCAGAACCAGCATTCGCGGCAGGGCGGTGACCAGTTCAGCGCCACGTGGCTGCCCGCGCGTACCCGGGTCACTCCAGCGCCGGCCTCCACCACCTCGCCCGCCGCCTCGTGCCCGAGGACCAGGGGGTGCGGCGGGTTCAGGGTGCCGTTGACCATGGACAGGTCGGAGTGGCAGACGCCGGCCGCGCGGATGCGGATGCGGACCTGGCCGGGGCCGATCTCGGGCAGGCGCAGCTCCTCGACCGCGGGGGCCGTGCCGGCCTCCCGGACGACCAGGGCCTTGATGTAAGAGGTCACCGCTGAATCGCTTTCGTCTGCTGGAACTCGCTGAGGCCGTACGGGCCGAGCTCGCGGCCGAGGCCGGACTGCTTGTAGCCGCCGAACGGGGCCACCGGGTTGAACGAGCCCCCGTTGACGTCGACCGCGCCCGTACGCATCCGGCGGGCCACGGCCAGCGCCCGGTCCGGGGAGCCCCAGACGCCACCGGCCAGACCGTACTTCGAGTTGTTGGCGATCTCCACCGCGTGGTCGTCGTCGTCGAACGGGATCATCGCCAGCACCGGGCCGAAGACCTCCTCCTGGGCCAGCTCACTGGCCGGATCGACGTCCGCGAAGACGGTCGGCGCGACGAAGTAGCCCTTGTCCGGGACCGCGGCGTCGCCGGTCACCTGCCGGGCGTCGGCGCGGGTGATGAAGCCCCGGACCCGTTCGCGCTGCGCCGCGGACACCAGCGGCCCGAGCCGAGTGCCCTCGTCGAACGGGTCACCGGTGGTGTACGCGGAGGCGGCGGCCGCGGCGAGCTCGACCGCGGTGTCGTAGTGGCTGCGGTGCACCAGCATCCGGGTCCACGCCGTGCAGGTCTGGCCGGAGTTGAGGAAGGCGTTGCCCACGCCGACCTTGACCGCCTTGGTGAGGTCGGCGTCCTCGAGGATCACGTTGGCCGACTTGCCACCGAGCTCCAGGGCCACCCGGGCGATCCGGTCGGCGGCGGCATGGGTGATCGCCCGGCCGGTCGCGGTCGACCCGGTGAACGACACCATGTCCACGTCCGGGTGCCCGGCGATCGCCGCGCCCACCACCGGCCCGGTGCCGGGCACCAGGTTGAGCACCCCCGGCGGCAGCCCGGCCTCGTCGGCCGCGTCGATCAGCAGGTAAGCCACCAGCGGCGTCAGCTCACTGGGCTTGAGCACCACTGTGCAGCCGGCGGCCAGCGCGGCGGCCACCTTGGCGACGACCTGGTGCAACGGGTAGTTCCACGGGGTGATCGCCCCGACCACGCCGACCGGCTCGTGCGCGATCAGGGAGTTGCCGATGGTCTCCTCCGGCACCGGTTGGGCGGCCAGGTCGGCGTACCCCCGGAGGACCGTGAGCGGCAGTCCCGCCTGGACCGCCTTCGCGACCTTGAGCGGCGTGCCCAGCTCGAGCCCGACGGTGCGGGCGATGTCGCCCGCGCGGGCCGCGAGCGCCTCGTGCAGCTTGCCCAGCACGGCGCCGCGTTCGGCCATCGGCGTCTCCGCCCAGCCGGGGAAGGCCGCCCGGGCCGCCGCGACAGCCCGGTCCACGTCCTCGGCGGTGCCGGCGGGCACGTGGCCGAGGATCTCCTCGGTCGCCGGGTTCTCCACCGGGATGGTGCCGGTGCCGGACGGGGCCGCCCAGGCCCCGCCGAGGTAGATCCGGTCGCGGGAGAGGGTCATGTCAGGCTCCCTTTCAGCGGGTCGAGCCGGGCCTTGAGCGCGTCCAGGCCGGTGAGGACGGTTTCCAGACCGAGGGCGAACGCGCCTTCGTCGACGCTGCGCCGGTGTTCGGCCAGCAGGTGGGCGTCGCGCAGGTGCGGGTAGCGCTCGGCGTACAGCTGGGGGTCCTCGTCGAAGCCTAGGGCGAACGAGCCGAGGGCCGCACCGGTGACCAGATATCGCATGACCGCGCCGATGTGGGTGGCCCGGGCCGGCGGCCAGCCGGCGGCGATGAGACCGCCGTAGACGGTGTCGGCCATGGCCAGCGCGGCCGGCCGGCGGCCGGGGCCGTGGGCCAGGACGGGCACGATGTTCGGGTGGGCGGAGAGCTCGGCGTGATACGAGTACGCCCAGAGCCGCAACGCCTCCCGCCAGTCGTGCTTGCCGAAGAAGGAGACGTCCACCCGGGCCACCACCGCGTCGGCGACCGCGTCCAGGATCTCGGCCTTGGTCGGGAAGTGGTTGTAGAGCGAGGGGCCGGCGACGCCCAGTTCGGTGGCGAGCCGCCGCACCGAGACAGCCTCGAGTCCTTCGGCGTCGACCAGCTGGCCCGCCACCTCGACGATCCGCTCGCGGCTGAGCAGGGTGTGCCGGGGCCGGGCCATTTAACGCTCCTGAAACTCTGGACGGCACAAAACTTACACCGCTAGTTTTATCACGTGGACTTTCAACTCAGCGACGAGGAGCGGGCCGTTCGCGACACCGCCCGTCAATTCATCACCCGCGATGTCATGCCGCTGGAGCAGGAAGCTCTGCGGCGCGAGCGCAACCACCAGCCCGGGCTGGAGCGCAGCGAGCTGCGCGAGTTGCAGCTCAAGGCCAAGAAGTTCGGCTTCTGGGGCCTGTCGACCCCCGAGGAGTACGGCGGCATGGACCTCCCCGCGGTCCTGCAGTCCCTGATCTGGACCGAGGTCGGCCGCACGTTCGTGCAGTTCAAGTTCGGTGGCGAGGCCGACAACATCCTGTATTACGCCAACGACGCGCAAAAAGCCGAGTATCTGGTGCCGACCATCGAGGGCGACCGGATCTCCTGCTTCGCGATCACCGAGCCGGGCGCCGGCTCGGACGCGGCCAACATCAAGCTCAGCGCCCGCCAGGACGGTGACGACTGGATCCTCAACGGCGAGAAGACGTTCATCACCAACGGCAACGACGCGGACTTCGTCATCGTCGTGGCGGTCACCGACAAGGAGAAGGGCGTGCGCGGCGGCGGCACGACCGCCTTCCTGGTCGACCGGGACATGGGCTGGCGCTCGGAGTTCATCCAGACCATGGGCGAGGGCGGCCCGGCCGCGCTGATCTTCGACAACGTCCGGGTGCCGTCGCGCAACATCCTCGGCGAGATCGGCCAGGGCTTCGAGCTGGGCATGAAGTGGATCGGCAAGGGCCGCTACCTGATCCCGTCGAACGCGGTGGGCATCGCCGAGCGGGCCCTGGGCATGGCCATCGAGTACGCCAACACCCGCGAGACCTTCGGCCGCACGATCGGCTCCAACCAGGCCATCCAGTGGATGATCGCCGACTCCGAGGTCGAGCTGGAGGCGGCCCGCTGGCTGATCCTCAAGGCCGCCTGGACGGTGGACCAGGGCTGGGACCCGCGGCACGCGTCCTCGATGGCCAAGCTGTACGGCGCCAACATGGTCAACAACGTGGTCGACCGGGTCATGCAGATCCACGGCGGCATGGGCTACACCCGCGAGCTGCCGATCGAGCGCTGGTACCGCCAGGTCCGGCTGATGCGCATCTACGAGGGCACCGACGAGATGCAGCGCCTGATCATCTCCCGCGACCTGCTGCGCGGCTACACCAAGATCGGGGGTCACCTCTCATGACCATGCTGTCGCTGGCCGCGGTGCTGGCCGAGGGCGCGCGGCGGTATCCGGAGAAGGTCGCGGTCGTGGACCACGCCGAGCGGATCAGCTATCGCGACCTCTGGCAGCAGTCCCTGGCGTACGCGGCCGGGCTGCGGGAGCTGGGCATCGGGCCGGGTGACACCGTCGCCGTGCTGGTCCCCAACGTGGCCGACTTCCCCCGGGCGTACTACGGCGCGCTGGCGGTGGGCGCCCGGATCGTCCCGGTCCACCTGCTGCTCACCGCGGACGAGATGGCGTACGTCCTGCGCGACAGCCGGGCCGACCTGCTCGTGTCGCACTCCAGCCAGCTGAAGACCGCCATGGCCGCCGCGAGCATCTCCGGCACGCGGGTGGCCAGTGTCGGCCCGATGCCGCCGGGCGTGCCCGATGCCCCGCCGCGGCTGGAGGAGGTCTCGGCCGCGGTTCCGCCGCTGCCGACGTACGTGAGCCGCGAGGCCGAGGACGTCGCCGTGGTGTTCTACACCAGCGGCACCACCGGGGAGCCCAAGGGTGCCCTGCTCACCCACCTCAACCTGGTCATGAACGCGACCGTCAACGTCTTCGACGCCAACGAGGTCCGCGCCGACGACGTGGTCATGGGCTGCCTGCCGCTGTTCCACACCTTCGGCCAGACCGTCGGCATGAACGGCACTTTCCGGCTCGGCGGGACGCTGGTGCTGCTGGCCCGCTTCACCGGCGAGGCCGCGATCGACCTGATGGTGCGCGAGCGGGTGACGGTCTTCCACGGCGTGCCGACGATGTACATCGGCCTGCTGGAGGCGGCGGCGAAGGCCGACAAACTGCCGGAGCTGCGGATCTGCGTCTCGGGTGGCGCCTCCCTGCCGGTGGCGGTGCTGGAACGCTTCAGCGAGACCTTCCACTCGACGGTGTTCGAGGGCTACGGGCTGTCCGAGACCTCACCCACCGCGACCACCAACCAGCCGGCGTTCGGCACCCGGGCCGGCACCATCGGCCACCCGATCTGGGGCGTCGAGGTGGAGATCGCCCGCGCGGAGGTCGAGGAGCGCATCGAGCTGCTGCCCACCGGCGAGCTGGGCGAGATCGTGATCCGCGGTCACAACGTCTTCGCCGGCTACCTGAACCGGCCCGAGGCCACCGCCGAGGCGGTCGTCGACGGCTGGTTCCGCAGCGGTGACCTGGGCACCAAGGACGCCGACGGGTTCATCACGATCGTCGACCGCAAGAAGGACCTGGTGATCCGGGGCGGCTTCAACGTCTATCCGCGTGAGGTGGAGGAGGCGCTGGCCCGGCACCCGGCCGTCGTGCAGGTGGCGGTCATCGGCGTGCCCGACCCGGTGCACGGCGAGGAGATCTGCGCGGTCGTGGTGCCCGATCCGGGCGGCCTCACCGAGCAGGAGCTGATCGACTGGTCCCGGGAGAAGCTCGGCAAGCACAAGTACCCGCGGCAGATCCGCTTCGTGGAGGCGCTGCCGATGGGTCCCAGTTTCAAGGTGCTCAAGCGCGAGCTACGCCGCACCTTCGGCGAGTAGCACCGGTAGTTCCGCGACGATCGGCCTGTCCGCCGGCAGCCAGGGCACACTGTCCAGCTCGTCGGCGGCCAGCCAGCGCATCGCCGTGTGTTCGAGGGCGCGCGGCTCGTCGCCGTTCAGCAGCGTCACCGTGAAGACGCGCAGGACGGCCCGGCCGTGCGCCAGCGGCACGTCCGGCCCCACCCGGGCCCCGACGGCCACCCGTACGCCCAGCTCCTCCGCGCACTCGCGGGCCAGCGCCTGAGCGTCGGTCTCCCCGGCCTCGACCTTGCCGCCCGGGAACTCCCAGCGCCCGGCGACCTCCGGCGGCGCGGAGCGCTCGCAGGCGAGCACCCGGCCGTCCTGCACGATCACTGCCGCGACAATCACCCTCGGTGACGGACGGCCGTTGACGTGGCGTTCATGGGACATGAGCCAAGAGCGTGCCACAAAACTTGACCGATCAGGTTGAACGATGCGTCCCGATCGTCACGAGAACACGGATATGTGGGCGTGGACATAGTTGACGGGGAAGACAAGACTGTGGGCACCGACCATGACGACACGGCGACAGTTTGGCCACAAGCCGGCAACGACGCCAGGGAGGTGCGGCCATGCGGGGCAGGAAACTACGGGGTACCCGCTCCGACTACTTGAGTGACGCGCTCGCGGTGCTGGGCGGGTGGACCCAGGACGGGGTCCAGCTCAAGCGCATCCTCGCCTGTGACGACAGCCAGCATGCCGCTCTGACGGAGCGGATCAAGGTCGCCGCCGACACGTTGCGCCTTCGGCCCAGCATCCGGCGCATGGACGGTCACACCCAGATCCTGCTCGGCGCGTCCGACGGCGAGACCATCACCGACGGTGAGGTCACACTCGCGGCCCGGATCGAGGACGCGTACCGCACAGTGGTGGGGCCTCAGTAACCTCGGGATCATGACGGCTCCGATTTACGACAGCAAGGGCCAGCTCCAGCAGATCCAGAGCGGCCTGCTCGAGGGTGAACAGATCATCGCGGTGTACGACGCGGTCGGCGCCGGCACCGGCTTCATCGGGCTCACCACCCGTCGCGTGATCATCCAGGACAAGTCCTTCGTCGGGAAGCGCGTCGCGATCACCAGCATCCCGTATTCCAAGGTCAGCAGCGTGAGCGTGGTGAGCAACAAGAGCTGGGCCGGGCAGTTCTTCTCCACCGGCACCATCGCGATCAGCGTGGGCACGCACACCTACGAGGTCGAGTTCCGCGGCTCGGAGAAGACCCAGCACGTGCACAACGTGATCCTGCACTACGCGTCCTGACGCGTTCTTTCGTCATCACGATGCGTCGCCGACGTCGGGCGGCGCATCTTTTTGTTGCTATTGACGAAAGTCCATGCCGCCGTGTCAAAAGTATGGACAGCCGCGTAAGAAGTTACTAACGTTTGCTCACTGTTACACGCTGGTAACACGCGGCGCGGCCATTCCCCGGACCTCGCCATGCCTGGCAATTCCCCTACGTCAGGAAAGGGACGGTCACCCCATGTCCCCCAGATATCGACGCATGCCCAGATTTCGATACGCGGCCGGCGCGGCCCTGCTCGTCGCCGCGAGCCTGGTCGCCACCACCGCGCCGGCCGCGGCCCACGACATCAACCCCGCCGACTTCCAGCAGGTGACCTTGGCCAAGGGCGTCGCCGAGACCGGCGAGCCGATGGCCCTCGCGGTGCTGCCCGACTCCTCGGTGCTGCACACCGCCCGCAACGGCACGCTGCGGCGTACCGACAAGAACGGCACCACGACGGTCATCGGGACCCTCGCGGTCTACGGCCATGACGAGGAAGGACTGCAGGGCGTCGGGATCGACCCGGGCTTCGCCACCAACCGGCAGATCTACCTGTACTACGCGCCCCCGCTGAGCACCCCGGCCGGGGACGCCCCGGCCAGCGGCTCGGACTTCTCCGCCTGGAACGGTGTCAACCGGCTCTCCCGCTACACGCTCAACGCCGACTTCACCCTCAACACCGCCAGCAAGGTCGACGTGCTCGACGTGCCGGCGACGCGCGGCCTGTGCTGCCACGTCGGCGGTGACATCGACTTCGACGCGGCCGGCAACCTCTACCTGTCCACCGGGGACGACAGCAACCCGTTCGAGTCCGCCGGCTTCTCGCCGCTGGACGAGCGCACCGACCGCAACCCTGGATACGACGCGCAGCGCAGCGCCGGTAACACCAACGACCTGCGCGGCAAGGTGCTGCGGATCAAGGTGAACGCGAACGGGACGTACAGCGTCCCGGCGGGCAACCTGTTCGCACCGGGCACGGCGAACACCCGTCCCGAGATCTACGCGATGGGCTTCCGCAACCCGTTCCGGATGAGCGTGGACAAGGCCACCGGCGTCGTCTACCTCGGTGACTACGGCCCGGACGCCGGCTCCTCCGACCCCAACCGCGGACCCAGCGGCCAGGTCGAGTTCAACCGGATCACCAGCCCGGGCAACTACGGCTGGCCGTACTGCACCGGCAACAACACCAGCGCCGAGACCTACAACGAGTGGAACTTCGCCAACGGCACCACCGGCGCGAAGTACGACTGCGCCGGCGGGCCGACGAACAACTCGTTCCGCAACACCGGCCTGAGCAAGCTGCCCCCGGCCCGGGCGGCCTGGATCCGGTACGGGGGCGACGCCGGCACCCCGCCCGAGTTCGGCGGCGGCTCCGAGTCCCCGATGGCCGGCCCGGTCTACCGCTACAACGCGAACCTGAACTCCGGCACCAAGTTCCCCGCCTCGCTGGACGGTCACTTCTTCGCCGGCGAGCTCGGCCGCGGCTGGATCAAGCCGATCCACGTGGGCACCGACGGCTCGGTGGGTGAGATCTCGAACTTTCCCTGGGCCGGCAAGCAGGTGATGGACATGGCGTTCGGGCCCGAGGGCTCGCTGTACGTCCTGGACTACGGCACCGGCTACTTCAACGGTGACGTCAACTCGGCGCTGTACCGCTTCGACTACCTGGCCGGCTCCAACCGGGCACCGACCGCGGTGGCCGGCGCGAACCGGACCTCCGGGCAGGCGCCGCTGGCCGTGACGTTCTCCTCGGCCGGATCGTCCGATCCGGAGGGTGGCGCGCTGACGTACTCGTGGAACTTCGGTGACGGCACCACCTCCACCGCGGCCAACCCGTCGAAGACGTACACCGCCAACGGGACGTACCAGGTGACGCTGACGGCCAGGGACCCGGAGGGACTGACCGGCACGGCCAACGTCACCATCACGGTCGGCAACACCGCCCCGACGGTCACCATCAACAACCCGCCCAACGGCACGCTCTTCTCGTACGGCGAGAGCGTCCCGTTCTCGATCACGGTCACCGACCCCGAGGACGGCTCGATCAACTGCGCGGCCGTGAAGATGACCTACGTCCTCGGCCACGACAGCCACGGCCACCAGATCACCTCGCAGAACGGCTGCACCGGCTCGATCACCATCCCGGTCGACGGTGAGCACGACTCGGCGGCCAACATCTTCGCGGTCTTCGACGCCGAGTACACCGACGCCGGTGGCCTCACCACGCACACCCAGCACACCCTGCAGCCACGGCACCGGCAGGGCGAGCACTACAAGACGTCGTCCGGTGTGGACAAAATGACCAAGACGGCGGCCGAGGGCGGCCAGACCGTCGGCAACATCAACAACGGGGACTGGATCGCGTTCGAGCCGTACCGGCTCAGCGGGGTGACCTCCTTCACCGCCCGGGTCTCCTCCGGCGGTGTGGGCGGCACGCTGCAGCTGCGCACCGGCTCGGCGACTGGCACGGTCGTCGGCTCGGCCGCGGTGCCGGTGACCGGCGGCTGGGAGACCTTCACCGACGTCACCGGTACGGTCAGCGGCGCTCCGAACACCACCGGCCCGCTGTACCTGACCTTCGCGGGCGGCGCCGGCGCTCTGTTCGACCTCGACGCCTTCACCCTGAACGGCGCCGGTGCACGCGTCGGCCCGATCGTCGGACTCGCGAACAAGTGCCTCGACGTGGCCGGTGGCGCCACCACGGACGGTACGAAGATCCAGCTCTACACCTGCAACGGCAGCGCCGCGCAGACCTGGACCGTGGCTGCCGGCAGCACGGTCAAGGCCCTGGGCAAGTGCCTCGACGTGGCCGGGGGCGCCACCATCAACGGCACCAAGGTGCAGCTCTACACCTGCAACGGCAGCGCCGCGCAGACCTGGGCCGCCAACGCCGACGGCAGCCTGCGCAACCCCCAGTCGGGCCGATGCCTCGACGTCAGTCAGAACAGCCCGGCCGACGGGCAGCAGATCCACATCTGGGACTGCCTGGGCGCCGCCAACCAGAAGTGGGTGTTGCCATGATCGGCAAAGTGTTGACCGCCCTGCTGTTGATCCCGGCCTCGGTCGCGATCGCCTCCCCGGCCGTCGCCGCGGACGACCCCTACGACGTGCTGGTCTTCTCCCGCACGGCGGGCTTCCGGCACGACGCCATCCCGGCCGGCATCCAGACCATCCGGGAGCTGGGCGCGGCCAACGGTTTCTCGGTCACCGCGACCGAGGACCCGGCGGCGTTCACCACGGCCGGACTGGCCAATTACGAGGCCGTCGTCTTCCTCAACACCACGGGTGACGTGCTCAACGCCACCCAGCAGACCGCCTTCGAGGGCTACATCCGCGGTGGTGGCGGCTACGTCGGCGTGCACGCCGCGGCCGACACCGAGTACGACTGGCCGTTCTACGGGCAGCTGGTCGGCGCGTACTTCGCCTCGCACCCGGCGATCCAGCCGGCCACCGTGGTGGTCGAGGACCGCGCCCACTCGGCGACCGCGCACCTGCCGCAGCGCTGGAACCGCACCGACGAGTGGTACAACTACCGCACCAACGCCCGCTCCACGGCGCATGTACTGGCCACTCTGGACGAGAGCTCGTACTCGGGCGGGGGCATGGGCGCCGACCACCCGCACGTGTGGTGCAAGACCTACGAGGGCGGCCGGTCCTTCTACACCGGTGGCGGCCACACCATCGAGTCGTACGCGGACCCGGCCTTCCGGGCCCACCTGCTCGGCGGCATCCGGTACGCGGCCGAGGCCAGCAACGCCGACTGCCGCCCGGAGACGGGCTACACGCCGCTCTACAACGGCTCCACGGCCGGCTGGTCGCAGGCCGGTCCGGGCGCCTTCACCAACAGCGACGCGACCCTCACGTCGACCGGCGGTATGGGCCTGTTCTGGTACAGCCAGAAGCAGTTCACCAACTACTCGCTGAAGCTGGACTGGAAGCTGGCCGGTGACGACAACACGGGCGTCTTCATCGGTTTCCCGCCGTCGACCGACCCGTGGTCAGCGGTGAACAACGGCTACGAGGTGCAGATCGACGCGACCGACGCCGCCGACCGCACCACCGGCGCCGTCTACACGTTTAAGTCGGCGGACCTGGCGGCCCGCGACGCCGCGCTCAACCCGCCGGGCGAGTGGAACACCTACGAGCTGCTGGTCGAGGGTGAGCGGCTGCAGGTCTTCCTGAACGGCACGCGGATCAACGACTTCACCAACACCGATCCGGCGCGCTCGCTGGCCGGGCACATCGGACTGCAGAACCACGGTGACGGTGACGACGCCGCCTTCCGCAACGTCCGGATCAAGGAGCTCGGCGGCACCCAGCCGCCGCCCGCCGGCACCGGCCCGATCGTCGGGCTCGCCGGCAAGTGCCTGGACGTGGCCGGTGCCGGCACCGCCGACGGCACCAAGATCCAGCTCTACACCTGCAACAACAGCAACGCGCAGAAGTGGACCGTGACCGCGAACGGGCCGGTCAAGGCGCTGGGCAAGTGCCTCGACGTGGCCGGTGGCGCCACCGCCAACGGCACCAAGGCCCAGCTCTGGACCTGCAACGGCTCGGGCGCACAGGTCTGGTCGGCCCAGCCGGACCAGAGCCTGCGCAACCCGCAGTCGGGCCGGTGCCTGGACGTCAGCCAGAACAGCTCCGCCGACGGTCAGCAGATCCACATCTGGGACTGCCTCGGCGCTGCCAACCAGAAGTGGAAGCTGCCGGTCTAGTAGTCCAGCACTCGGGTGGGCAGCGGCGTCTCGGTCACCGAGCCGTCCGCTGCCCGCTTCAGTTCGTACCCCTGGGGTCCCTGCTTGTCGGCCACGACCTCCGCCAGGCGGGTGCCGCGGTAAACCAGCCCGGCCCCGTCGTCGGTCGCGTAGCCGTCGCCCAGGGTGCCGTCGCCGATGAGCTTGTGCATCGTCGGCCGGCGCTGCTCCTCGGCGTCGTAGTGCACCCCGTTGCTGTACGGCAGCCAGCCCAGCCCGTCGGTGAACGCCCGCAGGTCGGGGCCGAAGCTGTCGGTGCTGCCGCCCTGGTGCCAGCAGATCGAGCCGGCCGAGACGCCGCCGAGCACCACCCCGGCCTGCCACGCCTCGTGCAGGATCTCCTCGAGCCCGTGCACCCGCCAGACCGCCACGAGGTTGGCCACGCTGCCGCCGTTCACCCAGATCACGTCCTGGTCGAGCAGGTGGGCGCGGATGTCGTCGTGGTTGGGCATCGGGAAGAGCTGCAGGTGCGAGGCCCGGTAGCGGGTCTTGGCGAAGGCGGCGTAGGTGGCCCCGATCCAGTTGTCGGGGTCGCCGACGGCCTGGTGCAGGAAGCAGAACTTGGCGGTGTCCCCGGCGTTCGCCAGGTCGGCGGCGAAGCGGTGGACGGGGCCGGGACTCATGTCGAACGGGCCGTACCGGCCGCGGGTGAAGCCGGCGCTCGTGGCGAGGATGGTGGGTTGATCGGCGGTCATCGCGTCATCATGGCGCACGCGTCGGCGGTCTCCAGAACGAGGTCGGCGGCCGCGTCGAGCGCCGCGGTCAGATGCACCGGGTCGCCGTCCACCGCGGTGAAGACGGCGTCGACCTGCTCGCGGAACCGGGGCGGGGCGCCGGGCAGGGCGGCGGTCGCGGCGACGGCGCCCTTCTCGTTGACGAGCCAGCGGCCGGCGGCGCCGTGCAGGGCGTGCGTGCAGACGCCGACCAGACGGAACAGGCAGCCGGCCACGTAGGCCGCATCACCGCGGGTGACCGCCTTGCGGCCCAGCCCGACCAGGAAGTCGGCCTCCCAGAGCCCGGCCACCAGCGCCTCGCGCAACGCCGGCGGATAGGTCGACATCCGGGAGCGCAGGGCGGTCAGCTCACCCTCCGGGTCGGCCAGGACCACACCGAGGGCGACCTCACCCGCGTACGCGAAGTCGGGCACGCCCAGCGGATGGCCGGCCTGGGCGTGGAACGCGTACCGGCCCTGCTCGGCGTCCACCCAGGCGCCGGTGACCCGGTCGAGGTCTCGGTAGATCCAGTCGACGGCCGCGCCGTCCACGGTGAGCCACCCGCCGCCGTCCACCCACGGCCCCCAGCCGCCGACCGGCGTGACCTGCGCGGCCGGCCCGCCGAAGGTCCGGGCCAGCTCGCCGAGCACCGCCACGTCGAGCGGCCGGTGGTAGTAGACGCCCAGGTCGGTGTCGGACTCCGGGGTGTGGGTGCCGCGGGCCCGGCTCCCGCCCAGCAGCACCGCGGTCACGCCCGGCACCTCGGTCAGCCGCACCGCCAGCTCACCGAGCCGCTCGTCACTCAACGCCACGCCGCTCATCCTCGCCTACCTCAGCCGGGTTTGCGCGCCTCGATCAGGACCCGCCGGGCGTACGAGACGAACGGGCCGCCGGCCTGGATCCGGTCGTGCACGGCGCGCAGCTGGGGCAGGTACTTCTCGATACTGAAGCCGGGCACCGTCCAGACGACCTTGCGCAGGAAATAGGTCACCGCGGCCACGTCGAAGTACTCTGCCCGCAGGCTCTCCGCCCGTACGTCGAGTACGGTCAGGCCCGCCGCCCGGGCCGCCGCCGACAGTTTCTCCGGGTGCCGCGGGTCGGGCGGCGACAGCGGGCCGAGCATGGCCTCGGACAGCTCGCGGTTGGTGCCCGCACCGATCTGCTGGGACAGGAAGGTGCCGCCGGGCCGCAGCACCCGGGCGATCTCGTCCCACCGAGTCTCGACCGGATGCCGGCTCACCACCAGGTCGAACACAGCGTCGCGGAACGGCAGGCCGGGCGCGTCGGCGGCTTCCACGACCAGCGCCCCGAGGGGCCGCAGATTGCGGGCGGCGACCGGCAGGTTCGGACGCCAGGAGTCGGTCGCCACCAGCAGAGCGGGCGGTTCCGGCACGGTGGCCAGGACCTCCCCGCCACCGGTCTGCACGTCCAGCGCCGCCTCCGCGCGGGCCATCCGGTCGGCGATCAGCCGGGCGTAGCCCCACGACGGGCGCTGCTCGGTGGCCCGCCCGTCGAACCAGGAGAAGTCCCAGCCCTCCACCGGTACGGCCGCCGCCTCGGCGATCAGGTCCTCGAACGTCGCACCCATCGGGGCAGTGTCGGTCGCCGCACCCGGCCCCGGCCAGCGATTTACTCGGGCGCGGCCTCGGCCTGGCCGGCCTTGCTGTCCTCGTCCGGGCAGGGCAGCGTGAGCTCGAGCTCGTCGATGTCCGACGGGTCGAGCAGGCTCAGGTCGCCGTCGATGATGCTCTCCGGCCGGGCGTCGGACTTGTCGCCGTGGGTGCAGACCGCGCTCCGGCCCATCCGTACGCACGAGCCCAGCAGACGGCATTCGCGGTGGCCCTGCCCCCGGTCGTGCCGGCCACGGCCGCCACTGTTCTGGCCACCACCGCCGCGTCCCCGGTTGCCGAAGGCCACCACCCGGTCCTGCGGCTCGCGGGTCACCGTCGAGTCGAGCAGACGCCGGCTCGTCTCCCGGTCCCCGGTGTAGGTGACCTCGTAGCGCAGCAGCCGCTCGCCGGGCACGCCGGGCGTCTCGATCTCCCGGGTACCGGGGGGCAGCGACGGATCCCGGACCAGCGTGGTCCGGAACGGGATGGCCTCCGTCTCGGAGACCACCTCGGTGCGGACCTCCGGCGCGGCGGGTGCCCCGGCGGGAGCAGGCGCGGCCGCTGCGGCGCCGGCCGCGGGAGCACCGCCACCGCCACCCGTACGGCCGCGGCCGGCCGAGGTGGCGCGGCGTGGCGAGCGGGTCGCCGTGCGGTCCGCCTCGCCGGGCGCCGAGCGGGTCTCGTCGGCCTCCCGTTCGGCCTGGGCATGGCCGAGGACCCCGTCGCCGAGGCCGGTCGCGCCCGCCTGGGACGGGAGCGGCACCTCGGCCGCGGGCAGGTCGACGACCGGGGAATCCCGCCCCACGGCCGTCACGACACGCGTGTCTTCGCTGGTCAAGGCGGCGATCCCGCCTGCGGTGCCGGCCACGAGGGCGAGCACCCCGAGTCCGGCAGTGGCCATCCGTACCCCGAATGGCAGCCGCGCCCAGAGGGACTTACGCGGCATTTCGAGTAGATGCTGCCAGGAATCACTAGATGTCTGGTTTAGCACCAAAGCATTGTGCTGCCGCGGCGCCGCCGGACCAGCATCACAGCCGCACCCGAAAGGATGACGCCGAAACGCCCGACGGCTATCCGACACCGCCGAGAGGTGATCGATTTCGGTCCGCCGCGCCGCACTCGGTGTGCACCGCGCTGCCGCGCCACCGGCCGACAATGCTCCCGACCCGCCACGAAACCTGGAGGTACGGTGCGCAGAACGGTCAGCATCCTGGCAGCGGCAGCGGTGGCCCTCGCCGGCTCGTTCACGATCGGTGGCCCGGCCTCGGCCGCCTCACCCAGCCTGCGCTTCCACGGCGCCCAGTACGACTCGCCGGGCAAGGACACCCGCAGCAACGCCAGCCTCAACGCCGAGTGGATCTCGCTGGTCAACACCGGCAGCAAGGCGGTCAACCTCAAGGGCTACACCATCCGCGACGCGTCGCGGCACACGTACACGTTCGGCAGCACGACGATCGCGGCCAAGGGCGGCCGGATCTGGGTGAAGACCGGCAAGGGCACCAAGTCGGGCCGCAATGTCTTCTGGGGCAGCGGCAACTACATCTGGAACAACACGGGCGACACCGCGACCCTGCGCAACGCCTCGGGCAAGTCGCTCGACACCTGCTCGTGGAAGTCCAAGGCGAACCGCACCTGGGTCGCCTGCTGACGTCGCGCCACGCAGAGCGGGCCGCCGGGGTGCTCTGCTCACCCCGGCGGCCCGCCGTATCTGTGCTGCCGGATCGGGTCAGGCGGCGACAGCGGCCTGGCGCAGCGGCGCGAGGGCGGTGCTCCACGCCACGACCTGGTCCAGCACGGTGGTCAGCGCGCCGGCCTGGTGGGCGCCCGGGGTGAACTGGCTGTAGTTGACGAAGTCGGTGGCCAGCGACAGGGTGACCGCCGCACGGACGTCCGCCATCATCAGCTCGCCGGCGATGAGGCGCAGCGACTCCACGGCGCGCGCGCCGCCGACCGAGCCGTAGCCGACGAAGCCGACGGCCTTGTTGTTCCACTCGGCGAAGAGGAAGTCGATGGCGTTCTTGAGCACGCCGGAGGTGGCGTGGTTGTACTCCGGGGTGACCATCACGAAGCCGTCGAAGGACGCGATCTTGGCCGCCCACTCCAGGGTGTGGGCCTGGCTGTACTGCGCCATCGAGGGCGGTACCGGCTCGTCGAGGTGCGGCAGCTTGTAGTCGAGCAGGTCGACCAGCTCGAACTCCGCATCGGTGCGCTGCGACGCCAGGTCCAGGACCCACTTGGCGACAGCCTCACCGTTACGGCCGGGGCGGGTGCTGCCGAGAATGATTCCGATCTTGGTCATGACCAGTGCTCCGTTGCTCGATCCGTTGTTTGCTTCGTCAAGCAAATAGGTCTGGGCGGCGTGGTGTCAAGGTCGTAGGATCTTTGTCATGTCCGCCACTCCTCTCGCCGGACCCGCCGCGGTGGTGCCGCTGAGCCCCCCGGAGGAGGCGGTGATCCGGGCGCTGGGCCGGCTCATCCTGGTCATGCCCCGCGAGCTGGACGCAGACCTCCAGCACGAGCAGCGCATGTCGCTGAGTGAATACTCGGTCCTGCGGCACCTCTCGGAAGCCGAGCACGGTCGGATGCGGATGAACGAGCTCGCCGCCGCCTGCGACATGTCGATGAGCGGGATGACCCGGCTGGCCGCCAAGCTGGAAGCCCAGGGTCATCTGCACCGGATCCGCTGCGAGAACGACGCCCGCGGGCTGAACGCGGTGCTCACCGACGACGGCCTGGCCCGGCTCCGCGAGGCGTGGCCCACCCACCTGCGCAGTGTCCGGCGCCACATCGTGGATCACCTGGAAGGGTTGGATCTGTGCCGGCTCGCGACAGCCCTCGAGGCGATGGCGGGCGGTGCCGGGACCGCGTGTCAGAGTTCCCCGCATGACGTTCCACCCCGGTGACACCGTCGTCCGGCGCTTCCTGCACTCCGACCGGCGCCTCGCCGCCGTTCAGGCCGCCCGGGTGGTCAGCGACGACGACCGCGGTCTGCTGCTGTTCGTCGACCTCGGTGCCGAGTCGATGCGGCGCACGGACCTGACCGGCGCGCCGACCCGGCACCTGTCCGTGGCCGACGAGCTGGCCATGCCGACCATGCTGTCGCCCGTACGCCGCGAGACCTTCCGGTCGCTGCTGCTCCTGCCGCCCGGCGCGCCGCACTCCGTCTCGTGGAGCTGGCTGGCCGACGGCACCTTCGCCGGCTGGTACGCCAACCTGGAGACCCCGGCGCGCCGCTGGGCCGGTGGCGCCGACTCGCACGATCAGACGCTGGACGTCCTGGTCGGCGCCGACCGTTCCTGGTTCTTCAAGGACGAGGAGGACCTGGGCGCACTGGACCCCGCGGAGGCGGCGGCCGTCCGCGCGGAGGGCGAGCGGCTGGGCAAGCTGGCCGAGACCGCGACGTTCCCGTTCGACGGCACCTGGCTCGACTTCGCGCCGCCGCCGCAGTGGACGCCGGCCACCCTGCCGCCCTGGTGGGACGCCGTCACCCCGTAACGCATGCCGTTATGGGTATACGATCGGCCGATGGCACGAGCGGCGACGACGACGGACGCGTTCAACGCGGTGGCCGAGCCCCGGCGGCGGGAGATCCTCGACCTGCTGGCCGACGGTGAGCTCGGGGTCAACGACCTGGTCGCGCTGCTCGGCCTGGCCCAGCCGCAGGTCTCCAAGCACCTGCGGGTGCTGCGCGAGGTCGACCTGGTGCACGTCCGCGACCAGGGCCGCCGCCGGCTCTACCGGCTGAACCCGGAACCGCTCAAGCCCATCCAGGAATGGCTGAGCCAGTACGACTTCCTGCTCGATCTCCTCGCCCCGGCCGCCTGACCGGTGAGCGTCTCCACCGCCGACCGGACCGCCCGGATCGCCTCCGAGGTCCTCGCCCCCGCCGTCCTGGTCGCGGGCCTGCTGCTGGTGGTCGGCTGGCACGCCGGTGACCAGCCCGGCGTCTCCCGCTGGTGGGGCCTGCCGGGCGCCCTGTTCGCGGCCGGCATCCCGCTGGCCTACGTGCTGCGCGGCGTACGGCAGGGCCGGCTGACCAGCCACCACATCCCCGAACGCGAGCACCGCCGGCTCCCGCTGCTGTTCGGCATCGCCTCGGTGGCGGCCGGGCTGCTGGTGCTGGTGCTGCTCGGCGCCCCGCGCGAAGTGCTGGCCCTGCTGGCGGCGGGTGGCGTGGGCCTGGTCGTGTTCACGGTGGTGACCCACTGGTGGAAGATGTCGATCCACGCGGGTGTGGCGGCGGGCACCGCGACGACCCTGACGGTGGTCTACGGCCCGCTCGCTCTGCTCAGCGTGCCGCTGGTCCTGCTGGCCTGCTGGGCGCGGGTGCGCCTCTCCGCCCACACCGGCGCCCAGGTCATCGTCGGCGCCCTGGTCGGCGCGGTGATCGCCGGCACGGTCTTTCCCGTCCTGCGCTGACGGTCATCCGCTCGCCGCGACCCGGGCCCCGATCAGGACGGTCACCACTCCGAGCAGGGTGGTGAACACGAACGGGCCGGTGAACGGGGCCAGCGCGAACAGCAGGCCGGAGAAGGCCAGGGCCACGCTGCCGCCCACCGCATCGGTGATGCTCTTCGCCGCTGTGTTGAAGCCCTCCTCGCCCGGAGCCGACAACGCCAGCACCAGCGTGCTGATCCGCGGATACAGCGTGCCCATGCCCGCCCCCGCCGCGAACCAGCCGATCGCCGCCACCGCGGGATGCAGAGTCAGCACCACGGTGGCGAGTTCCAGGGCCGCCCCTCCCGCCAGCAGCGTGGCGCCGGCGCGGATCGCCGTACCCGGATCGAGCCGATCGCCCAGCCGGCCCTGCACCGCCGAGGCCAGCGCCCACGCGATCGCGCCCGCGGTCAGCGTGACGCCGGACAGCCAGGTCGGCAGGCCGTAGCGGTCGTGCAGCAGCAGCGGCAGGTAGACCTCGGTGCCGAAGAAGACCCCGCCGGCGACGCCGCAGAGCACCACCGTCGCCGGCAGACCGGCGCGGACCCGGTACGTGCCCGGCGGCACCAGGTGGCGCAGCGCGAAGCCGATCACCACCACGGCGATCGGGGCCAGCAGCCAGGCCGTCGCCCGGTCCAGCTCACCCAGCGAACTGAGCGCCACCACGGCGACCGCGACGACAGCCGCCTCGACGACCCGGCGCGCGTCCGCCGCCGACGCCGGCACCCGGTCGGCCGGCGTCCGGTCCCGGCCGCGTACGGCGGGCAGCATCAGCCCACCCGCCACCGCGACCAGCGCGACCACCCCGAGAAAGACCCAATGCCAGCTCAGGGTGTCGGCGACGAAGCCGGCGACGAACGGCCCGACCATCGACGGCAGCACCCAAGCGGACGCGAAGGCACCGAAGATCTTGATGTGCAGCGGGGTGGGATAGACGAGCGCGACGAGGACGTACAGCGCCACGGTCATCCCGCCCGAGCCGAGGCCCTGCAGGAAACGCGCCGCCACGAACACCGGCATCGACGTGGCCGTGCCCGCGACGGCCAGGCCGGCCGCGAAGACGGCGATCGCGGTGAACAGCGGGACCGCCGGCCCACGCCGGTCGGCCCACGAACCGATCGCGACCATGCCCACCACGCCGGCAGCCAGCGTCGACGAGAAGGCGAGGGCGTACAGGCCGCGCCCGTGCAGGTCGGTGGTGACGATCGGCATGATCGTCGTGACCGCCAGGGACTCGAACGCGGCCAGGAACACCAGGCTCCAGGCACCGACCGTGGTCAGGGCGTACGGCCGCCGCAGGATGCCGGCCCGGGTGATCTCGCTGTCGACGCTCACCGCAGAAACCTAGAACCTCACCCCGGGTTGAGGTCAAAGGCCGCGTCAGGTGGCGCCGGTCACCGCACGTCGACGTAGTCGCTTCCGCCGGTCACCGCGGTGGAGGCGGCGTCGCCCGGGTACGTCCAGCGGAACGAGCCGTCCGCCGTCGCCTTCACCGTGGTCTTGAGCTTGCCGCTGGAGTCGGTCTTGGCGGTCTTGACCGCCGTCCAGGTGGTCGTGCCCTTCTTCGAGTACTCCAGGGTGACCGTGCGGGAGCCGTACCCCTGGTAGGTCCAGCTCTCCCAGCCGGCGCGGGTCAGCGTGCCCGTCACGGTGATGGTCTTGCCCTTGGTGACCGGCTCCGGCGACGCGTCGGTCCCCAGCTTGCAGACCCGCTTCACGCCGACTGTCCCGGCGGCGTGCCGGTCGGTGAAACCGTCCCCGCCGGATGCCCGGGCCCACGCCGCGACGGTCCAGGCGCCGGACAGCGCGTTCCGGGCCACGTCGGCCTTGACGTCCATGCTGAACGGGACTGTGCAGACCGACGAGGTGTCACTGATCTTGTCGCAGTCGGCCGGGCCGGACGCGAGCAGCACACCGTCCGGCGCGGAGTAGCCACCGTGGTAGAGGTAGGCGTCCCCCGTGGCGATGCCGGCCGGATCCGTCGCGGTGAAGGCGACGGTGAAGACCCTGGTGCCGGATACGCCGTAGGTCACATCGGCACCCTTGTTGACCACGACGTTCGTGATCTTCGTGGCGCCGGTGGTCTCGTCGGCCGGAGCCGCCGGACCGGCGAAGGCGCGGATCACCGTACGCCGCAGCCGGCCGTCCTGGTCGCCGGTCGCGGTGACCCGCAGCGACACGAAGGCAGCCGTGGCCGGCGCGGTGAGCGAGGCGCCGTCGAGCTCGGTCCAGTCGGCGCCGTCGTTCGTCGAATACTCCACCTTGTCGACCGTGGCCGGGCCGCCGCCACGGGTGGACGCCGAGGTGGTGACTTGCACGGCCCCGGCCGCGCGGTTGAGCGAGTCCAGCCCGGAGACGTTGACGCCGAGGTCGATCAGCGGCAGCGGCCCGTCGTCGGGCGCCTGGAAGTCCCACTCGCTGCGGATCTTCGTGGAGAGCCGCGACCAGGCGACCCGCCGGGTGATGGTCTGGTCGTAGTGGTGGACGGCGCCGTCGGCGGTCAGCTTCCCGGCGACCGTGGCCCGGGCGTCCGAGCCGGGACTGCCGGCCGCGTCGGCGTACGAGGCGGGCTCGTCCATGCGCAGCTCGCCGCCGTCGCGGACCGAGGAACCCGGTCCACGCGGCAGGAAGGGTCCCGCGCCGAACGTCGTGCCGTCCGAGCTCCCGGCGGGCAGCGCGCGGTCGGGCAGCACCAGAGTGCTGTCCCCGGCGCCGAGGGTGAGCTTGCGGTGCAACGTCGGGCCGGGCGTGACGTACTCGGTGACCGAGCCCGGGAGCCGTACCGGCGACTCCAGATAGGACCCGCTCCACTTGTCCTTGAGCGCGGACCCCAGCGCGGCGTTGGTGGTGACGCCCTGCGCGCGCAGGGTGGTGACGGTCTTCGCGAGCTGGGCGGTGGTCACCTTGGAGATCGGCGCGGCGGGCACGCTGCGCCACGACGTCTGCAGGTCGTAGCGGTACGGGCTGGGCACGGAGGCCGACGAACCGGCCTTGGTCTGCAGCTCGTGCATGCGCATGGTCACCCCGGTCACGGCGTACGGCGTCACATAGGACTTGGCCGGACCGCCGCTGGCGAAGCCCACCCTGTCCCGGGGGCCGACCTCCAGCCAGAACGCCGACGTGGACCGCGTGGCGGTGGCGTCGTCGGTGCGGAAGCCGGTCTCCTTGGCGCCGGACTCGGCGAAGGAGACAGACAGCGCCGCGTTGGTGACCGTGAACGTACGGACCAGCAGATAGTTGCGCTGGCGGAAGTAGCCGTACCGCGCGACGGCGAAATAGTCGCCCGGAGGCAGCTGGGCAGTGCCGTTCGGGCTGTCACCGTCGCCCTGCACTACGTGGTACTGCCAGGTGTTGCGGTCCCAGACGTACATGAACTTGCCGGAGACGGCGGTGCTCGCGGTGATGGCGAACTTCACCTGATACGTCGTCGCGGCGCTCGCGGCCGGCGGTGCCAGCGTCAGACCCAGGGCAACCACCAGGGCGGCCGCGGCGGCCCGCAAGATTTTCACCATCGGGCCACATTAGAGCCGCAACGCCACGCGCGGGGTCCCCTTATCGGCCGCCCTCACCGGCCACACAGTCCAGCGGCTACAGGAACGACTCCGGATCAAAGGCATCGACCGGGATGATGCGTACGCGCGGCAGCACGCTGGTGAAGCAGCCGGCGTCGAGCTCCAGGTCGAACAGGGTCAGGCCACTGTCGGCCAGACCGGCGAAGCCGCCGTTGAAGAACTCCGGAAAACCGACCACCCCGACCCGCCGGTCGTCGTCACCCAGCAGGCGGGTGATGTGCGGCAGGAAATCACCGTCGTGACTGGCCAGCAGCACATCGCCCGACCGCCGGCCGATCGCGTCCAGCGTGCGCTGGATGCCGATGTCCACGACCTTCTGATGCGGCGCACCGGACAGCGGCACGGGCCGGTAACCCATCGACTGCAACGCCCGGATGAACGGCGTCGGCAACACCCCGGACGACGCGTTGAGGAAGAACAGAGCCGTGACCGGCTGACCCCACTGATCCTCGGCGAACTGCCGCAACCGCTCCCACCGAGGCCGCTCCTCGGAATTGGGCCGGCGCTCGAGGATCTGCTGCCCCAGCGTCGAATCGATGTTCTCGCCATCGATGATGAGGTACGTGACAGCGTCGGCCATGGTGGCTACCTCAGACGTCGGAGCGGAAATACCGAAGTTTAGATCCTCGGCAAAGCGCGAGCGCCCCGACCACGGAAGGAGAGCCCGAAACAGTGCGCCGGATCCATCGTTACGGAGTGCTACGGTGACGGCATGACTGCGGTGCCCGAGTGGATGCGGCCGCCCCGTCCCGAGGGTTGGTACGCCGAGGACCTCGACCGGCTTGCCGAAGCACCTCGCCACACCGAACTGATCGATGGAGCGCTCGTCTTCATGATGTCTCCCCAGCGGGTGTGGCACGCCCGAGTGATCACCGCACTGGTGAACTCCCTGACGAGTCAGGCGCCGGCAGGTATCGAGGTCGACCGGGAGATCACCATCCGCCTCGACAGATGGAACCGACCGGAACCCGATCTGCTGGCGACAACGGCAGCTTACGATCCGTCCCGCACCTATTACACGCCCGAAGAGACTGTCCTGGTCGTGGAGGTGGTCTCGGCCGAGTCGGCGCACCGCGACCGCAACGTCAAGTTGCGCAAGTACGCGGAGGCCGGCATCGCGAACTACTGGCGCATCGAGGACGAGGACGGATCACCGGTGGTCCACGCCTACGAACTCGATGCGCCGACCCGGTCGTACGTACCGACCGGGATCCACCGGCACGAGCTGCGGACGACGACGCCGTTCCCGATCAAGCTCGATCTGGACGGGTTGGTGCCTGGCCGCAAGAGCTGATCGGGCACCGGCTCCACCCGAGGTGGAACCGGACCATCACTACACGTTGAAGCGGAACTCCACGACGTCGCCGTCCTTCATGATGTAGTCCTTGCCTTCCATGCGGACCTTGCCCGCCGCCTTGGCCGCGGCCATCGAGCCCGCCGCCATCAGGTCGTCGTAGCTGACGATCTCGGCCTTGATGAAGCCGCGCTGGAAGTCGGAGTGGATCACGCCTGCGGCTTCCGGGGCGGTGGCGCCGACCGGGATCACCCAGGCGCGGGCCTCCTTCGGGCCGGCCGTCAGGTACGTCTGCAGGCCCAGGGTGTTGAAGCCGACCCGGATGAGCTGGTTGAGCCCCGGCTCGGTCTGGCCGGTCGACTCGAGCAACTCCATCGCCTCGTCCTCGGGCAGGTCGATGAGCTCCGACTCGATCTTCGCGTCCATGAAGACCGCCTCGGCCGGGGCCACCAGGGCCCGCATCTCGTCCAGGAACGCCGCGTTGCCCAGCTCGGCCTCGTCGACGTTGAAGACGTACAGGAAGGGCTTGGTGGTGAGCAGGTGCAGCTCGGCGAGCAGCTCCAGCTCGATGCCCGCGGCCTTGGCCCCCGTGTACAGGGTCGTGCCCTCGTCGAGCAGCTTGAACGCCGCCTCGGCGGCCGCGACGGTCGGCAGCCGGTCCTTCTTGAGCTTGGCTTCCTTCTGCAGGCGGGGCAGGGCCTTCTCGACCGTCTGGAGGTCGGCCAGGATCAGCTCGGTGTTGATCGTCTCGATGTCGTCGGCCGGCGCGACCTTGCCGTCGACGTGCAGCACGTTCGGGTCGGAGAACGCGCGGACCACCTGGCAGATCGCCGAGGCGTCGCGGATGTTGGCCAGGAAGGCGTTGCCCCGGCCCTGGCCCTTCGACGCGCCCCGGACCAGCCCGGCGATGTCGACGAACGAGACCGGCGCGGGCAGGATCTTCTCCGAGCCGAAGATCTCGGCGAGCTTGCCCAGCCGCTCGTCGGGCAGCCCGACCACGCCGACGTTGGGCTCGATCGTCGCGAACGGGTAGTTCGCGGCGAGCACGTCGTTCTTGGTCAGGGCGTTGAACAGAGTGCTCTTGCCGACGTTGGGCAGGCCGACGATCCCGATGGTAAGGCTCACGACAGGCCAGTCTACGGGGCGCGCCATTCGTGCAGGACGGTCCCGTCCTGGGTCCAGTCGGGGGTGATGACCTCACCGGCGACGACGGTGACCCGGGCCAGGATGCTGTACGTGTCCCCCGGCCCGTACCGCCGCTGGAGGTGGCTGCGGTTGCGGTCCCGGAAGCGCGGGTCGGTCAAGGTGCGGACGGCGGCGTACGTGCCCCGGCCGTGGACGCCGTTGCAGATGGTGACCGACCGCATGCGGTTGAACGGGTTCGGCGCCCGGCAGAAGTGGGCGACGTCCTCGACGAGGCGCTGGTCCGGCGCCGTGCCTTCCAGCCTCGAGCGGTACGTCACCGAACGCCCCTGCTCGTCGGTCACCCGGAATCCGGCCGCGTCCCGGTCCGGGGTGACCGGGAGGCTCAGGGCCTGCGTCACCCGGCGGGTCATCGGCCCCTCGATGCCGCCCAGCAGCACGAGGTGGTTGGTGACGTCACTCTGGTCCAGTTCGTCGGCGAGCTTGCGGTGCACCGGCACGCCGGGGTTGGCGGCGCAGACGTGACCGTAGAGCTCCATCAGGGCGTCGAGGTCGGCGTAGGCGTCCAGCTCGACGTGATCGGGGCTCTCCGGTGAGCTGTGCGCCCGCAGCCGGGCGCAGACCAGCGTGATCGGCGACCGGTCGGCGAAGTGCCACATGCCTTCCCACGGCAACCGGGTCGTCAGCTCGTCGATGCCCTGCTGCGCCGCCGGCGCGGCCGAGGTGGCGGCCGAGCGCAGCTCCAGCAGCTCACGACGCAGTTGCTCGAAGCGGTCCAGCTCCTCGCCGTGGAGCTCCTCCAGGGCCGGCAGCCGGCCTTCGGTACGCGCGCGGGCCCCGGCGAACAACCGGGCGTAGGCGGCCAGCCAGTCCTCGGACGGGACCGCCTTGCCCTTCTCCCACGAAGAGATCAGCGGAACGCTCTTGTGGAAGGCCCGCGCGACCACTTCCTGGGTGACCGGATCGCCGTTGAAGCCCGCCTCACGCAGGCCACGCAGGCGGTCGCCGAGGCGCCGCTTCCCGCCGTCCATCATCGCCGGCCCTTCAGCCCCACTTCAGTTTTCCACTGAACGTGCGCACCACGGTGGGTGCTACGGGCGGCGATTACCCCTGAAAGCCGCAATCATGCTTCAGCCGGGGCTGAAGTGCGGCTATCGGCTGGTGAGCCCGAGCGGGTTGTCGGCCATCGTGCGGAGCTGGGTCACCATGCTCCGGGCGTCGCCGTCCGGGTTGCCGGCCAGCGCCTCGGCCAGGGCCCGCAGCTGCGGTCCGGGCAGCTGCGCCATACCGACCCCGTGCAGCGGAACCGTGACGCCGGGACCGCCCGCCGGGTCCGTGGCGATCAGCGTCGGCGCCTGCATCACCGATTCGCGGCTGGTGCCCCGGTTACGGCGGTAAGCGGTCGCGCCCCCGGTGACCGTCGCCGTCGCCAGATCGACCGTGCGGCTGCGCAGCGCCGTACGCACCGTCACCCGGGTGCCCTCCAGCCAGGCCGCCGTGCGCAGGGCGCTGAGCGCCAGGTACAGCCCGACCAGCAGGAACGGGATGCCGAGCAGGCCGATCAGCCGCAGCGGGCCGAAGCCGTCGCCGCCGTTGAACCAGCTGCCGTCCGAGATGCACTCGCGGACCGACGGGGGCAGCATCTCCGGCGGGATGCCCGAGACCTCCGACGCGCCCGGGCAGGAGTCGTCCGCACCGAACGCCCGGCCCAGCCAGCCGTCCACCACGAACGGCAGCAGGGCGAAAGCCGCACCGGCGGCCGCGAAGATCAGGCCGAACGCGGCGCCGAAGGCCTTCTGCGCCGGTGGGGAGCCGATCGACAGCCGCAGTCGCTCAGTGATCACCGGCGAAGCATACGGCCCGCACGCTCATGTCCGAATCCCGCCAGCCGAGCGCCCGGTACGGGGAGCAGACTCAGTGGCATGGAGTTGGACTTCGAACGGTGTTACCGGGCCGTCGACAGCCGTGACCAGCGGTTCGACGGCTGGTTCTACACCGCGGTCCGGACCACCGGGATCTACTGCCGGCCGTCCTGTCCGGCGGTCACACCCAGACGCGAGAACGTCACCTTCTATCCCAGCGCCGCGGCCGCGCAGCGAGGCGGCTTCCGGGCCTGCCGCCGGTGCCGTCCCGACGCCGCCCCCGGCTCCCCCGAGTGGGACCTGCGGGCCGACCTGGTCGGCCGGGCCATGCGGCTCATCGCCGACGGGGTCGTCGACCGCGAGGGCGTGCCGGGCCTGGCGAGCCGGCTCGGCTACACCGAGCGGCACCTCAACCGGCTGCTCACCGCCGAACTCGGCGCCGGGCCGCTGGCCCTGGCCCGGGCCCAGCGCGCGCAGACCGCCCGCATCCTGATCGAGACCACCGATCTGGGCCTGGCCGACATCGCGTTCGCCGCCGGCTTCGGCAGCGTGCGCCAGTTCAACGACACCATCCTCGAGGTGTACGCGCGGTCGCCGAGTGCGCTGCGCGAACGCCGGACAGCCCGGCAGCCGGAGGCGGGCACGATCAGCTTGCGGCTGGCGTTCCGGGCACCCCTGCACGCGGGCGCGTTGCTCGGGTTCCTGGCGACCCGGGCACTGCCGGGCATCGAGGAGTGCGACGTCACGACGTACCGGCGGGGGTTGGATCTGCCGCACGGCAGCGGGACCGTCGCGCTCACGCCGGCCGACCGGTGGGTCTCCGCGACGCTGCGGCTCGCGGACGTCCGCGACCTCGCGCCCGCGGTCGCCCGCTGCCGGCGGCTGTTCGACCTGGACGCGGATCCGGTCGCCGTCGACGGCCTGCTGGGTGCCGATCCCGCGCTGGCGGCGGCGGTGCGGGCCGAGCCGGGGGTACGGGTCCCGCGCGCGGTCGACGGCTTCGAGCTGGCGGTACGCGCGATCGTCGGCCAGCAGGTCTCGGTCGCCGGGGCCCGCCTGACCTTGAGCCGCCTGCTGCCCCCGGCCGCCGCCGGTGAGCTGCGCGGCTTCCCGGACGCGGCCACGGTGGCCGAGCTGAGCGACACCGCGTTCCGGATGCCCGCCGCCCGCCGGCAGACCATCCGCGCGCTCGCCCAGGCGGTCGCCGACGGCAAGCTCGACCTGGAGCCCGGCGCCGATCGCGAGGAGTCCGTCGCCCGGCTGCTCGAGCTGCCCGGCATCGGCGCCTGGACCGCCGGTTACGTGGCCATGCGGGCCATCGGCGACCCCGACGTCTTCCTGCCCACCGACGTGGCGGTCCGGCGCGGCGCGCAAGCGCTCGGCCTGCCCGGCTCCCCCAAGGCGCTGGCCGCGCACGCCGACCGCTGGCGGCCCTGGCGCTCCTACGCCCTGATGAGACTCTGGAGATCAGCATGATGCAGTACTCGACCCTCGACACCCCGGCCGGACCGTTCACCTACGTCGTCAGCTCCGCCGGAGCGGTACGCGCCAGCGGTTTCACCACGGACACGCAGGCGCTGCTCGCCCTCGTCCATCCGGCACTGCTGGAGGAGGTGCGCCCGGTCGCCGACGCCGGTGGGATCGGCGCGGTGGTGCGGTCCTATCTGGACGGTGATCTCGGGGCGCTGGACGCCGTACCGGTGGAGCAGCGGACCGGCGGGCCGTTCATGACCCACGCCTGGCAGGTGATGCGCGAGATCAAGCCGGGCTCGCCGCTGACCTACCGGGGCTACGCCGAGCTGGCCGGGCGGCCCACCGCGATCCGGGCAGCCGCGGCCGCCTGTGCGCGCAATGCCGCCGCGTTGTTCGTGCCTTGCCACCGGGTGGTCGGCACCGACGGGACCCTGCGCGGTTACCGCTGGGGCCTGGACGTCAAGACGTGGCTGCTGGCCCACGAGAGCCACGGCGCGTAGCTGTTCGACATCGAAGATCAGCTGTTCGGCCGTACCCGTTGCCTTGATCCTTTGATTGGCTCGGACGTCCCCTGTCGTCCGTCCCGGGAAAGGTCTTCATGCGCACAGTGGCGCCGGTGCACCGCCGAGTCGTCCGGGCCGCCTTCGGCGTCGCGGTGATCCTGCTCTCGACGCTGACCCTGGCGCAGGCGGACGCGACCATGAGTGCCGGCGCGGCGCCGACCGTGCAGCCCGGCACCTTCTCCGGCCAGGCCTTCGACGCGTGCACGGCACCGTCCGGCACCAGCATGGCGGCATGGCGCAAAGCCTCGCCGTACCGCGGGATCGGCATCTACATCGGCGGCAACAACCGCGGCTGCACGCAGCAGAACCTCACCGCCAGCTGGGTACGCACCCAGGTAGCGGCCGGCTGGCACCTGATCCCGCTCTATGTCGGCCCGCAGGCGTCCTGCACGATCGCGACCAAGAAGAAGAACCTGATCAGCAACTCGAAGGCAGCCGCACAGGGGGCCACCGCCGCGCAGGACGCCGTGGTGCAGGCCCGCGCGCTCGGCCTGGCCGCGCAGAGCGTGCTGATCTACGACATGGAGGCGTACCGGACGGACGACGCCGCCTGCCGGAACGGCGTGCTGGCCTTCATGAGCGCCTGGACGGCCAAGCTGCACGACCTGGGCTACCTGTCCGGCTTCTACAGCAGCATGGGCTCCGGCGTGGCCGACCAGGTCGCCAACTACGCCGCCCCCGGGTACGTACGCCCCGACTACCTCGACTTCGCCCGCTGGGACACGGTCGCCACCCTGACCGACACCGGCCTGCCCGCCACCCACTGGTCACCGCGCCGCCGGATGAAGCAGTACCAGGGCGACCACAAGGAAACCTGGGGCGGCGTCACCATCAACATCGACAGCAACCTGGTCGACTTCGCCCCGCTGCCGGCGGCCAAACTGGCCGACTACAACCGCAACGGCTGGTCCGACGTCCTGGCCCGGACGTCGAGCACCGGCAACCTGTTCCTCTACCCGGGTAACGGCACCTACCCGGACGAGAAGACCCGCAAGAAGCTGGGCAGCGGCTGGGGCTCGATGAACGCGATCGAGCGGATCGGCGACCTCAACCGCGACGGCTACCCCGACGTGGTCGCCCGGGTGCGCTCCTCCGGCTACCTGTACTTCTACCCGGGCCGCAGCAACGGCACGCTCGGCTCACGCAAGCTGCTGTCGAAGAGCTTCAAGGCGATGCGCGAGATCACCGCGATCGGTGACCTGAACAAAGACGGCTACCCGGACCTGGTGGCCGCCCAGACCAGCAACCACAACCTGTACCTCTACCCGGGGGTGAAGGGCACGAAGCTGGGCACCCGCAAGCTGATCGCCGCAGGCGGCTGGGACCAGCGCAACGAACTGACCGGCGTGGGCGACTTCAACCGCGACGGCCACGCCGATCTGATGGTTCGCCAGGGCAAGGCCGGCCAGCTGTTCCTGTACCCGGGCCGTAAAGGGACGCTGGGCGCGAGGAAGCAGCTCGGGACGGGGTGGAACAACAAACGGGATCTGCTCGGGGTGGGCGACTTCGACCGGGACGGGTATACGGATCTGGTGGCGGTGCTCAAGACGCCGGGCAGCTTGATGCTCTATCGGGGGACGGGGAGCGGGCTGCGCTCGGGGCTGCAGCTTGCGACCGGCTACAAGGGACGGTCACCGCTCTTCTGAGCGGAGGAACGCGGCCGCGGCCTGCCGCAGACCGGATTCATCCAGGTCGCCCGGGTCACGCAGGCCGGGTTCGGCGCAGTATGCCTCCACGGCGTCGAAGAGGCGGCGAACCGCCAGCGCCACCTGCGGCTGGAACCGGTCGCCCTCGCCGCGGAAGACCGACAGGAAGACGGTCTCGAACTCCGGGCCTGACATCCTGCCTTCGACCAGGATCCGGCAGAGCGCCCGATACGGTTCCAGCTTCGCGACCATCTCCATCATCTCCACAGGTTTGTCGGCCGCTCCGCGGCGGTGCGACGGATGCGTCTGGTCCGGCCGGCCGAGCTCAGCCGGGAGATCACCTCGCGTTCCGGGGAGGTCTCGGCAAGACGTAGCTGGAGCCAGTCGGACCATTCCTGCTCGATGCCCTCCCCTAGCGAAGGCGCCAGCGGCCGGGTTTCCAGCACCTGCAGTTCCGCCGCCCGGCGGGCAGCGACCCGCCGCTGCGTGTCGCCGGTCAGCCTGTCGACCCACCGCTGCCGGTCGGCCTGCGGCACCACCTCGAGCTTCCGCAGCACGACGCTCAGCGCGACGTTGGGGTCCGGCTCGAGGCCGACAGCCTCCAGCAGCAGGTCGGCGCAGTCGTCAGCGTCCGCCGCCGGCGCATAGACCCGCCACCGAGCGTGCTCGTCCCGCACGTCGGTCACCGTGACACCGACCCGGGCCGCAAGGGACAGCAGCAACTCCTGCATCCGCTGGTCCAGGAACTTTCGGATGGCGCTCGCGGTGGCGGGGTTCGGCAGCGCGATGATGCTGATCGAGTCCTGCCAGGTGGTGCCGCCGATCAGCACGCCCTCATCCAGCGACAGCATCACGAACCCCGGCCGGCCCGGCGGGCCGCCGAGGACTCCGTTGTCGACGCCCGCGCCCACTACGTTCCACTGCTCCTCCAGCCTTACCCGCGCCCAGTGCGGTCTGGCCGGAACCTTCTGGTCCACGGGACCGACAGAGACGAGGAACGCGCGATCCTCGTCGAGCAGGCCGTACTCGACCGCGAGTTGCCACCAGGCTTCGTTCGCCTTGTCGACGAGACCGGGCTCGTCGAGGTCGAACGTGCGGTCGACCCTGCCGTCCTCGGACAGGCAGGCCGTCAGCATCCACGCCGCGTCGGCCGGCAGTGTCCGTAAGGGCCAGCTGAAGTCGAGCACGGCAATGCCCGCGGTCCGCAGTGACGCCGCAACGGCCTGCTCTCCAAACACCGCTGCTGCATGATCATCGATACCGCGGGCGAACTCCAGGATTCCGTCGGGGGATGTCGACGGGCGCCGGTCCCCGTCGCTCGCGGATACCGCTCGTCCTCCAGCCGCAACCGCCCTACGCTGGCCGCATGACGGAGCCTGCAAGCGGTCGGATGCCCGACCGCCCGACCCTCGACGGACTGGAAGACAAGTGGGCCACCCATTGGGAGGCCGAGGGGACCTACCGGTTCGACCGGTCGGTAGCCGAGCGGGCCAACGTGTACGCGATCGACACCCCGCCGCCGACTGTTTCCGGTGAGCTGCACATGGGGCACGTCTTCTCCTACACGCACACCGACACCGTCGCGCGGTTCCAGCGGATGCGGGGCAAGGCCGTCTTCTACCCGATGGGCTGGGACGACAACGGGCTGCCGACCGAGCGCCGGGTGCAGAACGTCTACGGCGTCTACTGCGACCCGTCGCTGCCGTACGACCCGCAGTGGCAGCCGCCCGCCGCGCCGCCCAAGCAGCCGCAGCCCGTGTCCCGGCGTAACTTCGTCGAGCTGTGCGGCCGGTTGACCGTCGAGGACGAGAAGGTCTTCGAGGCGTTGTGGCGGCGGCTCGGGCTGTCGGTCGACTGGGCGCTGACGTACACGACCATCGGCGCGCGGGCCCAGGCCGTTTCGCAGCGGGCGTTCCTCGACAACCTGGCCCGGGGCGAGGCGTACACGTCGGAGGCGCCGACGTTGTGGGACGTCGGGTTCCGTACCGCGGTCGCGCAGGCCGAGATCGAGGACCGGGAGCGGCCCGGGGCGTACCACCGGTTGCGTTTTCACGGCCCGGACGGGCCGGTCGAGGTCGACACCACCCGCCCGGAGCTGCTGCCGGCCTGCGTCGCGCTGGTCTGCCCGCCGGAGCATCCGCTGGCCGGCACCACCGTGCGCACGCCGCTGTTCGACGTCGAGGTGCCGGTGCGGGCCCATCCGCTGGCCGAGGCCGGCAAGGGCACCGGCATCGCGATGGTCTGCACCTTCGGCGACCTGACCGACGTCATCTGGTGGCGGGACCTGCAGCTGGAGACCCGGGTGGTGCTCGGCCGCGACGGCCGTTTCCTGGCCGATCGGCCGCCGGGCGTCCCGGCGGCGGCGTACGCGCAGTTCGCCGGGCTCACCGTCAACGCGGCCCGGCGGGAGATGGTCCGGCTGCTCACCGAGACCGGTGACCTGCTGGGCGAGCCGCGGCCGATCACCCATCCGGTCAAGTTCTACGAGCGGGGCGATTCGCCGCTGGAGATCGTCACCAGCCGGCAGTGGTTCATCCGCAACGGCGGGCGCGACGCTCAGCTGCGGGACGAGCTGGTGGCCCGCGGCGACGAGCTGACCTGGATCCCGCCGCACATGCGGCACCGCTACGACCACTGGGTCAACGGCCTGACCGGGGACTGGCTGGTCAGCCGGCAGCGGTTCTTCGGCGTGCCCGTGCCCATCTGGTACCGGCTCGACGACGCTGGCGAGCCGGACCACGACAAGCTTCTCATACCGGATGTTTCCGCGCTGCCGGTCGACCCTTCCTCGGAGTGTCCGCCGGGCTTCACCGAGGAGCAGCGCGACGCGCCCGGCGGCTTCACCGCCGACCCGGACGTCATGGACACCTGGGCCACCTCGTCCCTGACCCCGCAGATCGTCGGTGGCTGGGGCAGCGACGACGACCTCTTCCGGCGCGTCTTCCCGATGGACCTGCGGCCGCAGGGTCAGGAGATCATCCGGACCTGGCTGTTCTACTCGATCGTCCGCTCGCACGCCGCGCACGGCACGCTGCCGTGGCGCACCGCCGTGCTCTCCGGCTGGATCCTCGACCCCGACCGCAAGAAGATGTCCAAGTCCAAGGGCAACGTCGTGACGCCGATGGACCTGCTGGTGCAGAACGGTGCCGACGCGGTGCGCTACTGGGCTGCCAACGGGCGCCCCGGCGCCGACCTGGCGTTCGACCCGGCGCAGATCAAGGTCGGCCGGCGGCTCGCCACCAAACTGCTCAACGCGTCGAAGTTCGCCCTCGGGCTGGGTGCGGCGGACGCGCTGCGGCGGCCGGTCACCGCGGACCTGGACCGGGCGGTACTCGCCCGGCTGGCCGAGGTCGTGCAGGCGGCCACGGCGGCGTTCGACGCGTACGACCACACGACCGCGTTGCAGGTGAGCGAGGCGTTCTTCTGGACGTTCTGCGACGACTACATCGAGCTGGTCAAGGACCGGGCGTACGCCGAGGGGCCGGGCGGGGACTCGGCCCGGGCCACGCTGGCGGCCGGGCTGTCCGTGCTGCTGCGGCTGTTCGCGCCGTTCCTGCCGTACGCGACCGAGGAGATCTGGTCGTGGTGGCGCTACGGCTCGGTGCACACCTCGACGTGGCCGACGACGTACGAGCTGACCCGGGTCGCGCCGGACGGCGACGCCACCCTGCTCGACCTGGCCGGGGACGCCCTGCGTCAGGTCCGCCGGGCCAAGTCGGACCGCAAGCTGTCGATGAAGGCGGACGTGCCGCTCGCCGAGGCCCTGGGCCCGGCGGAGGTGCTGGACCGGCTCGCGCTGGTCGAGGACGACCTCAAGGCCGCGGGCCGGATCGCCAAGCTGGACCGGCTGCCCGGCCGCACGACGGAGCTGGTGATCGCCAGCGCTTTCTGAAGCTGGCACCGGGGGCGCCGCCGACACGGCAGCATAGGGGTCATGTCGATCCCGCCCGACGAGGTGGAGCCCCCGGCCGACGACGCGGTGCTCTTCCGCTCGTCGCCGTGGCGCACGTTCGCCCTGCTGGCCGGCACCCTGCTGGTCGCCTACGTCGTCGTGTCCCCGCTGGTCGCGATCGTCCTGGGTGCCCCGGACGACCCGTGGTGGTCCACGCTCGCGCAGGGCGCGGTGATCGCCGTCCTGGTCGCCGGGGCCTACTCGCTGTCCGCCCGCTCCGCGCTCAGCACCTGGGTGCGCGCCTCCTCGGGCGGGCTGGAGCTCGCCGCCCAGGGCAGCGACCCGGTGCTGCTGGCCTGGCCGGACATCGACCACGTGGTGGTACGCCGGGACGGCCTGCGCACGGTGCTGGACGTGACCCCGGTCGACCTGGACCGGGTGCACCCGGTCTCGGAGGAGGACGAGGGCTGGCCGGCGATCCGCGACGACGACGCCGATCCGCAGGGCCGGCCGGCGTTCACCGCGGACCTGACCCAGGTGTGGCCCGGCCCGCGGGCGCTGCGCCGGGAGCTGGCCCGCCGCATGCACTGAGCGTGGTCACCGTGTGCGGTGTCCACGCCCTGGGGATCAGAAGTCGCCGCCGCCGCCGAAGTCGCCGCCGCCGCCGAAGTCACTCCCGCCGAAGCCCCCGCCACCCCAGTCGCTGCCGCCACCACCGAAGTCGCTGCCGCCGCCACCGAAGTCGCCGGCCTGGATGGAGTCCCCACCGACGTCGCCGCCGCCGTCCCCGCCCACGTCACCGCCGGCCGCATCCTGGAAGCCGTCCTGGTAGCCGTCGCCGTAGCCCATGTCGCCGAAGCCCGGCGAGAGCAGCGCGTCGAAGATCAGCATGCCGCCGAGCACACCCGCGCCCGCACCCAGCGCTGTCTTCCAGACCGGCGTCGAATACCAGCCCGACGGGACCGGCCGGCCCTGCACCCGGCCGCCCGGGTAGTAGTAGGGGGTGTCCGGACCCGGCTGCGGGCCCGCCTTGTACTGGTGTCCCTGGACGCTGACCTCGCGCTCGCGGGTGAGCTGGCCGGCGCCCTGCGCACTGGTCAGCGGCGGCAGGTCGGGACCCGGGTCGATGCCCATGGCCAGCCGGGCCGCGCGCACGTACGCCAGTCCCTCCAGGGCCGACTCGCGGGCCAGCTCGAACTGGCGCACCGACCTGGCCTGCTGCAACTGCCCACCGGCGGCGTTGTAGCGCTCGCTCGCGTCGGCCAGCGCCTGCCGGGCCGCCGGGTCGTCGCCGTGCAGGTTCATCACCTGACCGCCGAGCCGCTCGTACCAGCGCTGGGCCTCGGCCCGGGCGTCCTCCAGCCGGCTCTGCTCGCGGGCCGCGCCGCTGCGCCGGGCGACCATGACGACGGCCAGGACCACGACGATGATGAGAACCAGAAGCAGCAACACCTTCATGTGTCGACGGTACCCTCGCCGATCTCGTCGTACCCCTCTGGCAAGCTCCGAGGGTGACCTTCTCGACGCTCGCAGTGGTGCTCATCTGTCTGGGGGTCGGCGCCGCACTCGGCTGGTCGGCCGCCCGGCTGCGTGCCGCCACCGACATCGCCCGGCTCGAGGCCACGCTGCAGGCCGGCAAGGACGGTGAGAGCCGGCTGGAGCAGTCCCTGCGGTCACTGTCCTACGAGGCCACGGCGCAGTCGCAGGAGGCGGTGGCCCGCGCGGTGGCGCCGCTGCACGAGACGTTGCGCCGCTACGAGCAGCGGGTGACCGAGCTGGAGCGCGACCGGGTGGACGCGTACGCCGAGTTGCGGGAGCAGGTCCGCTCGATGGGTGCGGTCTCCGGCGAGCTCCGCACCGAGACGAAACAGCTGGTCGCGGCGTTGCGCGCGCCGCAGGTCCGGGGCCGCTGGGGCGAGCACCAGCTGCGCCGCATCGTCGAGGCGGCCGGGCTGCTCGACCACTGCGACTTCAGTGAGCAGGTCACCGGGGCCACCGACCACCAGGGCGTACGCCCCGACATGCTGGTGCGGCTGCACGGTGGACGGTCGGTGGTGGTCGACGCGAAGGCGCCCTTCGACTCGTACCTGTCCGCCATGGAGGCCCGCGACGAGCGCACCCGCGACTCCCACCTCGACCAGCACGCCCGGGTGCTGCGCGGGCACGTGGACGCGCTGTCGGCCAAGGCGTACTGGACGGCGTTCGACCAGACGCCGGATTTCGTGGTGCTCTTCGTGCCGGCCGACCCGTTCCTGGACGCGGCCCTGCAGCGCGACGCCACCTTGATGGAGCACGCGTTCAGCCGCAACGTGGTGCTGGCGACCCCGGCCACCCTGGTCGCGCTGCTGCGCACGGTGGCCTACTCATGGCGGCAGGAGGCGCTGGCCCGCAACGCGCTGGAGGTGCACAGCCTGGCCCGCGAGCTCTACGGCCGGCTCGCCACTCTCGGCGACCACGTGGGCAAGCTGGGCAGCTCGCTCAGCGGCGCCGTGACCGCCTACAACCGCGCGGTCGGGTCGCTGGAGTCCCGGGTGCTGGTCAGCGCGCGCAAGCTGGCCGAGATGGGCGTCTCGGACGAGGAGCTGGCCGTGCCGGCGCAGGTCGAGCTGACCCCGCGCCAGCCGCAGGCCCCCGAGCTACTCGACGACAGCCGTGGCCTTTTTTAGCGCGGCCGCCGCCTTCATGTCGCGGCGCAGCTCCTGCGGCAGTGAGAAGGTCAGCCGCTCCTCGGCGGTGGTGAATTCGGTGACCTCGCCGAAGCCCCGGTCGGCCAGGTGCGCGAGCACCTCCATGACCAGGTCGTCGGGCACGCTGGCGCCCGAGCTGACCCCGACGGTGGTCGCGCCGGCCAGCCACTCGTCCTGGATCTCGGCGGCGTAGTCGACCAGGTGGCCGGCCCGCGCGCCGGCACCGAGCGCCACCTCGACCAGGCGCACCGAGTTCGACGAGTTGGTCGAGCCGACCACGATCACCACGTCGCACTCCGGGGCGATCTCCTTGATCACGTGCTGGCGGTTCGACGTGGCGTAGCAGATGTCGTCGCTGGGCGGCGACTGCAGCAGCGGCAGCCGGGTCTTGAGCCGGGCGACGGTCTCCATCGTCTCGTCCACCGACAGCGTGGTCTGGGAGAGCCAGACGACCTTGGCCGGGTCGCGGACCACGACGTTCTCCACGTCGTCCGGCCCGTCGACGAGCTGGATGTGCGCCGGGGCCTCGCCCGCGGTGCCGATGACCTCTTCGTGCCCCTCGTGCCCGATGAGCAGGATGTCGTAGTCGTCGGCGGCGAACCGCTTGGCCTCGTGGTGCACCTTGGTGACCAGCGGGCAGGTCGCGTCGATCGCCTTGAGGTTGCGCTCGCGGGCCTGCTCGTGCACCTCCGGCGCGACGCCGTGGGCGGAGAAGACGACGGTCGACCCCTCGGGGACCTCCTCGTTCTCCTCCACGAAGATCGCACCGCGGCTCTCCAGCGTGGTGACGACGTGCTTGTTGTGCACGATCTGCTTGCGCACGTAGACCGGGGCGCCGTAGAGCTTGAGCGCCTCCTCCACGGTCTGCACGGCGCGGTCGACACCGGCGCAGTAACCCCGCGGCTTGGCGAGGAGCACGCGCTTGCGTCCTGGGCTGATCGGGTCGGCAGTCACCCGGCCATGGTACGTGCCCCCGGCCGCCATCAGCAGGCGTGCGACGGGCGCCACAGCCCGGCGACCGGCCCGGCCCGCGCCGCCACGGCCTGAGCCAGGGTTGATCACGCGCCCGCGCGGCATACTCGTGCGGTGGATGCGACAAGCAAGACGATGCGGGACCGGGCCGGTGCCGCCGTACGGGGCGTGCTCGGCGCGGTGAGCCTCGTCGGCGGCCTGACCTGGATCCTGCTCAACCTGGGCGCGCCGAGGCCGGTGACCGACATGATCGTCGGCGTGGTGCTGGCGATCGGCGGCCTGGTGCTGCTCATGCCGCACCGCGTGACCCTGCCCGGCCGGACCACCGCGGCGGCGACGATCGGGGCCGCGGTGGCGGGCACCCTCGGTGGCTGCCTCGCCGAGAGCACCCAGCTCGGCGGCATGTACGTGTACCTGGCCAGCCGGGGCTGGCCGTCCGCCTGGCTCGCCCGGGCCGGCTCGGGCGGCGACCCGGCGACCGCCCGGCAGGTGGCCGAGCAGTCGCGCTGGCAGCTCGACGCGGTCAACCTCGCCGCGAACGTGTACTTCTGGGCGTTCGTGGGGCTGCTGCTGGTGACCGCCGCCGGGCTGATCCGCCGCGACGCGCGGACTTCGGAGCCCGCCCTCACCGGCCGTTTCGGCACGTAGCCCGGTCGCCGGGCGCGATACTCGGGCGATGAGCGCCGTGGGCAACGCCGGTGCACCCACCGGGGCGCCCGGCCTGTGGGGCTCATTCGGCGGTGGTCTACGGCTGCTGGTCGGCTGGTTCAGCGTGGCCATCGCGATCCTGAACGTGCTGGTCGACCTGGACCACGCGCCGGACCGGGCGTACCTGCTCTTCCACGCCATGCTGCTGGTCGGCGGGTCACTGCTGATCTCGCTCGGCCGGAGCGCCGCCGGCACCGGACCGGCGGGCTGCTCGGCCGGCGCGGCACTCCTGGTCGGCGGGATGCTGTTCAGCGCGCTGCCGGTCATCGACGCGGTGTGCTGCATGACCACCTTCTCGGTACGCCACGGCTACCCGTTCACCTTCCTGGCCCGCAACGACGGCGGCGGCTGGCACGTCGACGGTCAGCACCTGCTGGCCGATCTGCTGTTCTGGGCGTACGCGGGCCTCGTCCTGCTGGTCCTGCTGGCGCTGGCGCGCCGCGCCACCCGGCACCGCGCCGGGGGGTGAACCGCCCGTAGGCTGGCCCGGTGAGTCAGCCCGAGCAGCCCGCGAAGTCGAGCGCCGAGGAGCCCTGGCCGGTCCGGGTGGTCAGCCAGAAGATCGGCGCCTGGGTCGCCAAGCTGGGCTGGGTGTGGGTCGACGGCCAGGTCGCGCAGATCAGCCGCCGCCCCGGCGCCAGCGTGGTGTTCCTGACCCTGCGGGACCCGTCGGCCGACCTGAGCCTGACCGTCACCGCCCACCGCGACGTGCTCGACGCCGGTGCGCCCGAGCTGGCCGAGGGTGCCCGGGTCACGCTGCACGCCAAGCCCGAGTTCTATCCGGCCCGGGGCTCGCTGAGCCTGCGCGCCGACGAGATCCGCCAGGTCGGCCTGGGCGAGCTGCTCGCCCGGCTGGAACGGCTGAAGAAGCTGCTCGGCGCCGAGGGCCTGTTCGCCCGGGAGCGCAAGCGCCGGCTGCCGTTCCTGCCGCAGCGGGTCGGCCTGATCACCGGGCGGGCCTCCGCGGCGGAACGCGACGTGCTGATGAACACCC
Source organism: Actinoplanes sp. NPDC004185 (assembly GCF_053603475.1). Classification (NCBI taxonomy): domain Bacteria; kingdom Bacillati; phylum Actinomycetota; class Actinomycetes; order Micromonosporales; family Micromonosporaceae; genus Actinoplanes; species Actinoplanes sp. NPDC004185. The sequence goes on along the minus strand of NZ_JBSGFR010000005.1, from coordinate 199,748 downwards.
GCCGGCGCTGGCCGTCCGTGGACTTCCGGGTGATCAACGTGCCGGTCCAGGGGCCGACCGCGGTGCCGCAGATCATCGACGCGCTCAAGGTGCTGGACAACGACGACACGGTCGACGTGATCGTGCTGGCCCGCGGCGGAGGCAGCGTCGAGGACCTGCTGCCCTTCTCCGACGAGGCGCTGTGCCGGGCGGTGTTCGGGTGCCGTACGCCGGTGGTCAGCGCGATCGGTCATGAGACGGACGCGCCGCTGATCGACTATGTCGCCGACGTGCGCGCGTCCACCCCGACCGACGCGGCCAAGCGGATCGTGCCGGACCTGGGCGAGGAGACGGCGCTGATCGAGCAGGCCCGCCGCCGTCTCGACCGCGCGGTGATCACGCTGGTCGACCGGGAGACGCACCGGCTGGAGGCCTGGCGGTCACGGCCGGTGCTGGCCCGCCCCGAGGTCCTGGTGGACCAGCGGGCCGCGGACGTGACCGGCCTGCGGGACCGGGCCACGCGCAGCCTGGACCAGCGGCTGCGCCGCGCCGACGACGACCTGCGGCACACCCTGGCCCGGCTGCGGGCACTGTCACCGCGGGCGACCCTGGAACGCGGGTACGCGATCGTGCAACGGGCCGACGGCCATGTGGTCCGCGCGGCCGGCGAGGTGGGGACGGGAGACGTTCTCCGGGTACGGCTGGCCGACGGCGAGCTTCGAGCGGGAGTGCAGGAATGACGGACGAGAAACTCACCTACGAGCAGGCCCGGACCGAGCTGGCGACAGTGGTGGAACGGCTGGAGCAGGGCGGCAGCTCGCTCGAGGAGTCACTGGCGCTGTGGGAGCGCGGCGAGAAGCTGGCGGACGTCTGCCAGCGGTGGCTCGACGGCGCCCGCGAGCGGATCGAGGCCGCCCGGGCCGCCCGCACCGACAGGTGACGGTCAGCGCAGCGACGAGGCGAAGCGCTCCAGGCTCTTCGACTCCGCCTGGCCGACCACGATGATCGTGCGGCCCTTCTCCAGCAGGAGCAACGCGTTCTCGCCCTTGCGGGCCTCGTAGCGCTGCCAGGTGCGGGCCCCGTCGCTGTAGGTGCTGACCCCCTTGGGGTTCGCGCCCAGCTCGACCGGGAGCAGCTTCTCCGTCGGCACGCTGCTCTCGACGAGCAGGAGCGGGTCGTCGTCCGGGTCGACGTAGCCCAGCCGCAGCGTGGCGCCGTCGGTGTCGCGCTTGAAGGTCGCGCTCACCGTGTGCCAGTCGTCGCCCAGCCCCTGCGGCACGGCCACCGGGAAGACGGCGGCGCTGCGGGCCTGCTGGATCGTCGACTCGGCGTTCTCGATGCTGACCGGCTTGTCCCCGTCCAGCACGACCCGGTAGAAGAGCAGCAGCAGCACGATCGGCACCAGCAGGACGGCGAGCGACAGCGCCATGTCGCGCGGGGAACGGCCACCACGCTTGCCGACGGTCACGGGGTCGGCGGCTGCTTCGGGCACGGGTGCTGCGTCAGGGGTCGCCACCTCACCATTGTTAACCATGTCGCGGACACGGGACTTGGCGCATATCCGCGTGTGAGGATCTGTGCACCACACCCGCACCGTCGCGAGGAGGCCCCCATGCCCGTAGCGCAGAACCCGCAGGATCTCGACCGCAACATCGCCCTCGATCTGGTCCGCGTCACCGAGGCCGCCGCCATGGCGGCCGGCCGCTGGGTCGGCCGGGGCGACAAGGAGGGCGGCGACGGCGCCGCCGTCGACGCCATGCGCAAGCTGATCAACTCGATCCAGATGCGGGGCGTCGTCGTGATCGGCGAGGGCGAGAAGGACAACGCCCCCATGCTGTTCAACGGCGAGGAGGTCGGTGACGGCACCGGGCCGGAGGTGGACGTGGCGGTCGACCCGGTCGACGGCACGACGCTGATGAGCAAGGGGATGCCGGGTGCGGTCGCGGTGCTGGCCGTCGCCGAGCGGGGCGCGATGTTCGACCCGAGCGCCGTGTTCTACATGGAGAAGATCGCCGTCGGGCCGGACTGCGCCGACGTCATCGACATCAACGCGGGCGCGACCGAGAATCTGCGCCGCATCGCCAAGGCGAAGCGTTCCAGCGTCTCCGACGTGACCGTCTGCATCCTGGACCGGCCGCGGCACCAGAAGCTGGTCGAGGAGGTCCGCGCGGCCGGCGCGAACATCAAGTTCATCTCCGACGGCGACATCGCCGGCGCCATCTCGGCGGCCCGCACCGAGTCCGACGTCGACGTGCTGATGGGTATCGGCGGCACCCCCGAGGGCATCACGGCGGCGTGCGCGCTGAAGTGTCTCGGCGGCGAGATCCAGGCCAAGCTATGGCCGCTCGACGACTCCGAGCGGGAGAAGGCCCGGGCCGGCGGGCACGACCTGGACCGGGTGCTGACCACCGACGACCTGGTCACCGGCGACAACTGCTTCTTCGTGGCCACCGGCGTGACCAGCGGCGACCTGCTCAAGGGCGTGCGCTACCGGTCCGGCGGCGCGCACACCCAGTCGATCGTGATGCGTTCCAAGAGCGGCACGATCCGGGTCATCGACTCGTACCACCGGCTGGAGAAACTGGCGCTGTACTCGGCGGTGGACTTCGACGGGCATCTGCCGACGGTGCGCGAGTGACCCAGACCTCGGCTGCCCCGCCCGCGGTCTCGACCGCGCGCCGGGCCGGCGGGGCGGGTCTCGCGATGGTCGCGGGGATCGCCCTGGCCGTGCAGTCGAGGATCAACGGCGAGCTGGCGGTGCGCCTGGCCGACCCGATCGGCGCCGCGACCATCTCGTTCGGGTCCGGCCTGCTGGTGCTGGCGGTCCTCGTGCCGTTGCTGCCGGCCGGCCGGGCCGGGCTCGGCCACCTGCGCGCCGCCCTGCGCGAGGGACGCATCCGGCCCTGGCAGTGCGTGGGCGGGATGTGCGGCGGTTTCCTGGTCGCCACCCAGGGCCTGACCGTCCCGACGCTCGGCGTGGCTGTCTTCATCGTGGCCCTGGTCGCCGGCCAGTCGTCGAGCAGCCTGCTGGTGGACCGGGCGGGTGCCGGGCCGGCCGGTCCGCAGCCGGTGACCACCCCGCGGCTGGCCGGGGCGGTGCTGACCGTCTGCGCGGTGCTGCTGGCGGTCGGCGACCGGATCGGGCACCCCAGCACCCTGGCGCTGGCGGTGCTGCCGCTGGTGGCGGGCCTGGGCATCGCCTGGCAGCAGGCCGTGAACGGCCACGTCCGGGCCGTCTCCGGCAGCGCGCTGGTCGCGGGCCTGGTCAACTTCGTCATGGGTACGGCGGTGCTGGTGATCGCCTTCGCGGTGTCGGTGGCCGTGCGCGGCTTCCCCACCGACGTGCCCCGCGGCCCGTGGTGGCTCTACGCCGGGGGCACGATCGGCATCGTCTTCATCGCGCTGGGCGCTGCCGTGGTCCGCTATACCGGCGTGCTGCTGCTCGGCCTGGGCATGATCGCCGGCCAGGTCACCGGCGCGCTGCTGGTGGACGAAGTGGTCCCGGGGGACGCCGGCCGCCCGGGATGGAACACGATGCTCGGCGCGGCTCTGACCCTGACCGCGGTCGCCGTGGCAGTCCTGCCGTCCCGCCGCAGCCGAGCCTGATCAGCCCGCCCGGCGCGGCTCAGATGTCGGTGAGGGTTGGGCTGCCCGGGTCGTAGAGGGCCGGCGCGGGCCGCGGGCGCCGCCGGCGGAAGATGATCGCCGCGACCACGCCGCCGAGCAGGCCGAGCAGGTGGCCCTGCCAGGAGATCGGCTGGTCGGTCGGAAGCACGTTGTAGAGCTGGTACCAGTACAGCAGCCCGATGAACGCGGCCACGCCCAGATTCCACCAGCTGCGTTCGACGAAGCCGCGGGCCACCAGCAGGCCCAGGTAGCCGAAGACGACGCCGCTGGCGCCGACCACCACGCTGGTCGGGTCGCCGATGATCCATACGCCGAAGCCGCTGACCAGCACGATCACCAGGGTCGACCAGAGGAAGCGGCGGGTGCCGCCGGCCAGGGCGAAGGTGCCGACCAGGATCAGCGGGATGCTGTTGCCGTACAGGTGGTCCCAGCCGGCGTGCAGGAACGGGCTGAAGATGATGCCGTCCAGGCCGTCGATGCGGCGCGGGATGATGCCGCCCGCCACGTCGAGCCGGCCGGCGCCGAGGCCCACGTCGATCGCCTCGATCAGGAACAGCACCGGGATGACCGCGCACATCGCCACGAAGGCACGGCCGATGGAGGCGAAGAACGCCTCCGTGCCGAATCGCGCCGCCTGGTCCTCGCGCTCGCCGGGGTAGCTCATCCCCCGATGGTTGCCGATGGGCGCCAGCGACGCCAACCCGGTGTGGCGGATCGGACGCGCTCAGCTCAGCTTGCGGGTCGCCGCCTGGATGGCGTCGTGGAACTTCGACACCTGCGTGTAGACGCCGGGGTAGTTCCGCCGGGCACAGCCGAGACCGAAGCTGACGATGCCGGCCTGCACCCAGCGGCGGTCGGCGCGCTGGTGGATCATCGGCCCGCCGGAGTCGCCCTGGCAGGTGTCGACCCCTTTGCCGGCGGCGCAGATCGCCTCGTCCTGGACGAGTTCGACCCCGACCTTGCGGTACGCCTTGGCGCACTGCTTGTCGCCGACCGGGGAGACGGTGGCGTAGCGCAGCTTGTGCTGCTGGCGCATCGACGCCTCGCTGGTCTGGCCCCAGCCGAGGATGGTCATCGGGCCGGTCTCGTCGGGGCCGCCGCGGCCGAGCTCCAGCACCGGGAGGTCGAGCTTGCGGTCCAGCTTGACCAGCGCCCAGTCGTCCCCGCGGGTCTCGTCGCGGAAGCCGTCGGCCCGTACGACGGCGACCGAGCGGGCGTTGATAGCCGCGCCGGACTTGAGGTCGGTGGTCCCGGCGATCACGCCGATGGTGTCGTCCTTGCCGGAGCCGGTGACGCAATGACCGGCCGTGAGCACCACGCCGGGCGCGGTGAGCACGCCGCCGCAGCCCATCGAGAGTCGCACCATCCACGGGAACCGGCCGGTGGGGGCCAGGTTGCCGCCGACGACCTCGCGGACCGGCTCGCTGTGGTCGGCGGCCCGGGCCGCCGTGTGGCTGCCGGACAGCACGAGGGCGAGCACCCCGACCATGAACCCCGACGCGACTTTCCGGACCATCTGGTCATTTGATCACAGCCGGTGACGGCAAAAGGGGTACGCGCCGAAGCGCGTACCCCTTTTGTCACGCTGGGATCAGTACCAGCCCGTGTTCTGCGAGTGCGACCACGCGTTGCACGGGGTGTTGTAGCGGCCCTCGATGTAACCGAGGCCCCACTTGATCTGGGTGGCCGGGTTGGTCTTCCAGTCCGACCCTTCCGAGCCCATCTTCGAGCCGGGCAGCGCCTGCGGGATGCCGTACGCGCCCGAGCTGGGGTTCGAGGCCTTGTGGTTCCAGCCGCTTTCTTTCTTCCACAGCTTGTCCAGGCACGGGAACTGATCGATCTTGAAGCCCGCGTTGAGCATCAGGGCGCAGCCGGTGGCCCGGTTGCCGCTGTACTCGTCGCAGGAGGAAGGGATGTCGCCGGTGTAGGGCACCGTGCCGCCGGAGCTGGAGCTGGACGACGACTCGGCCTTCTTGGCGTCCGCCGCCTTCTTCTCCGCCGCCTTCTTCTCGATCAACTTCTTCTCGGCCGTGCGGGCCTTCGCGGCAGCCGCCTTGGCCTCCGTGGCCGCCTTCGTGGCTGCCTCGTCCTCGGCCTTCCGCTGGTAGGCGCGAGCCGCCGCGTGCTGGCCGTGCCGCTCCTTCAGGAGCTGCATCTCGGCCACATCGACCTGGGCGACGACGCTGGCCTGGGGGGCGCCCTGCGCCTGGACTTCCTGGTCCTTGCCGAGGTAGACCCCGCCGATCACGCCTGCCACGAGCAGGCCCACCGAGGCCACACGGATTCCGACCCGGCTCCAGAGCCGATTCACGAAGTATCCCTTCGTCGGGGGCAATGACGCGGCCGGAATTCACCGGGACGAATCCCGGCGACGCTTCCCGCCGCGAGCATCGACGACCCCTCGGGCCGTGCGACCCGGCGACTTCCGCCGGTCACGGTGACCCGCCAGATCGATCTCCGATCGGCCGGGGCACGCGAGTGATGCTCGCCAGCCACCATGGCGCACGGTGAAGTGGATGTGAAATGGCGACGCGCACCTGTGAAATGAATCACAGGACGTTTACGCGTTATTCCGGGCAAAAGCCCGCCATTTTCAGCACTTTCGAGGTAGCCAATTCCTCACTAAATGTAATTGCCCTCATTCGCAGCGTGAGGCGGGAACCCCTCGGATTCCCGCCTCGGCCGACTGCGGAGCGTTACTGCGGAATGTCCTCGAGCAGATCGGTGACGACCTCGGCGATCGGCGAGCGCTCGGACCTCGTGAGGGTGACATGGGCGAAGATGGGATGACCCTTCAGCGCCTCGATCACCGCCGTGACGCCGTCGTGCCGGCCCACCCGCAGGTTGTCGCGCTGGGCGACGTCGTGGGTCAGGACCACCCGGGAGCCCTGCCCGATCCTGGACAGCACCGTGAGCAGCACGTTGCGTTCCAGCGACTGGGCCTCGTCCACGATCACGAAGGAGTCGTGCAGGCTGCGGCCGCGGATGTGGGTCAGCGGCAGCACCTCGAGCAGCCCGCGGGCCATGACCTCCTCCATCACGTTGCCGTGCACCACCGCCCCGAGGGTGTCGAAGACCGCCTGGGCCCAGGGCGACATCTTCTCCGACTCGCTGCCGGGCAGATAGCCGAGCTCCTGGCCGCCCACGGCGTACAGCGGGCGGAAGACGACGACCTTCTTGTGACGGTTGCGCTCCATCGTCGCCTCGAGGCCCGCGCACAGCGCCAGGGCCGACTTGCCCGTGCCGGCCCGGCCGCCCAGCGAGACGATCCCGATCGACTCGTCGAGCAGCAGGTCCAGGGCGATCCGCTGCTCCGCCGAGCGGCCGCGCAGCCCGAACGCCTCCCGGTCACCGCGGACCAGCCGTACGGTCTTGTCCGGATTGACCCGGCCCAGCGCCGAACCACGGGCGGAGTGGATCACCAGGCCGGTGTGGCACGGCAGGGCCTCGGCCTCCTCGAGTTCGAGCTCCTCACCCGCGTACAGCTGGGCGACCTGGTCCTCGCTCAGTTTGAGGTCGGACATGCCCACCCAGGTCGGGTCGCTGGCCTGGCCGTGCCGGTACTCGTCGGCCGTCAGGCCGACCGACGCGGCCTTGACCCGCAGCGGCATGTCCTTGCTGACCAGCGTGACGTCGCGGCCCTCGGCGGCCAGCCCGAGCGCCACCGACAGGATCCGGGTGTCGTTCGAGTCGTTGCGGAAGCCCTGCGGCAGCACGCTCTGGTCGGCGTGGTTGAGCTCGACCCGCAGCGTGCCACCGGCGTCGTTGCAGAGCACGGGCTGGTCCAGGCGGCCGAACTTGATCCGCAGCTCGTCGAGCATGCGCAGCGACTGCCGGGCGAACCAGCCGAGCTCCGGATGGTGGCGCTTGCCCTCCAGTTCGGAGATCACCACGAGCGGAATGATCACCTCGTGGTCGGTGAACCGGCGGAACGCCGCCGGGTCGGACAGCAGGACCGAGGTGTCCAGCACGAATACCCGGCCGGCTGGGGCGGGCTCCGCGTCGGCGTGCCGATCGCGGGACGACCTGCGTCCCGTGCCGGTACGGCTGCTGGAGACGGTGGCGGCCGGGTCTTGCGAAGCCCCGGCGTCAGTACGGCGAGATGTCACAGGCCTGCTCCAGCGGGCGTGCAACCCGGTCCGCCCGCGGTCCGCCACGTCCGGCGCCCGTGCCTGGCACGGAGCCGGGATGCGGGGCCCCGTGGCGCTCTTGTCGCAGGTCCGGGCCGACCGGTTGGCCCGGGATGACCCCGTGCCATGACAAGAACGCTAGCGGTCAACCGCCACTGGCGGTAGTACCCGCGTGATCCGCCAATTCGGGGCGTCACGCCGACGTGCGCCGGGCCGCCCGGCGGGTAGGCTGGGACTCGTGCCTGAGTCCGAGCCGCACCCTGAGTTTGAACAGCACCTTGGGTCCGAACCGCAGCGGGGGCGCCCCACGCACCCGTTGAGCGCCGCCGAGGCCTGGCAGTTCACCGCCTCGCGGGCCGGGGACACGACTCTTTTCTTCGACTTCGACGGTGTGCTGTCACCCGTCACCGACGATCCCGACGCCTCCCAGCCGGTGCCGTCGGTGCTGGGCGTGCTCGAGGAGCTGGCCGGCGCGGTGGCCCGGGTGGCGATCGTCTCGGCCCGTCCGGTCAGCTTCCTGCGCTCGCGTTTCGAGTCGCTGGCCCACGTCGACCTCTACGGGCTCTACGGCCTCGAGGTGTGGCACGACGGCGCGGTTGTCACCGAGCCGGCCGCGCTGCCCTGGGTCCCGGCGATGGCCGAGCTGGCCGAGCGGGCCAAGGCCGAGCTGCCCGAGCCCATCCTGGTGGAATACAAGCGCCTGTCGGTGGCCCTGCACTACCGCACCGCGCCGCAGCTGGCCCAGACGGTCGAGCGCTGGGGGCACGAGCAGGCCGAGCGGCTGGGCCTGCGGATCCAGGGCGGCCGGATGGTCGTCGAGCTGAAGCCGCCGGTCGACCAGGACAAGGGCATGGTGATCGGCGAGGGCGTGCTGGACGCCCGCTGTGCCTGGTATTTCGGCGACGACATGTCCGACATCAAGGCGTTCGACGCGCTGCGCGCCCGCGAGGCGGTCGACCCGGACTTCTTCGGCATGTGCGTGGCGGTGGCCAACCCGGAGACCGGCGCGGAGGTGTCCAGCGCGGCCGACCTGACCCTGGAGTCACCCGAGGCCGTCGCCGGCTTCCTGGCCGACGCCCTGCACGCCTTCCGGCGCTGAGCCGGTCGCCCCGCCGCCCGGCACCTCGCCCTGAGACGTCGCACCGGCTGACGTCAGCGCTGACCAGCCGTAGGCGGTGCGGGCCAGCGCCAGCACCTCCCCGAGCTGGGCCGGCGGGTCGTCGCGCCACCAGGCCAGCCGCACCGAGATCCCGGGTGCGTGGCGCAGCACCCGGTAGGCGACGCCCGGCCGCGGATACTGGTGCGCTGTCGCCTCGGCGGTGACCCCGACGGCCTGCCCGGCCGCGATCAATGTCAGCCATTCATCGACCGCCGGCGTCTCCCGGACCGACGGGGGCCGGGAGTCCGCCGGCCACAGTTCCAGCGTCGTCGTACCCGTACGGGTGTCCATCGCGACGGTGAAACGGGACAGGTCCTCGATCCGCAGGGACCGGCGGCGGGCCAGGGAGCTGTCCGTGGCCACGGCGGCGTAACGGGACTCGCGGCCGATCTCGGCGGTGTCGAAGCGGAGGTCGTCGAGCGGGCGGCGGATGACGGCGAGGTCGGCCGTACCGTCGCTCAGGCCCGCGGTCGGGTCGTTGACCTGCACGAAAACCAGCGGTACGCGGGGATGCGCCGTGGCCCAGGCCTTCTGCAACCGCCGGGTGTGCCGGCCCAGCGCCGCCCACGCGTAACCCACCCGCACCTCGGTGCGCGCGTCCGTGGCGATGCGCTGGAGGTGGGCGATCTCGTCGAGGATGCGCCGGGCCTGGGCGACGATCCGGGTGCCGGTCGGGGTGAGGGCGACGTGCCGGGTGGTCCGCTGCAGCACCCGGGCGCCGAGGGCCTGCTCCAGGGCGGCGACCGAGCGGGAGACCGCCGCCTGGGAGATCCCGAGGGCCGTGGCCGCGTCGGTGAACGTACCCGCGTCGACCACGGCGACCAGGGCCCGGAGCTGGCGCACCCGCACATCCATACGGTCAGCGTATAGATCCGGCGGCCCGGTCATTTCCGTTCCCGGGCGGCGCCGCGAAGCCTGGATCGCATGAGATCTTCGCGGTTGGGTGGCCTGGCCACCATGCTCGCCGGCGCCGTCGGCAACCAGGCCGGCGCCGCGGTGGGGGCCCACGCGTTCGCCGGCGCCGGGCCGGCCGGGGTCGTCGCGGTACGCCAGCTCGTGGCCGCCGTGGCCCTGCTGGCGGTGGCCCGGCCCGACCTGCGCCGCTTCACCTGGCCGCAGTGGTGGCCGACGCTGCTGCTGGCCGGCACGTTCGCGGTGATGAACCTCAGCCTCTACACGGCGATCGACCGGATCGGTCTCGGCCCGGCCGTCACGCTGGAGGTGCTGGGCCCGCTGACGGTGGCGCTGGCCGGCTCCCGGACCCGCTTCGACCTGGCCTGCGCCCTCGCGGCCGGGGCCGGCGTCTACGTCCTCGTCCGGCCCGGACCGGCCAGCGACGTCGCCGGGATCGGCTGCGCGCTGCTGGCGGCGGCCGGTTGGGCCGCGTACATCCTGCTCAATCGAGTGCTGGGGGCGCGGGTGCCGGGGATCCAGGCGACCGCGGCGGCGACCACGGTGTCCGCGCTGGGCTATCTGCCGGTGGCTGTGACGCTTGTCGCACAGGGACGTCTCGGTGTCACCGGGCTGGTCTACGCCGGGTGTGCGGGGCTGCTCAGCACACTGCCGTACGCGCTCGATCTGATCGCCCTGCGCCGGGTCCCGGCCCGCTTGTTCGGGATGTTCATGAGCGTGCACCCAGTGCTCGCCGCGCTGGCCGGGCTGGTGCTGCTCGGCCAGGCCCTGCGCCCGCACGAGTGGGCGGGCATCACGATCGTCATCGCCGTGCTGGCGGTGAGCAGCCTCAGGCGCCGTAGCGACGCTGACGGCCCGCGTACGAGCGCAGGGCCCGCAGGAAGTCCGTCCGGCGGAAGTCCGGCCAGTTCGCGTCGTGGAAGTAGAACTCCGAGTGCGCCGACTGCCACAGCAGGAATCCGGACAGCCGCTGCTCCCCGCTCGTGCGGATGACCAGGTCGGGGTCGGGCTGGCCCTTGGTGTAGAGGTGCTCGGCGATGTGCTCGACGTCGAGGATCTCGGCCAGCTCCTCCAGCGTGCGCCCGGCCGCGGACTGTTCGTAGAGCAGCGACCGCACCGCGTCGGTGATCTCCCGGCGCCCGCCGTAGCCGACCGCGAGGTTGACCTCGACGCCCTCGACGCGGTCCCGGGTGCGCTCCTGCGCGGCCTTGAGCACGGTCGCCGTCGGGGCCGGCAGCACGTCGAGCGCGCCGACGATGCGCAGCCGCCACGGGTTGCCGTCCTCGGCCAGCTCGGTGGCCAGATCCTCGATGATCTTGACGAGCGGATCCAGCTCGGCGGCGGGGCGCTGCAGGTTGTCGGTGGCCAGCAGATAGAGCGTGACGTGCTTGATCCCCGCCTGGTCGCACCAGCCGAGCAGCTCCTTGATCCGGACCGCGCCGACCCGGTGCCCGTCGTTCGGGTCGACGTAGCCCATCTCGCGGGCCCAGCGACGGTTGCCGTCGCACATCACCCCGACATGCTGCGGCACCGGCCGGCCGGCGAGCTTGCCGGCGAGCCGTCGTTCGTACAGCGAATAGACCAGGGACCGCAGACTCATCCCGGCCAGCCTATCGAGAGCGCGCCGTGGCTCAAGAGGCCACGTCACGCTTCTGCAGCATCGCGGCCCCGATGCGTCCGATCGTGCGAAGGTCGAAAACCCCGTCACCCAGGCCCAGGTCCACCATCCGGTGGAAAACCGCACCATCTCGGCGGGCGGCCCGGACCGCGGCGTCGACCACGGAGGGCCGCCGGGTCAGCAGCGCGGCGAAGCCCGAGTGCCGCAGATGCCGGCCGAGCCGCCCACCGAAGGCCGCGGCGTAGCGCGCGGCGGCCCGCTGCGGACCCGCCACGGCGGCCGCGCCGGCCAGCGCACCGGAGAGCACGGCGTAGAAGATGCCCTCGCCGGTGAACGGGTTGATCAGCGACAGCGCGTCGCCGGCCAGCAGCACCGGGCCGCGTCCCGGCGGCGGCCGGCGGGTGGACAACGGCAGGTGGTGGGCCCGCAAGCCGGTCGGCGGACCGCCGGGCAGCAGCTCAGCCAGCCGGTCCAACAGGTACGCCTTCGTGAGCGGCGTCCCCCGCAGAGTCTCGCCGTAGCCGACGTTGGCGCGGCCGTCCCCGATCGGAAACGACCACGCGTACGCGGGCCAGCGCGCACTCGTCGTCCGGATGAGCTGCTCGGTGCCGACCGCCGGGGCGTAACCGCGGATCGCGATGGCCAGGTGCCCGTCCGGGTTGACCGGGTGGCCGAGCGCACGCCGTACCACCGAACCGGCGCCGTCCGCGCCGATCACCACCCGGGCCCGGATCCGGTCGTCGAGGGTGACGCCGTCCCGGTCGAGCCGGATGCTGCGCACGGCGTGCCGGCGCAGCTCAGCGCCCTGCGCGACGGCCGCCCGCACCAGCCGCTCATCGAACACCTTGCGCGGCACCGTGTGGGCCGGCCGCGGCAGGGGCCGGGCCACCTCGCCGCCACCGGGTGCGACCAGGCGCAGTCGTTCCACCGCCGGATATCCGTCGGTCACGCCGGTGACGCCCAGCTCGGCGAGCACGTCCACGGCGTCGGCCGCGATGCCGTCTCCGCACGGTTTGTCGCGGGGGAAGTCGGCCTTGTCCAGCAGCAGCACCGACGCGCCGGCCCGGCGGGCGGCCAGCGCCGCGGCGGCCCCGGCGGGCCCGGCCCCGACGACCGCGACATCGACTTGCTCAAGCGTCATCAGCTCGGACCCGCCCGCGACGCGCCACCGTGCGTGATCATGCTGGTGCTGCCGCGGTGGCGGAGTCGGTGGCGGCGGCCGTGCGGCCGGCCCGCCACACCGCGTAGCAGGCCAGCACCGCGGCGGCGACCAGCGGCGCCCCGTCGCGGATCAGTCCGTCCGTGCCGAGCAGCAGGTAGCAGAGCGGCAGATCGATCACGAGCACGCCCACGCTGACCCAGACCATCAACTGCCGGGCCCATGCCTTGCCGCGTTGCAGGAAGAAGGTGGTGAGCAGCACCGCGTAGCTGGCGCCGATGCCGACGAAGATCCAGAAAACCACCGCCAGGATGTACTCCGGCCGGCGGCCCAGCTCGCCGACCGAGATCACGGCGGGCACCAGGATCAGCGGGCTGTAGGTGAACGCGGCGACCCGCGCGGTGATCACCCAGGCTGCTACCGGTGGGCGGCGCGGCGCGGACTCGCGCCACTCCAGGCCCTTGCGGGTGGCCACCAGCTTGGCCGGATACCGGACCAGGTGGCCGCGCACGGTCGGGTGGCGGTAGAGCAGCACGACAACGGTGAGGCAGAGCGTGGTCAGCACACCGAAACCGACGAGGCCGGCCAGCGGCGGCACGCCGTCGCGCGGCACGATCAGGCGGCCGACGGCGAAGACGGTGGTCACGGCCAGGATCAGCCCGAGCGGCCGGGAGACCGCGCGGCTGCGCCGCACGTGCCAGACCAAGATCAACCAGCCGAGGGTACGCAGCAGCGCCCAGCCGGTGCGGACCGCGAGCCCGAAACCCTGCTCGGGCGCGTACCAGAAATTGAGCAGCTCGACCCCGGCGGTCGCCGCCGCCGTCGCGACCAGCAGCCAGGTCAGCGCCCGGACCGCGGGCGGCCGGATGTCGAGGGTTGTCACGGGGCTGAAGGTACCCAGGCCGCGCCCGCCTCGAACGCGAGGCGGGCGCGGGGTGTCAGCCGGCGTTCAAGCGGGACTTCAGTACATCCAGTTCGGACCAGAGCACAGCGGGAAGCTTGTCGCCGAACTTGGCGAACCACTCCTCCACCTGCGGGATCTCGGCCAGCCACTCGTCGGTGTCGACGCGCAGCACGGCCTCCAGGTCGGCCCGGCCGATGTCCAGGCCGCTGACGTCGAGGGCGTCCGGGGTCGGCACGTGGCCGATCGGGGTCTCCACCGCCTCGCCGGTGCCGTCCAGGCGCTCGACGATCCACTTCAGGACCCGGGAATTCTCCCCGAAGCCGGGCCAGAGGAAGCCACCGTCGGCGTCGCGGCGGAACCAGTTGACGTAGAAGATCTTCGGCAGCTTCTCGGCGTCGCCGGAAGCGGCCTTGCCCATCTCGATCCAGTGGTTGAAGTAGTCACCGGCGTGGTAGCCGATGAACGGCAGCATCGCCATCGGGTCCCGGCGCACCACGCCGACCTGGCCGACCGCCGCGGCGGTGGTCTCCGACGACAGCGTCGCGCCGAAGTAGACGCCGTGCACCCAGTCGCGGGCCTCGGTGACCAGCGGGACGGTCGTCTTGCGCCGGCCGCCGAACAGGATCGCGTCGATGGGTACGCCGCGCGGGTCGTCGTACTCGGGGGCGAGGATCGGGCACTGGTTGATGGGCGTGCAGAAGCGGCTGTTCGGGTGGCTGGACGGCGTGCCGGACTCCGGTGTCCAGTCGTTGCCCTTCCAGTCGATCAGGTGCGCGGGCGGCTCGCCCATGCCCTCCCACCAGATGTCGCCGTCGTCGGTCCGGGCCACGTTGGTGAAGACCGAGTTGCCCCGGGCCAGCGTGCGCATGGCGTTCGGGTTGGTGTGCTCGTCGGTGCCGGGCGCGACCCCGAACAGGCCGTACTCGGGGTTGGTGGCCCACAGCCGGCCGTCCTCCCCGAAGCGCATCCAGGCGATGTCGTCGCCGACGGTCTCGACCTTCCAGCCCGGCAGGGTCGGCTCGAGCATGGCCAGGTTGGTCTTGCCGCAAGCCGACGGGAAGGCCCCGGCGATGTAGCGGACCTGCCCGGCGGGCGAGGTCAGCTTCATGATCAGCATGTGCTCGGCCAGCCAGCCCTCGTCGCGGGCGGCGACGCTGGCGATCCGCAGCGCGAAGCACTTCTTGCCGAGCAGCGAGTTGCCGCCGTACCCGGAGCCGAACGACCAGATCTCGCGGGTCTCCGGGAAGTGCGAGATGTACTTGGTCTCGTTGCACGGCCACGGCACGTCGGCCTCACCCTCGGCCAGCGGCTTGCCCACCGAGTGCAGGGCCGGCACGAAGTCGGCGTCGTCGCCCATCGCCTCGAGCACGGTGGCGCCCATCCGGGTCATGATCCGCATGGAGGTGACCACGTACGCGCTGTCGGTGATCTCGACGCCGAACATCGGGTTGGGCGAGTCGAGCGGTCCCATGCAGAACGGGACGACGTACATCGTGCGTCCGCGCATGCAGCCGCGGTACAGCTGCGTCATCGTCGCTTTCATCTCGGCGGGGGCGGTCCAGTTGTTGGTCGGACCGGCGTCGGCCGGGTCGGCGGAGCAGATGAACGTCCGTTCCTCGACCCGCGCGACATCCCCGGGATCGGTACGGGCCCAGAACGAGTTCGGCCGCTTGCCGGGATCGAGGCGGACGAGCGAGCCGGCATCGACGAGCGCGTCGGTGAGCCGGGCCCACTCGGCGTCCGAGCCGTCGCACCAGACGACGCGGTCCGGCGTGGTCAGGGCGGCAACCTCGTCCACCCAGGTCAGGAGCTTGGTGTGAGCAGTGGGGGGCGCTGACATGTGATTCCCTTCGGTCGGCACTGACCTGTGACGAAGCAGGCCGGAGGACCGGCCGCTGTCACGGGAGTCACATCAGCCTAAGCCGAGGGAACGTTCAGTTCATCGGCGAATCCTGTGGACAACCGCACAAACTTCGGCCACGGTGCGCGATCACGACCGATTCTTCGCCGCTTGACGCACAAGCGCGCATCCGGACGTCCGGTGGTCACTCCCGGCCCGGCAATCGCCCGCTTTCACAAAACGGACGAAACGTCCTAAGCTTGCCGCTACTCGGGCTTTCCTCCCACTCCCGGCTACAGGAGGCAGGAATGACGATCCCGGCCGGCGACGGCGACGCCGACACAGACCTGCTCGCCGCCGTCCGCGCGGGCGACACCGCCGCGTACGGCGTCCTGTACCAGCGCCACCGGGCCGCCGCCCGGGCGCTGGCGTACGGCCTCGTGCACGACCCGGCCGACGCCGACGACCTGGTCGCCGAGACGTTCGCCAAGGTGTTCGCCAGCCTGCGGGCGGGGCGGGGGCCGCTGGTGGCGTTCCGCGCGTACCTGCACACGACCCTGCGGCACGTCTGCTACCACCGGGCGCGCCGGGACCGGCGGCTGGAGTTCACCGACGACCTGACCCGCTACGACGAGGGCGAGCCGTTCCTGGACCCCGCCCTCGACCGGCTGGAACGCACCTATGCCGCGCGGGCCTTCGAGGCGCTGCCGGACCGGTGGCGCGACGTGCTGTGGCGGACGGAGGTCGAGGGAGCCAGCCCGGCCGAGGTCGCACCGCAGCTCGGCCTCACCCCGAACGCCGTCGCCGTGCTCGCCCACCGGGCCCGGGAAGGCCTGCGCCGGCTCTACCTGCAGCAGCACGTGGCCGACGCCGGTCCGCCCGAGTGCCGGTGGACCGGGGACCGGCTCGGCGGGCACGTCCGGGGCCGGATCGCCCCGCGGGTGGCCGTCCGGCTGGAGGCCCACCTGGCCTACTGCGCCGGCTGCCGGGGCCGGCGCGCCGAGATCACCGAGATCAATCAGCGGGGTCACCGTCCGTACAAGCAGCGGGACCACGCTGCGGTGGAAGGGTTAAGAGTCGCTCACGAAAACGGCGGACAGTGACGCGCGCCGGTACTCTCGGGTGCGTGCCTGCCGCTTTCCTGCCCGCGCTGCGGGCACGCTTCGGGGCACTCGTGCGCGAGCTGAGCAAGTTCGGCACGGTCGGCGGCATCGCCTTCGCGATCGACTTCGCCATCTTCAACGTGCTGCTGCACCAGGGCTTCGAGTCGCTGCAGGCCAAGACCATCTCCACCGTGCTGGCCACCACCGTGGCCTTCGCCGGCAACCGGTACTGGACCTGGCGGCACCGCGAGCACGCCAACATGGCCCGCCAGTACACCCTGTTCTTCCTGCTCAACGCGGTCGGCCTGGGCATCGGGCTGACCTGCCTGGCGATCAGCCACTACGGCCTGGGCGCGTTCTGGCCCGAGTTCCAGACCCCGCTGGCCGACAACATCTCCGGCCAGTTCGTGGGCACCGCCGTGGGCACCCTGTTCCGCTTCTGGTCGTACCGCCGCTTCGTGTTCGGCGACACCGTGGTCCCGGATCCGACGCCCGAGCCGCCGGCGGAGGTCCCCACCAGGGAGTCCGCCACCACGCCGCCGTCCGCGCCGCCGCCCGCCCCGCGCGCTGTCCCGCGAATGTGACGTCGGAGTCACCGGCACGTCCGGCTCCGTTGTCCGCGCCCTTCCCCCCGTAAGGTTGGCCAATGCCTTCAGCTCGCCCGCTGGCGGAACGCCTGCGCAATCTCGCCCCCGAGGCGCTCGCCTTCGGCGCGATCGGCGCCGCCAACACGCTGCTCTACATGGCGATCACCTGGGCTCTGCTGCCCATCGGGGCCGTCAAGGCGAGCGTCGTCGCCACGATCGTCACCACCACCCTGGCGTACGTGGCCAACAGGTACTGGACCTACCGCAAGCACACCCGCAGCGCCCTGCGCCGGGAGTACACGCTGTTCTTCGGCTTCAACCTGGTCGGCATGATCATCCAGTCCGGCGCGGTGACCATCGGCAAGTACGGCTTCGGCCTCACCGAGGAGCACGACGAGCTGCTGTTCATGGGGGTCACCCTGCTCGGCATCGCGGTCGCCACGGTCTTCCGCTTCTGGGCGTACCGGACGTTCGTCTTCCTCAAGCCGCCCGTCGACGGTCACGAGGCCGTGGTGGCCGAGCTCGACGTGGTGGCCGGCCTGGCCGAGCTCAGCGCCGAGGCCGACGGCAGCCTCGACGAGGAGCTGGCCAAGGAGATCGACGCCCAGCGGCGAGCCGTCTGAGCCTCACCGCCGCCGGTTCCGCCCCCGCACGGGCTCCGGCTGCTCGTCGTCCTCGTCGTCGCCGTGCAGCTCCCGGCCCGTCTCGATGAGCTGGTAGAGCAGCGTCTGCACCTGCTGCACGTGCGGCACCGCGACGAGCACCGCGCTCTGGTCCCCGATCGAGTCGATCCGCAACGTGCCGCTGCCCAGCATCCGGTCCAGCAGCGACTGGCTCGTCACGTGATCGTTGACCCGGTTCAGCGGCAGGTCACGGCGCTCGCGGGCGATCACGCCGTCCTGCAGCAGGATCCGCTCGTCGGTGAAGACGTAGTGGGTGCCGCGCCAGACCAGCAGCGGCCACACCCCGCGGGTCACCGCCATGAACAGGGCCACGGCACCGACCAGGCAGACCCCGATCAGGCCACCGGTGGTCGGCGGCAGCATGATCCACACCCCGAGCACGGCGGCCAGGGCCACCAGCAGGACCAGGACCGGGCGTACGGCCGCCCGCGCGTGCGGGTGCAGATGGAGGACGACCTCTTCCTCGTCGGTCAGCACCTCGTCCGGGAAAGCCACGCGCTCAGCGTACGTGCAGGACGTCCCCCGCCGAGACGCGCCGCTCGCCGTCAGCCGTACGGACCACGAGCTGGCCGTCACCGTCCACCGTGGTCGCCGTACCGGTGAACTCACTCCTGTTGGGCAGCAGCACCCGCACGTCCCGCCCGATCGTCGAACAGTCCCGCTGGTACGCCGCGAGCAGCCCGCACATCTCGGCGTCGCCGCCGGCCTCGCGCCAGCCGCCGTACCACCGGGCGACGCCGCGCAGCAGTGCCCGCAGCAGCGGATCGCGGTCGGTGGCCGTGGCCCCGGCGATGCGCAGCGAGGTGGCCGGCAATCCGGTGGTCTCGGGCAGCTCCTCGGCCCGGGTCGTCACGTTGAGACCGATTCCGACGACCACCGCGTCGCCGGAGACCTCGGCCAGGATGCCGGCCGCCTTGGACTCCCCGGCGCCGGCGTCGAGCAGCAGATCGTTCGGCCACTTCAGTGCGGCGTCGACCTCGGCCAGACGCTGCACCGTCTCCCGCAGCGCCACCCCGGCCAGCAGAGGCAACCAGCCCCAGGTGCGCTGCGGCGCCGGAGCCCACCCGCGCTCGGCGTCGGCCACCCCGGGCCGCAACAGGAAACTCAACGTCAGCCCGGCCCGCGGCGGCGACACCCACTGCCGGTCGCGCCGGCCACGCCCGGCGACCTGCCGCTCGGCCACCACGACCAGCCCCTCGGCGGCGCCGGCCTGTCCGGCGGCCGCGGCATCGGCGTTGGTGGACCCGGTCTCGGCCCGGATCTCCAGCCGCTGCCAGAACCCGCCGGGCACGATGAGCGCCCGCTGCAGGGCCCGCTCACCCAGCGGCGGCCGGTCCAGATCCGTATAGGGCGAGGAAGCCATCAACCCACCCTAGACCGCCCTGATCAGCTCGGTTCGGCTGCGTGCCGGCTGACGTAGACGGTGCTTCGCGGCTCCGGCTGGCCGGCGCCCGGACGGGGACGGGGCCGGGGGCGGGCCCGCGGCTGATCGGGCCGGGCCGGCTCGACCGGGGGCAGCGCCTGGGTCGCTTCGGAGCCGGCGCCGCGACGGCGTCGCACCATGACGGCGGGACGGCGCGACCTGCGGGTGTCGTCCTGCGCTTCCTCCGGTGACCAGGTGAGGTCCGGCATGGCGGCTTCGGGCAGGTCGGGGACGGTCCAGATGGGGCCTTCCAGGCTTTCCTCGCGGGCCGCGTAGGGGCCGCTCTGATCGGTGGTCGGGCCGCGGCGCACCGGCACGCGGTTGGCGTTGGCGGTCCGGCGGTCCTTCCGGGCTCCCGCGTGCTCGGTGCCGCCGGTCGGGGCGTCCCGCGCAGGGCTTTCGGCCAGGCGGCGGGCTGCCTGAGCGCCCCGGCTGGAGCCGGGCCGGCCGGTCTCGTCCTCGTGGACGTGGGGGTTGGGGGCGAGCATGAGCCCGTCCGCGCCGAGGAACACCCGGTCGTCGGCGGCGGGCGCCGGCTCGTCGAAGCGCCGGCGACCGGTCACTTCCGGGGCCGGAGCGACCGCGTCGTCGCCGAACCGGCCCGCCGGCAGCTTCGCATCGCTGGGGAACCGGCCCGCCGGGGAGTTCGCCGGGCCGCTTTCCGCCGCGAGATCATCGACCTCGGCCACGTCGTCGACGCTCACCGGATCGGCGCTCTCCCCCAGATCGCCGTCCCTCAGCGGGTGGGCGGCTCCCTCCGAGAAGGCCGTAATGCCTTCGGCGGTTCCGGTGGAGTGAGAAATTGCCGCCGAGTCTGCGCCGGACTCCCGCCCGTGGTCCTCGATCGGCAGGTCAGCCACCGGCCGGAGCCCCACCGGCCCGCCCCGATCGACCGCCGTCCGGAACGCCGGACCGGTCCCGCCACCCCGGTGGGACCAGGAGCGCGGCAATTCGATCCGGTCGTCCGGGCGGGCCGGCGGCCACTGCGGCACCGGCCGGGTCGGTTCCGTCTCGATCTCCACCGGTACGTCGAAGCCGGACGACGGCGGGTACGGCGGCACCTCAGGAAGCCGTTCCACCGGGGTCGGCCAGCCGTACTCGGCCTCGTAGGAGTGCACCGGCGCGGGCGTCCAGTACTCCCCGGCGACGGGCTCGTCCGGGTATTCGGGGCGGACCCAGCCCTCGACCCGGTCGCCGTACCGCCGGTCGGCGCGTTCCGCCCAGGTGGGTCCGGCAGCCTCGTCGGGGACGGGGACGAAGCCGGTCTCGTCCGCGTCCTCCAGGGACGCGTCGGCGAAGAGGCCGGAGAACGTGCCGGTGCCTTCGGTGCCCGCCACCGAGTCGAACGGGCCGGAGAGGTCGGCGTCGTAGCCACCGTCCGGCGACTGCCGGCCGAGCAGGCCGAGGCCCGGCAGGTCCAGCGCGTGGGACCGGTCGGCCGGGTCGACGACGTCGGCGGCCCGGTCGAGGTCCTGGTCGATGTCCAGCTCCGGGTCGCCGGCCCGGTCGGCCGGTTCACCCGGATCGTCAGCCCGGCCGAGCGACGCCAGCCGCAGATCGGTCGGGGAGGCATCACCGACCGGCGCCGGGGCGCCGTCCTCGTCGAGTTCTACGAGCCGGCCGAACAAGGACCGGTCCGGGCGCTCGTCATCGGCCGGCGCGGTCCCCACGCCGGACTCCTCGGCGTCGACGTCCGGCTCAGGAGTGCCCGACGTCGGCCACAAGCGCCGCGAGCCCGGACCGGTGCGCCCGGCCCTGTCCGCTTCCAGCCGGGACCGGCCCGGACGGGCGGGATCGGCGTGACCGCGGGGGGCGGGAGCAGCCGGCTCGGCGGCGGCGGGATCGGCCCGACGGCCTCCGCGCGGCGCCGGCACGACCGCATCCGGTCCGGTGCCGTCCTCCTGGGAAGCAGCCGGCGCCGTGCGGGCCTTGGTCCGGGCGGTGGATCCGGCCCGCCCGCGGCGCCGCTGACGGCTCGGAGCTTCCCCGCCCCGGCCTGCGCCTGACGACGTATCGCCAGCGCCGGACGACGTACCGTCGGCGCCCGGGGAATCCGCGCGGCGGCGGGTCTCGCCGTGCTCGGCGACGCGCTGGTCGGTACGGGCGCTGCGGAACAGGGCGGCGCGGAAGACGATGAGCGTGGTGATGCCACCGACGATCAACGCCACGCCGACGGGGGTCATCCATGTCGTCACGGGGGTTGTAACGAATGGGGCATTGAGTGCGAAACGTCCTTTCCCTCGCACCCCCGCGTACGGGCACCGCGTGGCGGGTGCCGGAGCCTGGATACGATCTCTCCGGCGTGAATGCCGCCTGGCCGGCGGGCATGCGTGGTGAGCGGAGGACGGGGCATCGTGACGGCGCAGCAGGACGTGACGCAGCAGGATGACATCCACACGACGGCCGGCAAACTCGCCGACCTCGAACGGCGCACCGACGAGGCCGTGCACGCCGGCTCGGCCCGTGCGGTGGAGAAGCAGCACGCCCGCGGCAAGAAGACCGCCCGGGAACGCATCGAGATGCTGCTCGACGAGGGTTCCTTCGTGGAGCTCGACGGTCTGGCCCGGCACCGGTCCACCGCCTTCGGCCTGGAGAAGAACCGCCCGTACGGCGACGGCGTGGTCACCGGGCACGGCACGGTCGACGGCCGCCAGGTGTGCGTGTTCTCGCAGGACTTCACCGTGTTCGGCGGCTCGCTGGGCGAGGTCTTCGGCGAGAAGATCGTCAAGGTGCTCGACCTGGCCATGAAGATCGGCTGCCCGATCATCGGCATCAACGACTCCGGCGGCGCCCGGATCCAGGAGGGCGTCGTCGCGCTCGGCCTGTACGCCGACATCTTCTTCCGCAACGTGCGGGCCAGCGGCGTCATCCCGCAGATCTCGCTGATCATGGGCCCGTGCGCGGGCGGCGCGGTCTACTCCCCCGCGATCACCGACTTCACCGTCATGGTCGACCAGACCTCGCACATGTTCATCACCGGCCCGGACGTCATCCGCACGGTGACCGGCGAGGACGTCGGCATGGAAGAGCTGGGCGGCGCCCGCACGCACAACTCCCGCAGCGGCAACGCGCACTATCTGGCCAGCGACGAGGACGACGCGATCGACTACGTGCGCGCGCTGCTGTCGTACCTGCCCAGCAACAACCTGGACGAACCGACCACCTTCGACCTGCCCGCCGCGCTGGAGGTCTCGGACGCGGACCGCGGCCTGGACCAGCTCATCCCGGACTCGGCGAACCAGCCCTACGACATCAAGCGCGTGGTCGAGACCGTCGTCGACGACTTCCTCGAGGTCCAGCCGCTCTACGCGCAGAACATCGTTATCGGCTTCGGCCGGGTCGAGGGCCGGCCGGTCGGCGTCGTGGCCAACCAGCCGATGCACTTCGCCGGCACGCTGGACATCGCGGCATCCGAGAAGGCGGCGCGCTTCGTGCGCACCTGCGACGCCTTCAACATCCCGGTGCTGACCTTCGTGGACGTGCCCGGCTTCCTGCCGGGCACCGGCCAGGAGTGGGACGGCATCATCCGGCGCGGGGCCAAGCTGATCTACGCGTACGCGGAAGCGACCGTCCCCAAGGTCACGGTGATCACCCGCAAGGCGTACGGCGGCGCGTACGACGTGATGGGCTCGAAGCACCTCGGCGCGGACATGAACTTCGCCTGGCCCACGGCGCAGATCGCGGTGATGGGGGCCCAGGGCGCGGTCAACATCCTCTACCGGGGCGAACTGGCCGCCGCGGAGGACCCGGCGGCGCTGCGCACCGAGCTGATCAAGGAGTACGAGGACACGCTGGCGAACCCGTACATCGCGGCAGAGCGCGGTTACGTGGACGCCGTCATCGCGCCGTCGGCGACCCGGGCGCAGGTGACGCTGGCGTTGCGGACGTTGCGGACCAAGCGGGAGACCCTGCCGCCGAAGAAGCACGGCAACATCCCGTTGTGATCAACGCTGCCAGTGCAGCATGGTGACCCCGCCGTAGACCAGGGCCGACATGGTCGCGAGCCAGAACACGCCCAGCCACAAGACGTCCGGCAGCAGGGTCAGGCGCTGCAGCACCGCAGCGTCCGAGGTCGCGCTGCCCTTGTGCGTCGCCCAGAACAGGTCGGTGATCTTGCGAGTGCTGCCCATCAGCAGGAACCACACCCAGCTGTAGGCGAACGCCAGCTGTGCGGGGTCCGACCAATAGCGCGCCACCCAGTACAGGACGAACCCCGTACCGATGGCCACCGTGATGGACAGCGGATTGCGCATCTTCAGCAGGATGACCGCCAGCAGAGCGACGCTGATCCACAGCAGTGACTCCGGGCGGTCGTGCCGCAGCAGCCATACGCCACCGAGACCGACCGCCGACGGGCCGAGATAACCGACGAAGGTGATGACCAGATCCGCCAACCAGGGCATCTTCGGCGGCAGTGCGGTGGCGCCGCCCCGGCCGGGCACGAAGGTGATGCCGTCGACCTTCTGCTGGAAGACCACCGCTGCGGCCGTATGGAACCCCTCGTGCGCCGTGGTGATCGTCCACTTCGTGAACTTCCAGAAAGGCACGGCGGCCACAAAGCCGACGAGGGCCGTACTCCACGCCAGTCCGAGCGACCGGTCCATGGGGCGACGCTATCGACCGACCTCCGTGACGCGCATCACGACTTGGTACTCAAAGTGTTTCCGTTCGGCTACTCCAAGTCAGGGCGTGTTGCTGACAGCGGGCAGCCACTGGCCGGCCAGCATGAAACCGCCGATCACCAGTGCGGCCACGTCCACAGCCAGGAAGACGCCCACCCAGAACAGCGCGGGGACGTGGGTGACGCCGGCGAGCTGGTCGGCGTCGGACTCCGGCATCCGGCCGCGGCTGCGGAGCTTCTGCAGCTCGAAGACCGGGCGTACGCCGCCGATCAGCAGGAACCACACTCCGACGTACGCGAAAGCGGCCTGGACCTGCGGGGTCGCGTACCAGGAAACGCCGAAGACGATCGCCCCGGTGACCAGCACGGAGACCGCGCCGAACACATTGCGGATGTTGATCAGCATGAGCAGCAGCAGGACCACCGCGACCCACAGCAGCAGGGTGATCCGGTTGCCGCCGAGCAGCCAGGCGCCGCCCAGCCCGACCAGCGACGGCGCGATGTAGCCGGCCAGCAGGGTGAACATCATGCCGGGCCCGGTCGGGCGGCCGGCCGACAGGGTGAGCCCGGACGTGTCGAACTCCAGCCGGATGCCGCGGAGTTTGCGGCCCGTCAGCAGCGCGACCAGTGCGTGGCCACCCTCGTGGGCGATGGTGATGGCATTGCGGGCGATCCGCCACAGCGGCCGGAAGGCGACCACGGCCAGCGCGGTCACCGCCGTCACCAGGACGAGCAGGCCGGGCGGGTCCGGCTGGGCACCGAGCAGGGTGTCCCAGAGGTCACTTACCGAGTCGATCGACACAGCCCGCGAGCGTAGTCGATCAGCGCCGGACTAGGCGCGGCGGCGCAGCACAGACTCCTGCTGGGGCAGGGCGCGCCGCTGCAGCAGGAGGCGGCCGGCAATCGCTCCGGCAACGATCATCGCGCCGGCCAGCACCATCATCACGACCAGCGCACTGGCGGTCGCCACGACAAGCGCGACGTCGGCGATCGCGACGAGCATCCACAGGGCGAGCGTGGGTCTGCTGCCGTGTCGTCGAATCATCTTGCACCTCCATCCGTGGTGACCGATGAATACCCATTCACCCGTCGCTCACACCCAAAGGCCTACCGATCGGCCTTGAACCCCTGGTAGATGACCTGAAGATCCTTCTGCGAAGCCGCCCAGTCCTCCGGCGACGTGTACCAGGAGATGCTGTAGGCCTGCTTGCCGGGCGTGGTGATGAAACCCCGCTTGATCGCATGCTGCGGGTTGCCGCCCACCGTGGTGTAGGTGAACTCCCAGTCGGCGGCCTTGCCGAGATAGTTGAGCCCCTCGAGCCGGATCCGCTGGTAGTTCCGGTACTTCGTCCCCCGCCGATCCGCCTCCTGCTGCTTCCAGTCGGCGACGGGGTCGTCCTTGGGCTGCTCGGAGTGGTCGATGATGAGCAGTCGGTTGTTCTTGGTGAAGTACATCTCGGTGCCGTCGGGCCGCACCGAGGCGCCGTCCGGCACCGGCACCGAATAACCGTCGCCCTTGTAGACATACCAGCCCTTCGGAACCTTGCCGGTCGACGCGGGCTTACTGGCAGGCGCCGAAGGCTTGGCACTGGGCGTGACCGGCGCGGTGGTCGTCGGCACCGGCGCAGCACCGGCCGCGGAACTGGGCGCGCTGGACGGCTTGCCGGACGCAACCGGGGCGACCCCACCCGTACGGCCGTTGTCCTGCGCCTGATCCTCCTCGTCACCGAAAGCCCTGGGCACAAGAACAACAAGCGCCAGCAGTACGGCGACCAGCACACCGATGGCGATCACGGTCTGGCGGCGGGTGAGCGTGGTGCCGAAGACGGTGATGCCCCGGCCACCGGAGGAAGGGGCACGGACGGTCATCGGCTGCCAGGCCGGGCGGGCCGGCTGACCGAAACCCGGGGCGCCGGAGACCGGCACGGCGGCCTTGGCAGCCGCGGCGGTGCGAGGCGCAGCCTTGGCAGCTGGGATGACGGCGGTCTTGGCGGGGGCCGGGATGCCGGTCGGCTTGATGACCCGGGTACGGCCGGCCTCGGCGTCGCTCCTGGCGGGGGCGGACTGCTGGGCGGGCGTCTCAACCTTCGGAGCCGTGGTCGTCGCGGCGATGGCTTCGGCCGGCTTCGTGGACTCATCGCTCGTGTCACCCGTAGGAGCCTTGGTGCCGGCTGCCGGGGTGGTGCTGGTCGGCGCTACCTTGTCGGCCGGGGGCGCCTCGCCAAGAGAAGTCTGGGCTGCTGTCGCGACGCTCGGCTTGACCGCTGCCGCCGTGCGGCCCTTGCCCTTCTTCCGGGATGCCTTCGTGCCCGAACCAGCACCCGGACGAGTAGCCCCGGCGCCTGTCCGGCCGACGGGCGTTCCGTCAGTCGGCTTCTTGCTTGTCCCGGTTTCAGCGTTGCTTACGGCGGCGCTCGTCCCGGCCTCGGGTGCCGTGCTCTCCGTCTCGGGAGCTTCGCTTCCGGCCTTGGCTGTATCGGCCTCTGCTTGCGGAGCTTCGCTGGGCGCGGTGGTTTCCGCGGTGGCGCTGTCGCTTTCCGCTCCGGTCGCCTCGGTCCCTGCCGCAGCAGCGTCGCTTCCCGCCGTGGGCGTAGTCCCTGCCGGTGCCGCATCGCTTACCGCCGTGGGCGAAGTCCCTGCCGGTGCCGCATCGCTTACCGCCGTGGGCGAAGTCCCTGCCGGTGCCGCATCGCTTACCGTCTCCGGCGCACTCGACCCGGCCTTGGCTGCGGCGCTTTCCGCTGTCGGCGCGTCGCCGGTCTTGACCAGGTCGTCGGCTGCGTCCGGCGCACTGCTTTCATCGCTTGCGCCGCTGATCCCGGGGTCGGGCGTGTCCGAGACAGCCTCGGCTTTGTCGGCAGCTGGCGCCGTTTCGATTGCGCCCGCATCGCCGGCAGACTTCGCGTCGGAGGCCGCTGTCGTGCTCGTCTCGATCGCGGGCTTCGCCTCGTCGGCGTCGGCGTCGGCCGCTGCCGTCTCGGCGGCTTCGGCAACTGCGGTCATGCCGGCGACTGCCGCTACCGTGCCGGCAGCCTTGCTGGTCTGACCCTTGCCGCTCGCGGCGTCGGCGTCGCCTGCAGTTGCCGACTCGGCCGGCTTCTGAGCCAGATCACCCGAAGCGGCGGAGGCCGTTGGTGATGCGCTTGTAGACGACTTCGCACCGTCGGAGCCGGCTGACACCTTGGTGGCAGAGTCGGGGCGCGGTCCGAACGGCATGCGCGGGCCGGACTTTTTCTTCGCCGTAGTGGGGGTAGAGGTCGCGGCATCATCCGCCGACGAGTCACTCTCCTGCGTCGCCTTGTCCGGCGTCGCGCTACCCGAGGTCACCTCATCCAGCGTGGCTCCGCCTGGCGTCGCGCCGTCCTGCGTCGCGTCATCGCCTGGGGTCGCACCATCCCGCGTGGCCTCGCCCGGCGTCGCAGCGTCACCCGTCGCACTACCCGGGGTCGGGGCGTCGGGCGTGGCAGTGCCCGAGGTCCCGGCGCCGCGCATCGCGGCGCCCGAGGCCGTGGCGGTGCCCGAGCTCGCGGCGTCACGCGTCGCGGCGCCTGAGGCCGCGGCGTCGACCGTGGCGGCGTCTGGGGCCGCGACGTCGACCGTGGCAGCGCCCGAGCTCGCGGCGTCATGCGTCGCAGTGCCCGAGGCCGCGGCGTCGACCGGGGCGGCGCCCAAGGTGGCAGCGTCGCGCGTCGCAGGGCCTGAGGCCGCGGCGTCGCGCGTCGCAGTGCTCCGGGTCGCGGCGTCGACCGTGGGAGCGCCCGAGACTGCGGCGTCGCGCGTCGCAGCGCCCGAGACTGCGGCGTCGCGCGTCGCAGCGCCCGAGGCGTCGCGCGTCGCAGTGCCCGAGGTCGCGGCGTCGACCGCGGCGTCGACCGTGGCGGCGCCCGAGGTGGCGGCGTCGCGCGTCGCGGTGCCTGGGGTCTTGGTGTCGGGGCGTTCGGCGGTTGGGGCGGTGGCACCTGGTGAGGGCGGGGTTGCAGGCGGTGGGGTCGGCTTCTCCGCTGGGCGGGGGGCTGTGGGCCTGGCCGATGCCGTCACTCGGGCGGTGGCTGTTGTGCGGGGTGGCGGGGTGGTGGCCGGTGGCGTGGTGGACCGAGGGTCGGCCACGGCGGAGCCGGTGGCGGCTGCTCGCGGGGTTACCGGGGGTGACTTCGGGGGCTGGGTGGTCGGCCTGCGGGACTCCGGCGCGGTGGGTGGCTGGGTGGCAGGCGGCTGGGTGGTGGCTTGGCCCGGTGGGGTTGCGGCGCGCTTGCGGTGGGCGGCCACCTCGTCGGCCGTGATCGACCCGAAAGCGGAGCCCGACCCGCGCATCGTCGCGTCCAGGGCTGGACGGCGCGGAGCCGCGGCGTCCGCTCCTGGGGGCGGGGACGATGGTGTGCCCGTACCGAATCGGTTTTCGATCTTGGTGGCATCCAACTCGGGCGGCTTCGGGGCGTCGACCCGCGTCGGGGTTTCCGCCGGTGGGCGGCCCACCGAGGCCTTGCCGGGCGCGAAGATCGGCCCGCGGCCGCCCGTGGCGGGGCCCGCCGGCGGCCGACCCGGATTGACGGGAGGTCCTGGCGGGGCGTCCTGGGCGCGGGCCGGGATGATCGGCGGCCGAGCCGGGCTGACCGGCGGGCGGGCCGGAGTGATCGGCGGCCGCGCGGGAGTGACCGGCGGGCGCGGGCCGGGGACGACCGGCGCAGAGGCCGACACCCCAGGCACGACCGGGGGCGTCAGGCCCGCGGACGGGCGTTCGCGGCCGACGCCGGGGCGGCGCATCGTCGGGCTCATCGGGAAGCTCAGCTTCGACCGGCGGCCGGTCGCCCGCAGCAGCAACCGCTCCGCTTCCTCGGCGTTGATGCGGTGGGCCGGATCCTTGCGCAGCAGGCCGTTGAGCACCGGCTTGAGCGGTCCGGCGTTGCGGGCCGGCGGTGGATTCTCGGTGGCCAGCGCGGCCAGGGTGGCGATCGCGGACGGCCGCGCGAACGGCGACGCACCCTCGACGGCCGCGTAGAGCGTTGCGCCCAGTGACCACAGGTCGGCGCCGGGGCCCGCGGTGCCGTCGCGGGCGCGCTCCGGGGCGATGTAGGCCGGTGAGCCCAGCACCAGGCCGGTGCGGGTCACGTTCGGGTCGCCGGGGACCGTGGCCAGACCGAAGTCGGTGAGGACGACGCGACCGTCCTCGCTGATCAGCACGTTGCCCGGCTTCACGTCGCGGTGCACGACGCCGGCGCGGTGCGCGGCGCGCAGGGCGTTGAGCACGCCCAGGCCGATCTCCGCGGCGCGGACCGGCGCGAAGGGCCCGTCCGCGGCGAGAATGTCCTGCAAGGACCGCGACGGGACGTACTCCATGACGATCCACGGATCGGCATCGGTGCGCAGCACGTCGAAGACGCGGACCACGTTGATGTTGTTGAGCCGGGCGATGGCGCGCGCTTCCCGCAGCGAACGCTCGCGCATCTCCTGCCGTTCCTCGGGAGTCAGCCCCGGTGGCGGCACGAGCTCCTTGATGGCGACCTCGCGGTGCAGGACGACGTCGGTCGCCCGCCAGACACGACCCATCCCGCCCTGACCGAGCGGCGCAACGAGCCGGTAACGGTCAGCGACAATGAGCGGAGGGGAAGTAGACATCACGCAGAAAATACCCGGTCATGTCGAGCCGCAGCGAATCGATCAGCCGAGTGTGGGACACGTGTCACCGAGAACCTCCCGCAAGGCCTTAAGCTTGATCAATGGATGAGGAACCGCTGGTCAGCGTTGTGCGGGGCACACCGACCCCGGAAGAGCTGGCGGCGCTGGTGTGCGTGCTGGCCGGCCGAGCCGCGAGCGGCGATTCACGTTCACGCACGCCGAGCCTGACCGCGTGGACGAGAAGTGCCCGCCCGGCCGCGGTGCGGCCGTCCTGGCGATCCTCGGCGCAACCCCGCTGACATCGACGGGTCTCGGTATCGTTGCGACTGTCCATAGCCGTGGGTAGGGGCTGCAGCAACAAGCGGTGACAGACTACTCTCGCGGATGATTTCGCACTCTCGGGGGAGGGCTTGGACCATGATCGCAGACGACGGACCGCCGCCGCTGATCGGCAGTGAAAGCTCGATCGAGACGGACATCCGGGCGATGGAGGAGTTCGCGGCGACACTCGCGAACGAGGTTCAGACGGGATACGACCCGCAGCTGCAGAAGGTCATCCCGGCCATGCTGACTGTGCTGCCCAGGGCGAACTCGGACTTTCCCGAGCTGGAGAGCTTCCTGCACCTGCATCACGAGGTCCAGCAGCAGACCTTCTCCAACACCTTCAACTTCCGCGACGGCACCCACCACTTCGCGGTGGTCGCGCGTGACATCAGCAAGGAGTACGCCGACAGCGACGCCTTCGCCCAGGCGAAAGTCCGCGACGTCAACGAGGGCTTCGCAGCGGTGAGCGACCCGCAGCGGAGCGAGAACGAAACAGGGGAGAACCGCTGATGCTGATCGCTGACGGGGGCGGCGGCTATGGCGGCACCCACTGGTCTTCCAAGGAAGTGCCGGCCATGTGGGCGGCCATCGCCAATCAGGACACCGAACTGCACTACCAAGTGGTCGGCGGCTGGAGCAAGACGGCCGACCTGACCCTTGCGCATCTCGGTCAGGTCCGGGTCTACCGCGACAATCTGGCGAGCGTGTGGCCGCCGTCGAAGAGCCCGGCCGCGGCGGCGTACATCGCCCGGCTCGACAAGCTGATGGCCGACCTCCAGGCGACTCACGACGCGGCTTCGGCGAACTACACGGCTTTCTCGACGGTGACGCTGACGCTGAACCTGGCCCGGCGAAAGATCGAGGCGCTGTACGACAAGTACGAGAGCAACGCCAAGCAGAACTTCGTGTGGCAGCAGAAGCAGGAGGCCGCGGCGGCGTCTTCGACGCCTACGCCGATCCCGTCGCCGTCTCCGGGTCCGTCACCGACGGCCAAGACGCCGCCGGTGTCCGCGGCGCAGCAGGAAGAGCTGAATCGGCAGGCTCGGGTCATCATGTACGACCTGAGTAGCACGTTGTTGAGCGGACAGGCGGCCCTGCAGAAGCCGAAGCTCTATCGTCCTGGCCAAGACGGATTCGGGAAAGACGATAACGGCCAACGGATGGATGGAGGCGGAGGCGGCTTCGCCACTCCACCGATCATTCCTCCGCCCGGCGGAGGTGGCGGCGGGGCCTCCGGAGGATCAGTCATCCCGAATACGTCCTCCCATGTCACCCCGGTATCGCCGACAACGCACACCCCGGTGGGCAGTGGCCCTGTCACCGGTGGCGTTGGCACCGGCCCAGTTCTCGGCGGAGTCGGTAATACGCCAGTCATCACGCCGCCCAATCCGGGCCTTCAACCACCGGTTCCGACGCCCCCTACTCCCGGGCCTGGCCCAGTTCCAGGGCTCATCGGAACCCCCGGTGCGGGTGGCGTCCTCCCGACCAGCGGGCCGCTGCCGAACGGCACGGGGACGCCACGATCGGGCCTCGTCAAGCCGGGAATGCCTGCCGGCGCCGGCCGCATGACGATGCCCTCGGGAGGCGTTATCGGCGCCAACCCGGGCAGCGGCATGATCGGGCAGATGCCGACCGGCGCCCAGGGCGGTCGGTCACCCGGCGCGGCCCGGGTGAATCCCGTCGGTGGCGTCATCGGCCAGCAGGGCGGCGCCTCGCCCGGCCGAGGTGGCACGTCAGCCCACGGCATGCCCATGCAGAACGGGTCAATGACGGGTAACCAGGGACGCCCGCGGGGTCGACGCCAGGAAGGCGAGCAGCATCGCTGGGATCCGGACAACCCGTGGTCGACCGACGAAGGTGTCGATCCGGTCGTCCGCCCACCGGACGATTTCGGCCCTATTGATCCTGGTCCCGCTATCGGTTATCCGAGATGAGACGACAACTAATCGCCTTGTTCACGGCGGCGCTGGCGGGAGCCGGCGCCGCCGCTTATGGATCCCCCGCATTCGCGGACGTTCGGGACAACCAATGGCATCTCAGCTATCTGCATATAGACCAGGCGCATCGCATCAGTACCGGAAAAGGCGTCACTGTCGCCGTTATCGACTCGGGTGTGGCAAAGCACCCCGACCTCACCGGCGTTGTAAGTGGCACGGACATGCTCAAGCCCGGGGGTGACGGGCGGGCGGACGCGACAGGACACGGCACCAGCATGGCCGGCCTTATTGCCGCCCATGGCAACAGCCGTCAGCGCGCGCTGGGCATCGCTCCCGACGCAAAGATCCTGCCGATACGCGTGCTCGGCAAGGGCAAGACGATCATCAGCCTCGGCCCCGCTATCCGGTATGCAATTTCGCACGGCGCCAAGGTCATCAACCTGTCCCTTGGTGGGCAACTCGACCCGGACGACCTTGCAGGCGTCAAGGAAGCAGAGGAAGCCGACGTAGTGGTCGTAGCGTCGGCTGGCAATAAACCCGACGCCGTTTCCATTTCAGCGCCAGCCTTTCTTGAAAGCGTGGTCGCTGTAGGTGCGGTGGACCGTAACGGTAAGCAGGCGAAGATTTCGGTCTCGGGAAGTGCGCTCGACGTCGTCGCGCCTGGGGAAGACATCACGAGCACCAATCGGGAAGGCGGCTACAGCGTCCGCCAAGAAGGCACCTCCCATGCCGCGGCAATTGTTTCTGGGGCGGCCGCTCTAATCCGTAGCAAGTACCCCAGCATGAGCGCCGCTGAGGTTGTTGAGCGGCTTGAGTCCACCGCTGTCGACAAGGGTCCGCCCGGGGTTGACCCCGACTACGGGCACGGCATCATCGACATCGTCGCCGCGCTCAACGGGTCCGCCTCCACCCCGCCGTCGTCCGCCGCCGCGCCGGCCCCCGCCACGACCACCGCCCCGCCGGCTCCGACCCCCGCGCCGCGGGCGGAAGCCGAGCCGGCCAGCAGCAAGACCCCGCTCATCATCAGCGGCGTCGCCGTCCTCATCGTCCTCGGCGGACTCGCTGCCTTCCTTCTGGCGCGCCGTCGCTCCCACCCGCGCTCCTGATCATCCGGGCTTGTAGCGTTGACTCCCGTGCAGACCGACATCGCCCCTCGCTTGGTGCTTGCTTCCGCCAGCCCGGCCCGGCGCGCGCTGCTCGCCGCCGCCGGGATTGACGCGACGGTCCAGGTCAGTGGCGTCGATGAGTCCGTGGTGGAGGCTGACAACGCCGCGGATCTCTGTCTTGCGCTCGCCCGGATGAAGGCGCGGGCCGTCGCCGCCACGCTGCCCGCCGATCCTGACGTTCTGGTGCTCGGCTGTGATTCCGTGCTGGCCTTCGACGGGGAGATCCTCGGGAAGCCGCACAGTCCGGCCGAGGCCACCCGGCGCTGGCGGGCGATGCGGGGACGCTCCGGGGTGCTGCACACCGGGCATCACCTCACCGACCTGGTCAGCGGCAAGCAGGCCGAAGAGGTCGGGGCCACCGTGGTGCATTTCGCCGATATCACCGATGATGAGATCTTGGCCTACGTCGCCTCGGGCGAGCCTCTGCATGTTGCCGGGGCGTTCACCCTGGACGGCAAGGGCGGCGCGTTCGTCGAGCGGATCGAGGGGGATGCCGGCAATGTCATCGGGTTGTCGCTGCCGCTGCTCCGGCGGTTGCTCATGAGCTTCGGGCTCACCGTTCCCCAGCTGTGGAGGGCGCAGCCGTGAGTTTCAAGGAACTTCCGCTCACCCCTGAGCTGCACGACTACGTGCTCAGTCACAGCACGCCGGCCGACGAGGTCACCGCCGACCTCATCGCCGAGACGCGGGCCGTGGTGTCCGGGCATGCCAGCATGCAGGTCGCGCCGGAGCAGGCCGCGTTTCTGCGGTTGCTGACCTCGCTCCTCGGCGTACGGCATGCGGTTGAGGTCGGCACCTTCACCGGGTTGTCCGCGCTGTCCATCGCGCAGGGTCTCGCCGAAGGCGGGCAGCTGGTCTGTTTCGACATCTCCGAGCAGTTCACCCGGCTGGCGCACCGCTACTGGGAGCGGGCCGGGGTCGACGACCGGATCGATCTGCGGATCGGGCGGGCCGCTGAGCGGCTCAAGGAGTTGCCCGAGGAGCCTTACCTCGACCTGGTCTTCATCGACGCCGACAAGGGCGGCTACGTCACGTACTGGAACGAGCTGGTCCCGCGGGTGCGGCCCGGCGGCGTCATCCTGGTCGACAACACACTGTGGTCGGGCCGGGTCGTCGACCCGCGCAGTGAGTCCGACCGGTTCATCACCGGTTTCAACGACGTGGCCCGCAAAGACCCGCGCGTCGAGCTGGTCATCCTCCCGATCGCCGACGGCCTGACCATCGCCCGCCGGCTCCCCTGAGGAAGCCGGCGAATCGACAAAGGCCCCGGCAAGCCCGCGGATCGAGAAGGCCCCGGCAAGCCGGCGGATCGACAAGGACCGGGTCAGCGCACGCTGCGCGCGAACAGCCGAGCCGCCCAGGTCAAGGCCAGTGCGGCCAGCACGGCCATGATCAGCAGTCCCTGCCAGACGGCCGGAGCGCCCAGGTCGCCCAGGAACAACGCCCGCACCCCGTTGACCGCCCACGAGAACGGGTTCCAGTCCGCGACCGCCTGCAGCCAGCCCGGGGCGAAGGTCAACGGCAGCAGGATCCCGGACAACAGCAGTACGGGCTGAGCCACCGTGTTCATCACCGGCGCCAGCACGTCCTCGCTCTTGACCGCCAGCGCCACCCCATAGGACACCGCCGAGGTCATCAGCGAGATCAGGGCCAGCATCAGGTACGCCAGCAGCAGGTTGCCGATGAACACCCGCAGGTCGAAGGCGAGCGCCAGCAGCGTGATGATCACCGCCTGGGCCAGCAGGGACACGGTGTCGCGCAGTGACCGTCCCAGCAGCAGGGCGAACCGGCTGACCGGGGTGACCCGGGAACGCTCGATCACCCCCGCGCGCAGCTCGGCGATCAGGCCGAAGCCCTGGAACAGACCGCCGAAGATGGCCAGCAGGACCAGCAGGCCGGGCACGAAGATCTCGTACGCCTCGGCGTTGGTCCGCACTCCCAGCGCCGGCTTCAGCAGCGGCGCGAACAGCAGCAGATACATCACCGGCTGGAAGATGCCGACGACGATCCAGATCGGGTTGCGCAGCAGCAACAGCATCTGCCGCTGGAAGATCAGTGAGGTGTCGCGTACCAGTTTCACAGCTCAGCTCTCCCGCAGCGATCGGCCGGTCTTGGTCAGGAACACGTCGTCGAGGCTGGGCCGGTGCAGCTCGATCGTGCCCAGCGGCACGGACGCGCCGTCCAGCGCCCGCAGGATCAGCGGGATCGCGGTCGCGCCCTCGTCGACGTAGAGCCGGACGCTGTCCTCGTGGGTCTCCAGCTTGTTGACGAAGTCGGCCGAGCCCAGCACTTCGGCCGCCCGCGCCGGTGACGCCACCCCGACCCGGACCACGTCGCCGGAGATCTCCCGCTTGAGCGCCGCCGGGGTGCCCGAGGCGACGATCTCGCCGTTGTCCATGATCGAGATGCGGTCGCAGAGCGCGTCCGCCTCGTCCAGGTAGTGCGTGGTGATGAAGACGGTCATGCCCTCGGCGCGCAGCCGGCGGATCTCGTCCCACATGTGGGCGCGGCTCTGCGGGTCGAGGCCGGTGGTCGGCTCGTCGAGGAAGACCACCTTCGGCTCGTGGATGATGCCGAGCGCGATGTCGACCCGGCGGCGCTGGCCCCCGGAGTAGGTCTTGCACTTGCGGTCGGCGTACTCGCTGAGCTGGAAACCCTCCAGCACGCGGGCGGCCCGGTCGGTGGCGACGGACTTCGAGATGCCGTAGAGGCGGGCCTGCAGGACCAGCTCCTCCCGGGCGGTGGAGTCGTCCCAGGTGCTGCCGCCCTGGGCCACGTACCCGATGCGGCGCCGGACCTCGCCCGGGTCCTTGCGCAGGTCGGCGCCCGCGATGGTGGCCTCGCCGCCGTCGGGCTGGATGAGCGTGGCGAGCATGCGCAGCGTCGTGGTCTTGCCGGCCCCGTTCGGGCCGAGGAAGCCGAAGATCTCGCCCTCGTCGACGGTCAGGTCGACGCCCCGAACAGCGTCGACGGTCTTTTTCTCGCGGCCCTGACGGGACACGAAGGACTTCCGTAGCCCCCGCGTTTCGATCATGGTGACCCCCAGTCGTGGGCAGACGGACGCCCGCCCCGGTCGTGAGGCAGCGTAGGACCGGTCGCCGCGCTAGTCAAACTTGATTATTCAGTGATCATCCCGGCCGGGAAGTACGGCTCGTTCTTCTCGATCCGGGCCGCGGTGCGCTCACACCAGCGGATCTCCGCCTCGGCGCGATCGATCGACAGCTCCCACATCCAGCTGACGTGGACCGGCTTGTTGTCGGCCCAGTCGGCGCTGATCAGAGACTGGAGCTGCGTGATGCCGGCGCTGAGCTGGACTGCCCGGTTGCGCAGGGCAGCGGCGGCCTCGGTGCGCGGGAGGGCGGGCAGGAACGAGAACGCGGCCATGAACGGATCCGCCGGCGTGGCGAGCGACCACCAGTTGCCGCGCAGCAGCGACTGGAACTCGGCGATGCCTTTCTCGGTGATCTCGTACGTCGTGCGGGCCGGACGCGCCCCGACCTGCTCGGTCGCCACCTCGCGCAGCAGCTCCTCCTCGGCCAGCTTGCGCAGGGCGTGGTAGATCGAGCCGGGCTGGACGTTGGCCCACTTGTCGGCACTCCAGCTCAACAGCTCACGGCGTACGTCGTAGCCGTGCACGGGCTGCATCCACTGGACCAGACCGAGGATCATCATGCGGGTCGCCGACATATCTCACAGGTTAATAGCCAAACTTGACTGAGCGGCCCGCCGGTCCCGGACGATAGGCTCAGCCCCGTGCGCAAGGTACTGATCGCCAATCGCGGCGAGATCGCCGTCCGTGTCATCCGGGCCTGCCAGGACGCGGGCCTGACCAGCGTCGCCGTCTATGCGGACGCCGATCGCGACGCGCTGCCCGCGCGACTCGCCGACGAGGCGTACGCGCTGGAGGGCGAGACCGCGGCCGAGACCTATCTGCGCATCGACAAGCTGCTCGACGTCGCCGCCCGCAGTGGCGCCGACGCCGTCCACCCCGGCTACGGCTTCCTGTCGGAGAACGCCGACTTCGCTCAGGCCGTACAGGATGCGGGTCTGACCTGGATCGGCCCCACGCCGCAGGCGATCCGCGACCTGGGCGACAAGGTCACCGCCCGGCACATCGCGCAGCGGGCCGGCGCGCCGCTGGTGCCGGGCACGCCCGAGCCGGTCAAGCACGCCGACGAGATCATCGACTTCGCCCGCGAGCACGGCCTGCCGGTCGCCATCAAGGCGGCGTTCGGTGGCGGCGGCCGCGGTCTCAAGGTCGCCCGCACCGCCGAGGAGATCCCGGCGCTGTTCGAGTCGGCGACGCGCGAGGCGGTCGCCGCGTTCGGCCGCGGCGAGTGCTTCGTGGAGCGTTACCTGGACCGCCCCCGGCACGTCGAGGCGCAGGTCCTGGCCGACACCCACGGCAATGTGATCGTGGTCGGCACCCGCGACTGCTCCCTGCAGCGCCGCCACCAGAAGCTCGTCGAGGAGGCCCCGGCGCCGTTCCTCAGCGACGACCAGCGCGCGCGCATCCACACCAGCGCCAAGGCGATCTGCCGCGAGGCCGGCTATCACGGCGCCGGCACCGTCGAATACCTCGTCGGCCAGGACGGCACCATCTCGTTCCTCGAGGTCAACACCCGGCTGCAGGTCGAGCACCCGGTCAGCGAGGAGACCACCGGCCTCGACCTGGTGCGCGAGCAGTTCCGCATCGCCGACGGCGAGCGGCTGCCGTTCACCGAGGACCCGGTCCCGCGCGGGCACGCGATCGAGTTCCGGATCAACGGCGAGGACGCCGGCCGCAACTTCCTGCCGGCCCCGGGCCAGGTCACGAGCCTGACCTGGCCGTCCGGCCCGGGCGTGCGGGTGGACGCGGGCGTCGAGGCCGGCAACGTGATCGGCGGCAACTTCGACTCCCTGCTGGCGAAGATCATCGTGACCGGCGCCGACCGCACCGAGGCCCTGCAGCGCGCCCGCCGCGTGCTCGACGAGACGGTCATCGAGGGCATGGCCACGGTGCTGCCGTTCCACCGCCTGGTCGTGCGCGACCCGGCGTTCGTGGACTTCACCGTGCACACCAACTGGATCGAGACCGAATGGGCGGGCGGCGTCCCCGCCTTCACCCCGGTCCCGGTGCCCGACCAGGATCAAGAGCGCGAAACTGTCGTGGTCGAGGTCGGCGGCAAGCGCCTGGAAGTGCGCCTCCCGGCCAACCTTTCCGGTACGCGCACAGTCACCCCAGCCCGCCCCCATGCTCGCCGCTCGGGGTCCGGAGCCCAGGCCACAGGAGCAGGCGGCGCCGCCGCGCTGGCCGCCCCGATGCAGGGCACGATCGTGAAGGTCGCAGCCCAGAACGGCGACACCGTCGCGGAGGGCGACGTGATCGTGGTCGTCGAGGCGATGAAGATGGAGCAGCCCTTGCAGGCTCATCGGGCCGGCACGGTCTCAGGCCTTTCGGTCGAGGTCGGCGCCACCGTGACAGCCGGCACGACGATCTGCGAGATCGCCTGACCGGCCACCTCCTCGTCGGCTCAGCCGGCGGGGGGCAGGTGCCGGAGCACGGCCCGGGCTGCTTCGTCCGGCAGGTCCGGCATGTCGGGCAGGGCGCCGCTGAGCCACAGCGTCGCGAAGCCGTGCGCGAGCGACCACGCCGCCAGCCCCGTCTCCCGCACCTCCGCGCCGGCCTGACCGTCCGGCAGGTCAGCGACCCCTGAGTAGAGCGCGGCGCTCGACCGGGCCCGCGCGGCCAGCAACGCCGGGTCATCCGCGTGGTAGAGATCCGGTCGCCACATCACCTCGAAGTGCGCTCGATGCGTTGTCGCGAACCGCACGTAGGTCACCCCGAGCTCGAGGAAGCTGCCCGTCGCCGCCCGGGTCTCCCGCAGCGCCGCCGCGAGCAGGTCGAAGCCCTCGGCCGCCAGCGCTGTGAGCAGCCCTCGCTTGTCGCCGAAGTGGTGAGCCGGCGCGGCGTGCGAGACGCCGGCCCGCCGGGCGAGGTCGCGCAGGCTCAGCGCCGCCGGGCCTTCCTCGGCGATCGATGCAGCGGCCGCGGCCAGCAGAGCACGCCGCAGATCCCCATGGTGGTAGCTCATGTCACCAGCATAACTTTCCATTGACAAGATACGAGCGACCGAGGAATCTAGGCAGTGACAAGTTTGGAGGACATGAGATGGCAACTCTGTTCACTCTGTTCGCCGGCACGCTGCTGGCCCGCCTGCTCGGCCTGCTCGGCGTGGAGGCGCTCGACGGCTGGCTGCCCGCGCTGCGGGTGGGGCTGGCCCTGATGTTCCTGCTGACCGGCCTGGCGCACTTCGGTCTCGGCCGGCGCGCGAGCTTGGTTGCCATGGTCCCGCCGCGCCTGCCCCGGCCGGAGCTGCTGGTCACGGTCACCGGAGTCCTGGAGCTGGCCGGGGCCGCGGGGCTGCTGCTGCCGGCGACCTGTCGCCTAGCGGCCGGATGCCTGGCGCTGCTGATGCTGGCGATGTTCCCGGCCAATGTGTACGCGGCCCGGCACCACGTCGAGCTGGCCGGCAAGCCCGCCACCCCGCTGCCGCTGCGCACCGCCCTGCAGGCGGTCTTCGTAGCCGCAGCGCTCACCGCGGCGCTGGCCTGAGCCCCGGCCCGGGTCAGGCGGGATCAGCGGAGCCGGGTTATCGTCACCTCGACGGCCTGACCCGTGCTGGCCGGCCCCGCGTACACGCCCTTGAGCGGCGGCACATCGCCGTACTCCCGGCCGCGGCCGACCACGACGTGGCGCTCCCCCACCGGCACGCCGTTGGTCGGGTCGAAGGCCGTCCACCGGCCCACCCACCACTCCACCCACGCATGACTCTGGCCGACCACACTGTCCCCGATCGCCGCCGACGGTTTCGGGTGCAGATAGCCGGAGACGTAGCGGGCCGGCAGCCCCATCTCGCGCAGCAGCCCTACGGTCAGGTGGCTGATGTCCTGGCAGACGCCTTTGCGCTGCTCCCACGCGTGCAGTGCGTCGCTCTGCACGCCCGTGGCCCCGGGCTGGTAGGTCACCTCGCCGCGCACGAACTCGCAGACCGCCAGCGCAGCAGCATGGGGTGTCGCGTGCGCGGCGCGGATGTCGGCCGCGATCCCGGTCAGTTCGTCGTTCAGGCCGGTGCGCTTGGTGCCCAGCAGCAGCTCGTACCAGCGGTCGACGTTCTCCGGGACCGCCAGTTCGTCCCAGGCCGCGCCTTCGCCCTGCTCGATCAGGTCGCCCGGCGGCAGGGTCTCCACCGTGGACGTCGCCGTGACGGTCAGCGCCTCGTGCTTGGCGTGCACGTCGAAGGCCGTGACCACCGTGCCCCAGTAGTCCTCGTAGCGGTACGTGCGCGCCGGCGGCCACACCTCGACCCGGGCGTCCAGCACCGCCTGGTGGGTCTCGTTGCGCGGCCACATCCGGGCCTCGTTGTAGGACGACGACACCGGCCCGGCGTAGTCGAACCCGCTGCGGTGCTGGATCTTCAGCCGCCAGCTGTCCACCAAGGGGACACTCATGCGACCACCGCTCCCCGGACCCAGTTGACCGCGGTCGTCTGCCGGAAGTAGCGCCGCGAGACGGCCTCGTTGACCTGCGAACATGTCTTCTCCAGGCTGGCCAGCACCGGCCCGAGGTCGTCGATCAGCTCATCCGCGCCGCGGAACTCCAGGTTGGTGCGGGCCCGCCCGACGATCCGCTGGGCGTCCGTCGCCACGCCGGCCCGGCCGGGGTCCGGCTCGAGGTCGGCCAGGCAGCCCTCGGCGGTGGAGAGGGCGGCGAAGACCGAGCGCGGGAAGAGCCGGTCGAGCAGCAGGAACTCCGCCGCGTGGCGGTCGTCCAGCGATCCCCGGTACGTCCGCAGAAACGTCTCCCAGGCCCCGCTCGACCGCAGCAGCGTCAGCCAGGACGGAATGCTTCCGCCGGCCCGCTCGTGCGTGCGCAGCAGCCGCGCGGTCATGTCCACCCGTTCCACGCTGCGGCCCAGCACCAGGAACAGCCAGCCCTCGTCGCGGCTCATGGTGGCGTCGGTCAGTCCGGTCATCACCGCACAGCGCTCCCGCACCCAGCGGAAGAACGAGTGCACCCCCTGCTGCTCCACCCGGCGGCGCGCGTTGGGCAGGCCGTGCCAGGTCGAGTTGAGGCATTCCCACATCTCCGAGGAGACCGTCTCGCGGGCGCCCCGGGCGTTCTCCCGGGCCGCGGCCAGCGCGCCGACCACCGAGCTGGGGCTGCGCTCGTCCAGGCCGAGCAGGCCGACCACCCGGGCCGCGGTGAACGGCTCGTCCTCCATCGGCATGCCCATCACCGCGAGCAACGACCGGCAGGCCTGGTCCTCACTGGTCCACGGGTCGGCCAGGATGCGCTGCAGGTGCACGTCCAGGATCCGGGCGGTGTCCTCGGCGCGCTCGACGTAGCGACCGATCCAGTAGAGCGACTCGGCGATCCGGCTCAGCATCGCGACCCTCCCTGCTGCTGTTGCTGCTGTTGCTGCTGCTGGGAGTCAGCGGCGCCGGCGCCCGGGCCGGGCTCCGGGCTGGACGCCGAGGGCAGCGGCGCCGGGTCGGCCGACAGGTGCGGCACCTCGAACGGTGAGGTGTCGTCGGCGTCGGCGAGCACCCATGTGTCCTTCGACCCGCCGCCCTGGCTGGAGTTGACCACCAGGGCGCCCTCGGGCAGGGCCACCCGGGTCAGGCCGCCGGGCAGCACCCAGATCTTGTCGCCGTCGTTGACCGCGAACGGCCGCAGGTCGACGTGCCGGCCGCGCAGCCGGTTGCCGATCAGCGTCGGCACCATCGACAGCTTCACCTCGCGCTGGGCGATCCAGCCCCGCGGATCGGCGACGATCTTCGCGGTGACCTCGGCCAGCTCCGCCGCCGAGGCCTGCGAGCCGATCACGATGCCCGCGCCGCCGGCCCCGTCGACCGGCTTGAGGACCAGCTCACCGACGCGCGGCAGGACCTCCTCCAGCACCCCGGGCTCGTCCAGCCGGTACGTGTCCACGTTGGGCAGCAACGGCTCCTCGTCCAGGTAGTAGCGGATCAGGTCGGGCACGTACGTGTAGAGCAGTTTGTCGTCGGCGACGCCGTTGCCGACCGCGTTGGCGATGGTGACCCGCCCGGCCCGGGCCGCGTTGAGCAGGCCGGCCACGCCGATCACCGAGTCGGCCCGGAAATGCACCGGGTCGAGGAAGTCGTCGTCGATCCGCCGGTAGATGACGTCGACGCGCTGCTCACCCGCGGTGGTCCGCATCGCCACGTCGTTGCCGACGCACACCAGGTCGCGGCCCTCGACGAGCTCGACGCCCATCTCCCGGGCGATCAGGGCGTGCTCGAAGTAGGCGGAGTTGTAGACGCCCGGGCTGAGCACCACCACCGTGGGATCGGTGACGCCGACCGGGGCCGCGGCGCGCAGGGCCCGCAGCAGCATGCTCGGGTACGACTCCACCGGCAGGATCCGGGTGGCGGCGAACACCTCGGGCAGCACCTGGGCCATCGCCCGGCGGTTCTCCATCACGTAGCTGACCCCGGACGGGATCCGTACGTTGTCCTCCAGCACCCGGAAGGCGCCCTGCTCGTCGCGGATCAGGTCGACCCCGGCGACGTGGATCCGTACGCCGTTGGGCGGGTTGATCCCGGCCGCCGCCCGCAGGAAGTGCGCGCTGGTGGCGATGATCCGCCGCGGCACCACGCCGTCCGCGAGCACCTGGCCGGCGCCGTACACGTCGGCGAGGAACGCCTCGAGCGCGCGGATCCGCTGCGCGACGCCCAACTCGACCGTGCGCCACTCGGCGGCCGCGATGATCCGCGGGACGATGTCGAGGGGAAAGGGTCGTTCGACGCCCTTGAGCGCGAACGTGATGCCCTGGTCCAGGAAGGCCCGGGCCAGCACCTCGGCACGAACGCCCAGCTCAGCGCTCGACAGCGGCTGCAGCGTGGCGTGCAGGGCCTCGTAGGTCTCGCGAGGCATGCCGATCTCGCCGAACATCTCGTCCCAGCCGGGGCCGAGGCGGTACTCCTCGAAAAGATCCGCCATGGCCTGACCCTACGGGCGACTCGTTGCGCGCGGGTAACAGTGGTCACGGCCACTTCACCTGCGGCCGGCCGAGACATGCAGGGGACATGTGGGCGGGCCGCCGGTACGGGACCTACCGACGGCCCTGGCGCAACGAGCCCGGCAAGCAGCCGGGCCGGCGC
Source organism: Actinoplanes sp. NPDC004185 (assembly GCF_053603475.1). Classification (NCBI taxonomy): domain Bacteria; kingdom Bacillati; phylum Actinomycetota; class Actinomycetes; order Micromonosporales; family Micromonosporaceae; genus Actinoplanes; species Actinoplanes sp. NPDC004185. Next base: position 156,796 of record NZ_JBSGFR010000005.1, on the reverse strand, counting down.
CGCTCGCCCGAGACACCGAGAACGGGGGACCCGGCGTGTCGGGGACTGCACCCAGGCTACGCGTGCCCGGCCCGTACCAGAAGCGGCTAACCGTACCTAGATCGCCAGAGATTGGCAGAAATGCCTCGCGTCACGGGCCACACCAGCAACGTCCAGCCCGTACCGTGGCGGGCATCACCCTTAGCCGGGCCTGATCAGGGAGCATCCTGTACTCAGCTCATTCTCAGGGGCGCCCACGGAGAATGCCGTGAGCCCTGGAGCCGCGAGGTGGCCGACCGATGACCGATTTGTTGACCGTGATGGCAACACCGGCATGGGCGTACCTTGCGCTTTTCGGATTCCTGGCCGTCGATGCGATGGTGCCGGTGGTGCCGATCCAGGCCATCATGATCACGTCCGGCGCGCTCACCGTGTACGGCAACCTGAGCCTCCCCCTGGTCATCGCGGTCGGCGCCCTGGGCATGTTCACCGGCGACTCGATCGCGTTCGTGCTGGGTCGCACCGCCGGGCACGTCGGCGGTCACTGGCTCAGCGGACGACTGAGCGCCCTGCGGCAACGCTTCGCGCCCCGAAACGAGCAGGTGGACAAGCCGGAGTCGAAGACCCGCCGGGCCGCCGAGCGGTTCACCCGCGGTCTGCGCAAGCCCGGCCCGCTGGTGCTGCTGCTCTGCCGTTTCGTCCCCGGCGGCCGGATGGCGGCGGGTTACCACGCCGGCCGCAGCGGCTATCCGATCAAGCTCTTCGTGATCTACGACGGCGGGGCGGCGCTGTGCTGGGCCACCTACGGCGGCCTGGTCGGGCACGTGGGCGGCACCGCGATCACCCAGTCCGCCTGGCGGCTGTTCGCGATCGCGGCCTGCGCGGCGCTGATCTTCGGCACGGCCGGGTGGATCCTGGCCCTCTTCGGCGGCCGCAAGGACAACGCCGAGGAGATCGACGAGGACGAGGCAGCCGACGAGGACGCGCCGGCGCCGAATCCGGACGGCGAGCGGTCCGGCACCGGAGACGCGTCACCGCCGGACCGCCCGGTCCGCCTGCGGCGCTGACCGCCCCCGGTCGCCGAGACCAGCCCGGCCAGCCCAGCGGCCGGAACGCCCCGACCTGGACGCCCCGACCGGAACGCCCCGACCTGGACGCCCCGACCGGAGCGCCTACTGCAGCTCGTGCAGCATCAGCTGGCGGGCCGCCTCGGCGATCGACCCGGACAGCGACGGGTAGATCGTGATCGTGTGGGCCAGCTGGTCCACCGTCAGGTTGTTCTCGATCGCCATCGTGATCGGCAGGATCAGCTCGCTGGCCTTGGGCGCCACCACCACGCCGCCGACGATCTGGCCGGTTGCCGGGCGGCAGAAGAGCTTCACGAAGCCGTCCTTGAGGCCGGCCATCTTGGCCCGGGCGTTGCCGGTCAGCGGGAGCATCACCTGGCGGGCGGGCACCTTGCCGGCGTCGACGTCGTTCTGTGAGACGCCGACCGTGGCCAGCTCGGGGTCGGTGAAGACGTTGGCCGAGACCGTCCGCAGGCGCAGCGGCGCCACGGCCTCGCCCATGGCGTGCCAGACCGCGATCCGGCCCTGCATGGCGGCCACGCTGGCCAGGGGCAGCACGCCGGTGCAGTCGCCGGCCGCGTAGATGCCGGGGACGTTGGTGCGCGACACCCGGTCGACGGTCACGTAGCCGCCGTTGGCCACGTCCACGCCGTACTCGCGCAGGCCCAGGTCGGCGGTGTTGGGCACGGCGCCGACGGCCATCAGGGCGTGCGAGCCCTCGACCGTACGGCCGTCGGAGAGCGTGACCAGCACCCCGTCGCCGGTGTTGACCACCGAGTCGGCGCGGGACTGGTTGAGGATGGTCATGCCGCGCTCGCGGAAGACCCGTTCGATGGCCATGGCGGCGTCGGCGTCCTCGTGCGGCATCACCCGCTCGCGGCTGGAGACCAGGGTGACCTGCACGCCCATGGCCAGGTAGGCGCTGGCGAACTCGGCCCCGGTGACACCCGAGCCGATCACCACCAGGTGGCTGGGCAGCTCGTCGAGGTCGTAGACCTGGCGCCAGTCGAGGATGCGCTCGCCGTCGGGCACCGCGCTGGGCAGCACCCGTGGGGTGGAGCCGGTCGCGATCAGCACCGTCGTGGCGTCGACCGCGTACTCCGTGCCGCCGGCGGGGGTGATCAGGACCTGGTGGGTGTGACCCAGCGTGTCCTCGCCCATCCGGGCGCGGCCGGTCACCACGTCCACGCCCGCCTTGATCAGCTTGGCCTGGATGTCGCCGGACTGGGCCAGCGCGAGCCGCTTCACCCGGTCGTTGACCGCCTTGGCGTCGACCGTGACACCCTCCAGGCCGGCCGAGCGGATGCCGAAGCGCTCGTTGTGCCGGTATCCGGTCACCACCTCCGAGCTGGCGATGAAGGTCTTCGACGGCACGCAGTCGGAGAGCACGCAAGCGCCGCCGGCCCCGTCGGCCTCGACGAGGGTGACTTCCGCGTCGAGTTGTGCGGCGACGAGCGCCGCCTCGTACCCGCCCGGCCCACCGCCGATGATCACGATCCGGCTCACGATAGTCCGACCTCCATTGCAGTGTTTTGTCGCTTTCGTGCCGCAGATGTGCCGACACGCACACCTCGTATTCTCCACCACCGGCCGTCCGGGCTATCGTCATCGCCGTGGGTCACTACGCCGCGTACGGTTCCAACCTCGATCCAGCCCGGATGCGGGCCTACTGCCCGCACTCGCCCATGGTCGGCGTCGGGTGGGTGGAAGGCTGGCGCCTGACCTTCGCCGGCGAGGGCGACATGGGCTGGGAGGGCGCGGTCACCACGATCGTGGAGTCCCCGGGCGACCGGGTCTTCGTCTCGCTCTACGACGTGCACCCGTGGGACGCCGCCCAGCTCGACGAGGTCGAGGGGGTGACCGCGGGTGCGTACCAGAAGCTCACCGTGCGTGTCTCCACGCTCGAGGGCGAGTTCAGCGCCTGGGTCTACGTCTTCGACGGCTACGAGGGCGGCATGCCGACGGCCTGGTATCTCTCCGAGATCGCCAACGCGGCCGAGAAGGCCGGCGCGCCGGACGACTACGTGGCTGAGCTGCGCCAGCGGCCCACCCGCACCGCCTCGCCGGAGCTGTAGCGCTCAGACCGTCCGCTGGTAGATGTTGGCCTCGTAGAGCGGCCGCATCCCAACGGCGCGGTAGAGCCGCGCGGCCTCGGTCGGATTAGCCAGGTCGACCCCGAGGCCGGCCGTCGTGCGGCCCTTGGCCGCATAGGCCGCGAAAGCCCGGTGCAGCAGGGCCGCACCCACACCCCGCCGACGGTACGGCCGCAGCACCGCCAGCGACCGCACCCATCCGCCGTTGTCCTCGACGCCGGAGTCGGAGGACTGCAGCACCCCGGCCCACCGGCCGTCGACCTCACCGACGAACCACTCGTCCCAGGCGACGGTGGTCTCGCCGGCCACCTGCTGCCGCCAGGTGTCGTAGCCGGTGGCGTCGTGGTCGCTGTCGCGGAACGCCTCCTCGATGGTGGCGTGGAACCGGCGCAGCTCGGCCTCGTCGTCGTGGCGCACCGGCCGGACGGTGACACCGGGCGCGGGCTGCGGGACGGTGACCGGGCCGTCCAGCGACATGGTCATCCGCGCGTGCTGCTTGACGAAGGCGAAACCGGCGTCGGTGAGCGCCGAGATCCACGGGTGCTCGGTCGGGACCGCGCCCGCCCGGACCGCGTACGGGTCGTGCCCGAACTCCCGGCCCCGCTCCGTGACCCGGTCGAGCAGCCGGGCGAGCAGCGGGCGCAGGGCGGGCACCCCACGCTCGGGCCACACGTAGACCTCGATGAACTCGCGCGCGCCGCCCGAGGGGTTGTCCGGATAGGCCCAGCCGACGATCTCACCGGCGGGGTCCAGCGCCACCCAGCAGTCCCGGGCCGGGTCGGTGTGCGGCATGGTCAACGCCGCGCGCACCTCCTCGGCGGTGTAGTCGGGCTCACCGACCGCGGCGATGTCGCTCGCGTGGGTCAGCCGGAGGAGCTCCGGCACGTCGTCCAGGGTCGGCCGGCGGGTACGCCAGCCCTCGGGCAGTTCGGTCACCGGGAAATCTGAGCACGGCGGCGCGGCGCCACCAAGCGTTTTTACCGGCTCAGCCGGTGCGACAGCGAGGTCAGCAGCCCGATCAGCTCGATCCGCTCGGCCCGGTCGAGGCGCGCGTACGCCTGCCCGGCCAGTGAGTCGGCCACCGACTCGGCCCACATCAGCCGCCGCACGATCGGCCCCGGCGACGGGTACGGCGGCTGCCAGCCGAAGGCCACCGCGTCCGTCTCACCGTCCGGTCCCGCGATGATCGCCTCCAACGGGGTGAGCCCGCTGGCCCGGACCGCCACCACGTGCACGCCCAGCCGGTGCTCCTGCAGCAGGTGCAGCATCACCGCGGCCTGGGCGCCGGCCGAGGCGTCCGGCACCGGCATCGCCCGCCACGCCGCGAACAACGTCAGGCCCGCGGCGTCCACCGCCTCGACGACCCGCTTGGCCAGCTCCAGCAGCCGGGTCAGCCGGGGGAAGCCACCGAGCTCGTCCACGCCCCACCGGCACAGCTCGTGCAGGTGCCAGGTGGCCACCTCCACCGGTGGCGTCGTCTTGGCCGCGGCCTCCCAGCCGTCGGTCACCGCCTCGGGGGCGATGAAGCCGATCGCCGCGGCGACCGTCTCCGGGCGTACGTCGCCGAGCGCGCCGGCCCGGGCCGACACGTGGTACGCCCACCCGGACAACCCCATCAACCGCGCGCGGCGCAGTGTCTGCGGGGATTCGGCGAACGCCCCGACGAGGTTGGCGAGTCCCGGCTTGGCGTTGGCGGCTGCCTGTTCGGGGGTCACCTGAGCGATTCTGCTCCCCCTGACCGGTTCGTGAAAATGGCCTACTGATCCGGTTCATCCGCGTCGAGATCCTCCAGGGCCGCCTCGACGTCTCCGACCTCACGCCGGGCGGCTGATGCGTCCCGCTCCGCCGAGCGTCGCGCCAGCTTGCGCCGGGACACCTCGGCCTGCGCCACGATCCGCTGTCGTTCCAGCTCAGCGAGCTGTTCCTCGATCTCCTCGACGGCGTGGGCGGCCTCCTGCTCGGCCGCTTCGGCGCGTTCCAGCCGGGTCCGGGTCTTGGCCTCCGCGGCCCGGGCGGTGGTCAGCCGGCGTTTGAGTTCGCGGCGTCGTTCCGCGCGTTCCTGCCGGGCCTTCTCGGCCGCGCGGCGTTTGCGCTCCTCCAGCACGGTCGGCCGGGCCGCCCGCTCAGGCTCGGCGGCGACAGCGAACGGGTTCGGCGGCGTCTCCTCGTCCTCGTCGTCGTCCACTTCCTGCTCGTCCGGCTCGTCGGCGGTGACCAGGCGCAACCGCGGGCGCGGCACCTCACCGAATCCGGCGTACGTGGCCGCCTTGACCAGCCGTCCACTGCGTACCTGCTCGGCGATGTCCGGCTCGGCCAGGGCCGCGGTCAGCGTCGCCTCGACCTCGGCCATCGGCAGCTTCACCGTACGCAGCCCCGGGTCGTCCTCCACGGCGAGTTTCTGCGCGGCGTTGACCAGGGCGGACACCACCTGCCGGCGTTGCGTGGAGAGCTCGCGCAGCTGCTCGCCCTGCAGGCTGCGCTGGGCCGAGCGCAGCGCGGTGGACAGCTCCACCAGCTCGTCGATCAGCTCCGGGCGGCGCAGGGCCAGCAGGTTGACCAACCAGGCCGCCACGGTCGGCTTGCGCAGCGCGGCCAGGCGCTTGGCGGTGTCCTTGTCGCCGGCCCGTTTCGCCTCGTCGATCGCGGCGGCCCGGCCCGCGACGAAACCGTCCGGCGGCGCCTCGTAGAGCGCCCGGATCACGTCCTCGGTGCTGGTCGGCACGTCAGTCCAGCGTCGTGCCGGGCGCGACGCGGGCGTACCGGGTGCCGCCCAGGCGTTCGAGGTGGCCGTTGGAGACCTGCGCGCCGGTCTCGGTGAGCAGGGAGTCGTGCAGCGCGTAGGCCCGGCCCGGCTTGACCGCGCGGACGAAGTCGATGGCCTCGCTGAGCTTGAGCCAGGGGGCGTTGAGCGGCACGAACAGCGTGTCGACGTGCTCGTCGGGGGCGGTGAAGGAGTCGCCGGGGGTGTAGACCGAGCCGGAGTCGTCGGCGATCAGGAAGCCGAGATTCGCGATCCGGGGGATCTCGGGGTGGATCACGGCGTGCTGCCCGCCGTACGCCCGGACGGTGAAGCCCGCCGCGGTGAACTCGGTGCCCGCCTCGACTCCGGTGACCACGTCGGCGAAGGCGGTCAGCTTGGGCAGCACGTCGGGGTGGGCGTAGACCCGCAGGTCAGGCCGCTGGGCCACGGCATCGGCGAGCCCGTCGACGTCGAGATGGTCGAAGTGCTCGTGGGTGATCAGGACAGCGTCCGCGCCGGTCAGCGCCGACCGTTCGCTGAACGCCCCCGGGTCGACGACCAGGACGGCGCCGCCACCCTCGAGACGTAGACAGGAATGCGTGAACTTCGTGACGCGCACGTGAGCCCTCCGGTGCCGAATCGTGACCGCTCATCTCGCAGTCTGCCGGAACCGGCTCCCGCGCGCCGCACGTCCCAGGGGGCAGACCTCAACGGGGAACGGAGTATCCATGCGTGCTCGACGAAGGATCACCGCGGCGCTCGGCGCCGCCGGACTGGCCGTGACACTGGCTCTCGCCGGTTGCAGCGGCGACAGCGCGGACAACGGCGCCTCGTCGGCGGGCTCTGCCCCCCAGCTCGGCGAGCCGGCACCGGCCGAGGCTCCGGCCAAGGGTGAGGCGAACACCGCCGAGGGTGGCCAGGATCGGGCAGCCGAGGCGCCCGACCTGCGCGTGGACCAGCGCTCGATCGTCTACACCGGCGCCATCACGGTCCGCGTCGAGGACGTGAACATCGCCGCAGCCCGCGCCGCCGGCATCGCGACCGGAGCCGGCGGCTTCATCAGCGGCGACAAGCGCAACAGCGGCTCCGGCTCGCAGGACGCCACCCTGGAGCTGCGCGTACCGGCCGAGAAGTTCAACCCCGTGGTGGACCAGCTGGCCGGGCTGGGCAAGGAGGAGCAGCGCGGCATCAACACCGAGGACGTCACCGAGCAGACGATCGACCTGGACGCCCGGATCGCCACCCAGCAGGCCCGGGTGGACAGTGGCCGCAAACTGCTCGCCCAGGCCAAGTCGCTCAACGACCTGGTGATGCTGGAACGCGAGGTGGCGACCCGCGAGTCGGACCTGGCCTCCCTGCAGGCCAAGAAGCGCCGCCTGGCCGACCTGACCGCCCTGTCGACCATCACGGTGATCCTGCTCGACCCCGACGCTGTGGCCGTCGAGCAGGAAGAGGGTGCCCCCGGATTCCTGGCCGGCCTGCAGAACGGCTGGAAGGGCCTGCTGGCCTCGCTGGGAGTCGTCCTGACCGTGCTGGGCTGGCTCCTGCCCTGGCTGATCGTCCTGGCCCTGCCGGCCTGGGCGATCATCTGGCTCTACCGCCGCAACCGCGCCCGCCGCCCGTCCCGCACCCCGCAGCCCGCACAGGGCATGCCGGCCTACGCAATGGCCGGCCCGGCACCGACCTACCCACCCCGCACCCAGCCGGCCCGAACCCAGCCGGCCCAGCCCCAGCAGCCGCCTTCCACCAGCAAGGACGCCCCGCCGAAGCGCGCGGAGGAGTCCGGAGAGTAAGGCCGGCAACGCACGGACCTGGCAGGGTGAGGATGGCCGTCCATGAGCCGCCAGGCGATTGGCCATCCTCGCCCGGTCCCCGCGGGAGCGACGGTCAGCACCACTCACCCACCGTGGCAAGAAAGCCCTTGATCCAAGTTCTTAAAAAGCCCCCGTCGACAACGCCGCCAACGCGGTGTGGACCATCACCCTGACCCCGTAGCCGATGCACTTCTCGTCGACGTCGAAGTTCGAGGTGTGCAGGTCGTACTTGACCTCGGAGCCCGGCGTGCCCGTGCCGAGCCGGATCATCGCGCCCGGGACGTTGTCCAGGTAGAAGGCGAAGTCCTCGCCGCCCATGCTGATCTCGGCCTCGACCACGCGGTCGGCGCCCAGCGCCGCGCCGGCCGCGCCCGCGATCACCGCGGCCGCCATCCGGTCGTTGATCACCGGCGGCACGCCCCGGTTGTATTTGACCTCGACCTCGGCGCCGGTCGGTGCGACCACGTCGCGGATCAGCTTGGTGATCAGCTCCGGGGCTTCGCGCCAGGCCTCGCGGTTGAGGATGCGGACGGTGCCGCGGACGTAGCCCTCTCCGGGGATGGCGTTGAACGCCTCGCCGGCCTGCACCGCGCCCCACACCATGGAGACGCCCGCGCGGGGGTCGACGCGCCGGTCCAGCAGTGCGGGCACGTCGACGATGACCCGCCCCAGCGCGTGCACCAGGTCGGCGGTCAGGTGCGGCCGGGCGGTGTGCCCGCCGGGGCCGGTGAGGCGCACCTCGACGGTGTCGGCGGCCGCCGTGAACGGGCCGGAGCGGACCCCGACCAGGCCGGCCGGCAGCTGCGGGTAGCAATGCAGCGCGAAGATCCCCACGACATCCTTGAGCGCGCCGGAGGCGATCACCTCGGGGGCGCCGGAGGGCACGAACTCCTCGGCCGGCTGGAAGATCAACCGCACCCGGCCGGGCAGCTCGCCCTGCTCGTTGAGCTGGGCCAGGGCCAGACCGAGTCCGAGCAGGACGGTGGTGTGCACGTCGTGACCGCAGGCGTGGGCGACCTTGGCGACCGTCGAGCGGTACGGCACGTCCTTGGTGTCCTGCAGCGGCAGGGCGTCCAGGTCCGCGCGGAAGGCGATCACCCGGTCGCCCTCGCCGATGTCGCAGATCAGGCCGTTGCCCTTGGGCAGCAGCTGCGGGGTGAGGCCCGCGACGGCCAGCTCACGCGCGATCAGGGCGGCGGTCTCGAACTCGGCGTTCGACGGCTCCGGGTGCGCGTGGATGTGCCGCCGGATGGCCACGAGCTCGGCGCCCCGGGCGGCCAGCCAGCGGTCCAGCTGGCCGGGCAGCGGGTCGGCGCCGGGCGGGGGCCCCGGGAAAGGGGCCTGGGGTGAGCTGTCGGGCACGGTCAATGCACTCGTCACGTCGGATTCTCTATCGCTCTCGTCATTTGAACCGGTTTCCGCAACGCGCGAAAGCTTAGACCTCTTTCGGTGACGCTGTGCAACGTCATTCCCGTATTGATCGTCTCGCGCTGTGTTACCAATGCCCTGATAAGAGCGCTGTGCGGACGCCATCTCCTCCAACGGATGACAATTACCGGAGGTGACGCAGTTAAAAGTGTTCCACGGGTCGGTAGACGCCCCACACCCCGCGCAGCGTGGTGCAGACCTCGCCCACGGTGGCACGCAGGCGCAAGGCCTCGCGCATCGGCGGCAGCACGTTCTCGGTGCCCTCGGCCGCTTTGCGCAGGTCGGCGAGCGCCGCCTCGACGGCCGGCCCGTCCCGTTCGGCGCGCAGCTTCGCGAGCCGGGCGGCCTGGTCGGCCTCGATGGCCGGGTCGACGCGCAGCGGCTCGTACTTCTCCTCCTCGTCGCTCGCGAAGCGGTTGACCCCGACGACCACCCGCTCGCCGTTGTCGATCTCCTGGGAGATCCGGTACGCCGAGCTCTCGATCTCCTGCTTCTGGAAGCCCTGCTCGATGGCGTCCACCGAGGACCCGTAGCTGAACACCCGCTCGATCAGCGCGGTCGCCGCCGCCTCGACCTCGTCGGTCAGGGCCTCGATGACGTACGAGCCGGCGAACGGGTCGACGGTGTCCACCAGGCCGCTCTCGTACGCGAGGACCTGCTGGGTGCGCAGGGCCAGCCGGGCCGACTTCTGGGTGGGCAGGGCGATCGCCTCGTCGTACGCGTTGGTGTGCAGCGACTGGGTGCCACCGGCCACCGCGCCGAGCGCCTGGATCGCCACCCGGACCAGGTTGACCTCCGGCTGCTGGGCGGTGAGCTGCACGCCGGCGGTCTGGGTGTGGAAGCGCAGCATCAGCGACTTGGGATTCTTCGCCCCGAACTCGTCGCGCATGATCCGGGCCCACATCCGCCGGGCGGCCCGGAACTTGGCGATCTCCTCCAGCAGCGTGGTGCGGGCGACGAAGAAGAACGACAGCCGGGGCGCGAAGTCGTCGACGGCGAGCCCGGCCGCGAGCGCGGCGCGTACGTACTCGATGCCGTTGGCCAGGGTGAACGCGATCTCCTGAGCGGGCGTCGCGCCGGCCTCGGCCATGTGGTAGCCGGAGATGGAGATGGTGTTCCACTTCGGGATCTCGGCCCGGCAGTAGGCGAAGGTGTCGGCGACCAGCCGCAGCGACGGCTTGGGCGGGAAGATGTACGTCCCCCGGGCGATGTACTCCTTCAGGATGTCGTTCTGGATCGTGCCGGTCAGCGCCGCCCCGGGCACGCCCTGCTCCTCGGCCACCAGCTGGTAGAGCAGCAGCAGCAGCGAGCCGGGCGCGTTGATCGTCATCGACGTGGAGACCTTGTCGAGCGGGATCCCGGCGAACAGCTGCCGCATGTCGTCGATCGAGTCGATGGCCACGCCGACCTTGCCGACCTCACCGTGCGCGATCGGGTCGTCGGAGTCGTAGCCCATCTGGGTGGGCAGGTCGAAGGCGACGGACAGGCCCATCGTGCCGGCGGCCAGCAGCTGGTGGTAGCGGGCGTTGGACTCCACGGCGGTGCCGAAACCGGCGTACTGGCGCATGGTCCACGGGCGCTGGGTGTACATGGTCGGGTAGACGCCCCGGGTGTACGGGTAGGCACCGGGCTCGCCGAGCCGCTCGTCGACGTCCGGCGCCACGTCGCCGCGGTGGTAGACCGGTTTGATCTCGAACCCGGATTCTGCGTTCACAGAAGTGATCCTAAAGCAGCGTTAAGCACGGAAGAGCGAGGGATTTTGCACTCAGCGTCCGAAAAGTTCCACTGTACGCGACAGCGTGGCTACCCACGGTCGAGTTCACCAGAACACCCTTCCAGCGACTTTCCGAAAAGGGGTGGGAACCGGCAAGATAGCGGAGTTGGCCGACAGCCCCCTACACCCCCTTCGGTGGCATCTTCGTGACTCAGATTCCGACGTGGAGCGGTGGCAACTCCGCCCCGACCAGCGGACGCGCAGCCCCGGGCACGCTCATCGGCGGGCGGTACACCCTCCGCGCCGCGGTCGGGCACGGCGGCATGGGCACCGTCTGGCGGGCAGCGGACACGCTGCTGCGCCGCGACGTGGCCATCAAGGAGGTCATCCTCCCGCCCGGCCTGGCCCCCAGCGACCGCGACTCGATGTACGAGCGCACCATGCGCGAGGCCCGTGCCGCAGCCGCCCTGCAGCACCCGGCGGTCGTGCAGGTCTACGACGTGGTGCACGAGAACGGCCGGCCGTGGATCGTCATGGAGCTGCTGGAGGCGCGCAGCCTCGCCGACATGGTGATCGAGGACGGCCCGGTCAACCCGCGGGTGGTGGCCAAGATCGGCATCGCCCTGCTCGGCGCGCTCGAGGTGGCCCACGCGCACGGCGTGCTGCACCGCGACGTGAAGCCGGCCAACGTGCTGATCTGCACCGACGGCCGCTGCGTGCTCACCGACTTCGGCGTCGCCCGGATGCCCACCGACGTGCAGCTCACCACGCCCGGCATGGTGCTCGGCTCGCCGCACTTCATCTCGCCCGAGCGGGCCATGGGCAGCGACTTCGGCCCGCCCAGCGACCTCTTCTCCCTGGGTGTCACGCTCTACACCGCGATCGAGGGCCGGCCGCCGTTCGACAAGGGCGACCCGATCGAGACGATGCACGCCGTCGTCGAGGACCCGCCGACCCCGGCCGTACGCGCCGGCTCGCTGACGCCGGTGCTGATGGGCCTGCTGGAGAAGGACCCGGCCCGCCGCTTCGACGTGCCGACCGCCCGGACGATGCTGCGTCAGCAGCTCGCCGGCCCGCTGGCCAGCAAGGCCCCGCCGCACATGATGACGGACCCGTACTCGGTGGTCCCGGCGCAGCGCCCGCCGGCGGCCGAGACCCAGCCGATCCCGCCCGCCCAGCCGAAGCCCTCCGGTCAGATCGGCGGCCGGGCCATGCTCGCGCCCGACGAGTCGCTCACCGGGCGCCTGGCCAAGCTCAAGCAGGGCAGCGGTGGCGGCCGGCGCCGCGCCGCCGAGGCCACCGCGGCCAGCGCCCCGACCGGCGCCTATCCGCCCCCGCCGCCGATGGACAACGACCGGACCAGCGTGATCCCGCCGTCCGGGGGCTCGGAGAGCGACGAGACCAGCGTCCTGCCCCCGCGCCGGCAGTGGGACGGTGCCCGTGCGGCCCGCGACCCGCTGCCCGGCACGGTGGTGACCAGCCCGGCGGCCAAGCGCCGCGCGATGATCGACAACACGGTCGCCACCGTGCGCCGCACCACCGACAAGGCCGTCACGACGGTCAAGGGCTGGCCGCGCAACACCCAGCTCGCCGCCGGTGGTGGCGCCCTGGCCGTGGTGCTGCTGCTGGTCCTGGTCGTGGCCCTGAGCGGGGACGACGATCCCGGCACCCCGCCCAATCAGCCACCGGCCGCCAACCAGGTGGTGCCGGCCTCCTTCGCCACCCAGGACTACAAGGGTGACAAGGCCGTCACGGTCAAGGTGCCCAAGACCTGGGAGCGCGCCGCGACCGGTAACTGGGTCGACTACATCAACCCCGAGGACAAGTCGACGAAGGTCCGGGTGCTGGTCGAGAAGGGCTCGATCCCGCCGCGCAAGTTCGCCGACACCACCGCGCCCGGCACGCTGAAGAAGTCCAAGGCCTGCCCGAAGCCGTTCAAGCACCTGGGCACGACCGACGTCGAGATCTCCGGGCTGCCCGCCGCCCAGTTCGAGTACACCTGCGGCGAGGGCGACACCATGCGGCACGGGATCTGGCGGCAGACCACGACCGACGGCAAGATGTACTCCTTCTACCTCACCACCACCGAGGCCAAGTTCGCCGGCAGCAAGCAGTACTTCGACGAGATGGCCAAGACCTTCACCCTCAAGTCGAGCTGAGCCGCCGGGCCGTGCTATCCACTGAGCATGGCAACTGACGATCTCCGCAGGCTGGCCGAGACCTGGCTGGCCGACGATCCCGACCCGGCCGCGCGTGACGAGATCCGGGAGCTGCTCGCGCGGCTCCCGGAGAGCGCCGACGAGCTGGCCGACCGGTTCGCCGGCCCGCTGACCTTCGGCACGGCCGGGCTGCGCGGCCGGCTGCGGGCCGGACCGAACGGGATGAACCTCGCGGTGGTCACCCGCGCCGCGGCCGGCCTGATCGGCTGGCTGGGCGCGCAGGGCGGGCAGGGACCGCTGGTCATCGGGTACGACGCCCGGTACGGCTCCCGCGACTTCGCCGAGCAGACCGCCCGGGTGGCCACGGCGGCCGGGCGGCCCGCTCTGCTGCTCCCCCGCCCGCTGCCGACGCCGGTGCTGGCGTACGCGGTACGGCAGCTGGACGCCGTGGCCGGGGTCATGGTCACCGCCAGTCACAACCCGCCCCAGGACAACGGCTACAAGGTCTACCTCGGCGCCCAGCTGGGCGGTCCGGCCGGGGCCGGCGCGCAGATCGTGCCGCCCGCCGACGCGGGCATCGAGGCCGCCATCCAGGCGGTCGGGCCCCTCACCGAGGTCCCGCTGGGTGAGCCCGGCACGGTCCTCGACGAGACGATCGTCCAGGGGTACGTGGACAGCGCCGCCGCCGTCGTAGCCGCCGGTCCCCGCGACCTGAAGGTGGCGTACACGCCGCTGCACGGGGTCGGCGGCAAAGTGCTCGCCGCGACGTTCGCCGCGGCCGGTTTCGCCGCCCCGGCCGTGGTCGCCGAGCAGGCCGAGCCGGACCCGGCGTTCCCGACCGTCGCATTCCCCAACCCGGAGGAGCCGGGCGCGATGGACCTGCTGCTGGCCCTGGCCGGGCAGACCGGCGCCGACCTGGCCATCGCCAACGACCCGGACGCCGACCGGTGCGCCGTCGCGATCCCGGGCACCGAGCCGGGCAGCTGGCGGCCGCTGAGCGGGGACGAGCTGGGCGTGCTGCTGGCCGACCACCTGATCCGGCGCGGCGTGCCGGGCACGTACGCCACCACGATCGTCTCCTCGACGCTGCTGCGGGCCCTGTGCACCGCCCGGGGTGTGCCGTACGCGGAGACCCTGACCGGCTTCAAGTGGATCGTCCGCGGTGCCGAGGAGCTCGCGTACGGCTACGAGGAGGCGCTGGGCTACTGCGTCGCGCCGGGGCTGGTCCGCGACAAGGACGGCATCACCGCGGCGGTGACCGTGGCCGACCTGGCCGCCACGCTCAAGGCCGAGGGGCGTTCCCTGGCCGACCGTCTCGACGAGCTGGACGCCGAGTTCGGGGTGCACCGCACCGGGCAGGTCTCGATGCGGGTCGAGGACCTCGGACTGATCACGAGCACCATGGCCCGGATCCGCCAGAACCCGCCGAAGAGCCTGCTCGGTGACGCCGTGACCGAGGTCGAGGACCGGCTGCCGGACGCCGACGTGCTGACCCTGCGGACGGCGCGGGCCCGGGTGGTCATCCGGCCGTCCGGCACCGAGCCGAAGCTCAAGGCGTACCTGGAAGTGGTCGAGCCGGTGACCGACGGTGACCTGACCGGTGCCCGGTCACGCGCCCTGGCCGCGATGGACAGCGGGCTGCGCCCGGAGATCTCCGCCGCGCTCGGCCTGGCCTGAATGCCGGTGGCCGGGGCCGCCAGGGCCCCGGTCCCGCGTCAGATCACCTTCGGGGCGCCCAGGGCCGCGCTGATCGCCCGGCTCAGGGTGGCCACCACCAGGGCGACGCTCGGGCGCACGATCGAGTCCTCGAGGTTCATGGAGCCGGAGAAGCCGGCGCCGCTGGCGATCTGCTCCAGCCGCTGGTGGGCCCGGGCGGCCTCCTCCGGCGGGAGCCGCAGAGCCGGCTCCATCCGGGTCGCCACGAGCAGCGTGGCCAGGGCCGCGGTCCGCTCGTCCGGCGGCGCGTCGGTGATCAGCGCCTCGGCCAGCCGCTTGCGGATCTCCGCCTCGAACGCGGGGTCCGCGGTCGGATAGCGGTGCACGTGGATGTGACCCATCTGGGTCTCGTCCACGTCACGCACCACGCCCCGTTCGATCAGGTCCTGCAGGACCCGGTTACGGAGGTTGTGGCGCAGCCGCTGCACCCACTGGGCCGGGGTGTGCGGCTCGTCCGCGGCGGCCTTGGCGAGCACCAGGTCCGCGATCGGGTCGCCGATCGGTGTCGGGTCGTTGACGACCAGGTTCCCGTTCACGTAGGCGATCCGGCCGGCCAGCGCGAGGTCCACCAGCACGGCCGCGGACATGCCGAGGTCGAGCCCGATGCGGGAACCGGTCGCCTTGCCGGTCTGGTCGTCGTACGCGAGGAGGAGGAGTTCCTCAGCGAGCGCGATGGAGGTCATGGCAAAACGATAGTGGCCTCAGTCACGTCGCCTCCACCGCCACTCCCCTTTCGGCCGGCCGCGAGCAACCAGTCGACCAGCCGCTCGGCCGCCCGGCCGTCCCGCGCGGTCGCATATGTCTCCGCGAACGCCTTGGCCGCCCCCGCGTGGTCGGCAGCGACGGTGTCGAGCGCACCCACCGCCGCAGCCACCTCGGCGGAGGTGCTGAGCAGCGGTCCGGGAGCCACGGTGCCGAGGTCGACGTTGAGCCCCGGGGAAGCCTGGAACTCCGCCAGGTCGGGCACGTAGAGCAAGGCCGGCCGGCCGGTGACCGCGAAGTCGGCCAGCAGGGTCGAGTAGTCGGTGATCAGCGCGTCGGCCGCCAGCAGCAGCTCGCCCACCTGGGGATAGCCGGACACGTCGAGCACACCGGGCACCAGGCCCAGCACGTCGTCGCCGAGGGCCGGATGCCGGCGGACCAGCAACGTGTGACCGGGCGGCAGAGCGGCCACGACGGCCGGCAGATCCAGCAACTTGCCGGGGTCGCTCCAGCCCCGCTTGCGCCAGTCCATCGGGCGCCGGGTGGGCGCGTACAGGATCAGCCGGGTGCCGGCGGGCAACCCCAGGCGCGCGAGCACCGCGGCCCGGGCGGTCTCGGCGTCCATGGTGGTGAGCAGGTCGTCGGCCGGACGCCCCCACTCCAGGACCGGGCCGTCGAACCGCAGCTCCCGGCGCAGCACCGGGGTGGCCGAGGGGCTCGGCGACGCGAGGGCTGTCCAGCTCGCCGCATCGGAGTCGAGCTGATCGATCAGCTCCTGGCCGAGCGGGTGGGCGACCGCCGTGGCCCCCGAGCGCGCGATCGGCCAGCCGCCGGCGAGCCGGAGCACCACCTGGCCGTCGGCCGGCCGGAACCAGCGCGGCAGGTCGTCGTTGGTGACGATCCAGCGGCTGGTGGTCAGGGCGGCGTACCAGGCCTCACTGCCGTGGGTGACCGGCTCGGCGCCGGGCGGCACCGGCTGGCCGCGCTCGACCGTCCAGCGGGCGACCGGGGCCCGCGGCCGGCGGGCCAGCTCGGCCAGCAGAGCGGCCGGGTCGTCGGCGAAGCGCCGGCCCGGTGCGGCGTCGAAGAGCACCGCGTCCCGCAGGGCGGGCCGGGCCCCGGGCAGGGTGTACGCGGCGCGCAGACGGTCCTGCTCGGCCGGGTCGGGCTCGGGGGTCTCGACGACCAGGATCGTGCGCTCCTCGCCGGCCGAGCGCAGCACGGTGCGTACCCCGTCGGCCGCGGTGGCCGAAGCCGGCAGGCTCGCGGTGACCGCGCCGGTGAAACCGAGGGCGGCGATGGTGAGGTGGTGCACCCCGGCGGACCGGAACGACAGATCCCACATGCCCGCCACCAGGGGCAACGGTCCGCCCAGGCCGGGCATCGCGGCCGGGTCGACGATCACCTGCCAGCGCCCGTCCACCGCCCGCAACGGCAGACTGTGGTCCTTGCGGCGGCCGCGCAGCCGCAGCAGCAGCTCCCCCTCGATGTCTTCCGGGCTGTCGCCACTGAGCACCAGAGCACCGTCGGGACGCCAATCGGCTGACGTCACCACCGGGCCGGCCGGGCGGGTACGCAGGAAGACGTGCCCGGCGGCCGAGACGGCGGTGTAGACCTCGTCGGTGCCCCGCACTGTCCGCAACGGCTCGTAGCCGTCGTCGGCCACGAGCTGGACCGGCTTGTCCCGGACCACGATGTCGATCTGGAAGCGCTGGGCGTACAGGCCCGCGGCGTGGTTGTCGTCGGTGACGTCGAGGCCGATGCCGGCCAGCGGAAGTCGCGCGGTGAAGGCGAAGCCGTCCGGGACCGGGCTCACCTCGGCCGGCACCCGGTGCGTGACGATGCCCCGGACCCGGCTCAGCTCGATCCGGACCGGGCCCGCCGGGCGGCCGCGCAGCATGCCCGACAGCACCAGATCGTCACCGTCGCGGTGGCTCGCGGTGAGCCAGCCGTCCGACTTGCTGATCCGCAGCCGCAGCCGGCCCTTGGTCTCGATCGGGGCGACCCAGACCCCCGGCTCCAGCTGCTTGCGCGGCAGCGGGTCGCTCCAGCCCTCGGGCATGCGCAACCCCGCGCGGCGGACCGTGATGCCACGGGCCGCGGCAACCGCGACCGTCCAGCTGCCGCTGCGCCAGACCTTGCCGTTGCGCATGACGGCCGGATCGATCGAGACGATGAAACCCGCTGCCTGCTCGGCCGGGCGGGCCCCGGGATCACGGTGGGCGCGCGCCCGCAGCGGGAGCCGGCGCCGGCCGCCGTCGCTGGAGAGCCACAGCAGCCGCATCGAGCCGAACCGCCGCGGCGGGCCGCCGGGCACGTAGGCGTAACCGGTCAGCTCCAGCCGGCCGTCGCGCCAGACCAGGCTGCGGACGGCGGACTCCAGCGGCCGCTGCGGTGCCGCCTTCGGCTTACGGAAACCGCGGTCGATCAGCTCGACCAGGTCGTCGAGCCGGCGCTCCCGGATCAGCTGCCAATGCCGGCGGACCTTGGCCGGCTGCCGTTCGACGGCGCCCGGGTCGAGCTCGGCGAGATAGCCCGTGGCCAGCCGCAGGAACGTCTCCCGGAACTCCGGTGAGGCCGCCGGCAGGAACCTGAGGTAGCTGCTGAGCTTGTCCCAGATCGCCTGCTCCTCGTACACCCGGCGGAGGTCGTCCTGGCCGGCGTCCGTGAGCAGCTTGCGGGTCAGCTCGACCGAGAAGAAGCGGTCGACGAGGTTGCGCAGGTCGTTGTTGGACTGGGTGATCGAGCGGACCGCGCCCTCGCGGACCCGCCAGAAGTAGATCGGCTCGTTGACGACCGCGACGCTGGTCGCCAGGGCATGCGCCGGCACGGTGACCGGCACGTCCTCGAAGAGCCGGCCGACCGGGAACTCGAAGCCGTGCGCGTCGTAGAAGGAGCGGCGGTACAGCTTGTTCCAGATCGTGCGGTCGCGCAGCAGCTCCGGCCGGCGGGTGACGTGCGTGTCCAGGTCGGTAGTGGCGATCGCCTCGTTGTGCGGCGCCCCCCGGTATGCGCCGCGCGAGGAATACCGCCGGACGGCGCCGCTGGCGAAGTCCGCGCCGCCGGCCAGCGCCTGCACCAGCAGCTCGTACGCGTGCGCGGCCAGCACGTCGTCACTGTCGACGAAAGCCAGGTATTCGCCCCGCGCAGCCGGCACGGCCACGTTGCGGGCGGCGCTGAGCCCGGCGTTGGCCTGCCGGATGAGCTCGAACCGGGAATCCCTCGCCGCGAACTCTGCCGCGACGGCCGCAGACCCGTCGGTGCTGCCGTCATCGACCATCAGCACCTGGAGGTCGGTGTATGTCTGCGCCCGCAGCGAGTCGAGGCAGTCGCGCAGGAACGGCTCCACGTTGTAGATCGGCACGATCACGCTGACCAGGCCGGGGATGCGTTCAGACATCGGCGAACACCCGCCGGACCACCCGCTCGGCAGCGTGGCCGTCCTCCAGGGCGCAGAACCGCGCCCGGAAGCGGGCCCGGACCGCGGTCGCCTCGGGACTGTCGACCTGGCCGGTGCGGAAGGCGGCCACCAGCTCGTCGAACGTCCGGGTGAACGTGCCCGGGTGCTCGGTCTCCAGGTCGAACGTGACACCGCGCACGGCCCGGTAGATCTCCCAGTCCGGCGCGAAGATGATCAGCGGCCGGTCCAGCACGGCATAGTCGAACATCACCGACGAGAAGTCGGTGATCAGAGCGTCGGCGGCCAGGTAGAGCGTCTCCACCGTGGGGAACGCGGACACGTCGGTGACCCGTGGGTGCAGGGCCGGGAAGCCGGCCAGCCCGTAGAAGTAGTGGCCGCGCAGCAGCACCCGGGTGTCCGGGCCCAGCGCCTCGGCCAGCGCGTCGACGTCGAGCATTGGGGTGAAGGTCGCGTGCCACTCGCGGTGGGTCGGGGTGTAGAGCACCACCCGCTCGCCGGGCGCGATGCCGAGCTCGGCGCGGGCCGCCGCGACGTCCTGCTCGGTGGCCAGGGCCAGCCGGTCGTTGCGCGGATAGCCGGTCTCCAGCGTCTCGCCCTTGATCGGGAACTGCCTGTCCCACAGCAGGGTGGTGTGCCGGTTGGCGGTGATGCTGAAGTCCCACTTGGCGATGTTGCGGCGCATCCGCTCGGCGTTGAAGGTGACCGTGGAGGCCGGGAACTTCGGCTGGTCGAGGCCCATCGTCTTGAGCGGCGTGCCGTGGTGGGTCTGCACGTGGACCGCGCCCGGCCGCTTCACCACCTCCGGCGGGAAGGTGGCGTTGTTGATCAGATACTTGGCGCGGGCGATGGTGCGGTAGTAGGCCCGGCTGCCGGCGGTGACGTGGTCGACACCCGCGGGCAGCGGCCGGTGGCCCCGCTTGACCACCCAGACGCCCCGGACGCCGGGAGCCAGCTCCTTGGCCTTCTCGAAGATGGCGGCCGGGTTGCAGGCATAACCGCGATACCAGTACGCCGCGTACACGGCCAGGCTCTCGTCGATCGGACGGCGCAGCTGCCACTTGTAGTACCAGCGCAGGGCCGGCTTGCGCAGGCGGGCTTTCGCCGTGCGCGGCACCCGGCGGACCGAGCGAGCCACGCTGGCCGCCCCGCGCAACGCCCGGTAGGCGGTGAAGGAGTCAGCGGCGAGCAGCTTGAGCCGCAGACCGGCGGCACCACCGGGACGGGCCGCGGCCCCGGCCTCGTGCTTGCGCAGCAGCTCGGACACCGCGGTGAACATCGCCCGGCGGGCCGCGCGGGGCATCCGGGTGTCGTCCTCGACGATCGCGAGCAGTTCGGTGACGGCCCGGCCCAGCGCGCGCCGGCGCAGCTTGGCGGAGGAGGCGGTGACCACGGGACGGCTCAGCGCGTCGTCGTACTGCGCGACCGCGTCGGCGTGCCGGGCCGAGCGGGTGGTGCGGATCGAGCCGTCGCGGTCCAGCCGGCGGATGTAACAGGCCGGCTCGAAGGTCGTGACGGTGCCCGCCTCGGCCAGCACCGCGTACGCGAAAGCCACATCCTCGTACCAGCCCGGCCGGAAACGGATGCCGGAGTCGAGCAGGAACTGCCGTCGCACGATCAACGCGCCGAGCGGAGGTGCCGCCCGGGTCAACGCCTCGGCCCCGGTGGCCGCGGACTCCGGCGTACGCCAGCCGGACACCGACCTGTTCCACCGTTCCCGAGCGGCCCCGACGACCAGCACGTCCGGCTTCTCCTCGCGCAGCCGGGCCTCGACCGCGGCGAGCGCGCCGGGCACGATCCGGTCGTCGCCGTCGACGAACCAGACGTATTCGCCGGTGGCTCGGTCCAGGCCGGCGTTACGGGCCGGGCCCGGGCCGCCGTTGGTCGTGAGGTGCACCACAGTCAACCGGGAGTCGCGGGCGGCCCGCTCGTCGAGGACCTCGCCGCCATGATCGGGCGACGCGTCATCGACGCCGATCACCTCGGCGTCCACCGTCTGCTGATCGAGGACCGAGGACAACGCCTCGACGAGATATCCCTGAACGCTCCACGCGGGAACGACGACGCTGATCATGGTCATGGTGGGGCGCGGGCCGTCCGTACGAGGTCTGAAAGAGGGGAACGCCCAGATTAGCACCGGCGAGATTCCGGAATTGTTTCCCCGATTTCGGGTGTGCGCTCCGCAGGGCTCACACTGCTCTGATGGATCACACCCACAATGACACCGACGCCGCCGGCGCCCGGCCGCCGTTCGTGCACCCCTCCGCGGACGTGGAGGAGGGTGCCACGCTCGGCGCCGGCACCAAGGTCTGGCACCTCGCACACGTCCGCTCGTCCGCCGTGGTCGGCGACGACTGCGTGATCGGGCGCAACGTCTACCTCGACGCCAACGCCGTCGTGGGCAGCCGCGTCAAGATTCAGAACAACGTCTCCGTCTACCAGGGCGTCACGATCGAGGACGAGGTCTTCGTCGGCCCCTGCGCGGTCTTCACCAACGACCTGCGGCCCCGGGCCCAGAACCCGGACTGGAAGATCACCCCGACCCTGGTCCGCCGGGGCGCCTCGATCGGCGCGAACGCGACGTTGATCTGCGGCATCGAGGTCGGCGAGTACGCCATGATCGCGGCCGGCTCGGTCGTGACCAAGGACGTCCAGCCCTACCAGCTGGTGGCCGGCAACCCGGCCCGGCCCAAGGGCTGGGTCGACGAGAGCGGCGAGATCGTCAGCCGCGAGATCGAGCGGGGCTGACCGGCCGGACGTTGCCCGGGGCGGCCGGAGCCGCCCCGGGACTGCACGTCAGCCGCCGATGACGATCCGGCGAATGCCTTCGAGGCGCTCCGGGTCGGTGGTGCGCCGGCCGTCGACGATCACCTTGACGCCGGGCAGGTCCGCGGCGGTCAGGCTGCGGTACTCGGCGTGGTCGGCCTGCACGACCGCCGCGCCCAACTCCTCGCCGTTCCACGGGGGCAGGCCCAGAGCGGTCAGCTCGGCGGTGGAGTACATCGGGTCGGACACGTACGGCTTCGCGCCGCGGCGGCGCAGCTCCTCCACGGCCGGGAAGACGCCGGAGAACGCCGTCTCCTTGACCCCGCCCCGGTAGGCGGCCCCGAGCACCAGCACGCCCAGCCCGTCGAGGTCACCGACCGCGGCGGCCAGCAGGTCGACCGCGTACGCCGGCATCGCCGCGTTGGCCTCGCGGGCCGAGCGGACCACCGTGGCCGACGGGTCGTTCCACAGGTAGAGCCGCGGGTACACCGGGATGCAGTGCCCGCCGACCGCGATGCCCGGCCGGTGGATGTGGCTGTACGGCTGGGTGTTGCAGGCGTCGATGACCAGGTTGACGTCGACGTCGATGGTGTCGGCGTACCGGGCGAACTGGTTGGCCAGCCCGATGTTGACGTCGCGGTACGTGGTCTCGGCCAGCTTCGCCAGCTCGGCGGCCTCGGCCGAACCGAGGTCCCAGACGCCGTTCGGGCGCTCCAGGTCGGGCCGGTCGTCGAAGTCGAGCACGGCCTCGTAGAACTCGACACCGCGCTGGGCCGACGCCGCGTCGACGCCGCCGACCAGCTTCGGGTACTTGCGCAGGTCGGCGAAGACCCGGCCGGTGAGCACCCGCTCGGGGCTGAAGACCAGGTGGAAGTCGCGCCCGGCGACCAGGCCGGAGCCCTCCTCCAGCAGCGGCGCCCAGCGGGTGCGGGTGGTGCCGACCGGCAGGGTGGTCTCGTAGCTGACCAGGGTGCCCGGACGCAGGCCACGGGCGATGTCGCGGGTGGCGGACTCCATCCAGCCGAAGTCCGGCACGCCCTCGCCGTCGACGAACAGCGGCACGACCACGACCACGGCCTCGGCCTCGGCCACGGCGGCCGCGGTGTCGGTGGTGGCCGTCAGCAGACCGGCGTTGACCGCCTGCTTGAGCTTGACATCGAGGTCGGCCTCGCCCGGGAAGGGCACCAGGCCGTCGTTGACGGTGCGCACCGTCGGCTCGGAGACGTCCGCCCCGATCACGGTGTGCCCCTTGGACGCGAACTGGACGGCGAGCGGCAGCCCGATCTTGCCCAGGGCGACGACACAGATCTTCATGCTGGGGTACATCCTCCTTGGCGCGGGTCAGCGCTTGGGGCGAAGCCGGCGCGCGAGACGGCCGGCGATCCGGCGGGGGGTGACGGTGGTGCTCACGACGTGCAGCCGGGCCTTCTCGTCGAGCTCGGCGCCGACGAGGTGAAAACGTAGGCCACGTCGATGGAGGATACGCGTCGCCCGCGAGAGGTCGAACGCGGTCACCGGAAGACTGTACGACTCGCCGCGGGTGGTCCAGCTGAAGCGCACGCGCCGGCGCTGCCGCCGCTTGGTCTGCCCGGCGATGATGTCGTCGACGGTCAGATAGCCCAGGACCCGGGTGCCGCCGTCGTCGTCGTTGGCGGACTCGGTGAGGGTGGCCGGGCGGTCGCCCGCGGACACCTGCGGAGCCGGACCGTCGCCGCTGTTCAGGTTGGGCAGGGACGTGTGCCAGCCGACCAGCAGGGCGCGCCGGCCGTCCGGGGTCCGGCCCCAGCGCACGTCGGCCGGGCCGGTCTGGTGGACGAGCTGGCGGACGTGCGAGGTCGCGTCGAACCACTCGTCGGGGAAGCCGAGGGCCTGATCACGGAAGCCGGGGAAGTTCAGGTAGTAGCGCTCACCCTCGGCGACCACAGGTGACAGGCCGTGCTCGGCGAAGTGCTTCGCGACGGTCAGCAGGTCCTGGACCGTGCCGTACTGGGCGACGCTGAGCGGGATCCGGTGCCGCACGTCCAGGCTCGCCCGGATCTCCTCGGTCAGGTAGGTGTCGGCCAGTTTGCGGACACCCTCCTGCACGCGGATCCGTTCCTCCTGGTCCGCCTCGAGGAACCGCTTGCCCAGCAGCTTGCCCAGCTCCCAGGTGAAGTGCCGGCGGAACACCGCGTCGCGGGCCTCCGGGTCGGTGATGACGTCGGCGACCGTGTCCATGATCAGCGCGGCGTCCTGCACGAAGCCGGACAGCGAGGTGCGGTACGTGATGTTGCTGGAGTCCGTGCGCCGCACCGCGTAGTAGAACTCGTAGTCGGCCCGGACGGCGATCCGCCGGGCCGCCATCACCGCGCGGATGGTGAACGGCTGGTCACTGCCGGACCGCAGCTCCTCCGGATAGCGGATGTGGTGCTCCTCCAGCAGGGAGCGGCGGAACAGCTTGGTGTTGGACAACGCCCAGGGCAGCGCCGAGTTGACCAGCGTGATGTCGTCGCGGTTGCCCGGGGTGAAGACGGCCTGGTTGACCACGCGACCGCCGGCGCCGACCAGGCGGCCCAGCACGATGTCGGCCTCCAGCTCGTCGGCCGCGGTGACGAGCCGGTGCAGCGCCTCGGTGCCGAGGTAGTCGTCGGCGCCGAGGAAGAACACGTACCGGCCGGTGGCCAGGTCCAGGGCGCGGTTGCTCGGGCCGGCCGGACCGCCGGAATTCTCCTGGTGCAGCACCTTGAACGTGTCCGGATACTCCGCCGCCCAGCGGTCGAGCTCGGCACCGCTGCCGTCGGTGGACCCGTCGTCGACGGTGATGATCTCCAGCCGGTCGACCCCGATCGTCTGGTCGACCAGCGAGCGCAGACACTCCGTCAGGTACGGCATCGTGTTGTACACGGCCACCACCACACTGACGTCGGGTCCGCTCACCGCTACCTCTTTTCTCCGCTGCACTCGCAGGGGACGCGAGGTGCTCGGGAGTCTATGACACCCGCACACGCGCTGTGGTGCCCGACGCCGGGACGCCATCCTTTCCGCGTGGTTTCCCGGCGGTTAACTCCTGCCACGTTCATGGCCGTCCGAACCGTGACCGGAAATCCCTTACCGATCATGTACGCCGTGCGCGCTCCCCCGGCGTATATTGTCGCCCTGTTCACCCGTCACGACGAAGGCGGTACGGCGGCATGGTGCTCCTCAACGACGCGGAAGCGTTGGCGTACTGGAACGAGCGGCACCAGCGGGAGAGCGATCTGCGCTCCGGCGGCCACATGGCGTACGACGAGGCCACCAACCGCATGTTCTACATGCGGCGGCTCAGCCTGCTGATGGATCTGGTCGGCCTGCAGTCCTCCCCGGTGGCCCCGATGTACCTGCTGGACGCCGGCTGCGGCAAGGGCTGGTTCAGCCGCGAGCTGGCCCGCTTCGGCCACCAGCTCGACGGCATCGACGGCAGCCCGGCTGCCCTCGAGCACGGCCGCAACGAGGGCGGCGGCCCC
The DNA here is from genome assembly GCF_053603475.1 of Actinoplanes sp. NPDC004185. Classification (NCBI taxonomy): domain Bacteria; kingdom Bacillati; phylum Actinomycetota; class Actinomycetes; order Micromonosporales; family Micromonosporaceae; genus Actinoplanes; species Actinoplanes sp. NPDC004185. The sequence continues at coordinate 131,718 of NZ_JBSGFR010000005.1, read as the reverse complement.
CGGTACCACCTCTCGACGCTGTCCGGCTGGCGCAGCCCGTGGCTCTACGACGTGGTGTTCTCCGTCGACGTGATGTTCCACATCCTCGACGACGCCGAGTGGGAGCGCTCGATGCGCAACCTGGCGTCGCTGGTCCGGCTGGGCGGGCGGCTCGTCGTCGCCGACTGGGGCGAGGACGGCTCCCAGGTGCTCGGCAACTACCAGGTGCTGCGCGGCCGCAAGAGCTACCTGCCGCTGATGGACGGCTGCGGCATGCGGTTCGACGGCTGGCACCCGTACGACTTCCGGGGCAGCGTCATCGGCCTGTACGCCTTCACCCGCACCCACTGACTGATCGGCGAGGACATGCTGCTCAAGGAACTGCCCGCGGTGGCCGGTGGCGCCACCACCATCGTGTCGGTCAGCGGCGACGCCACTCTCGACATGCTGACCCTGCCGGAGTCGATGCGGCGGGCGGCGTACGACCCGGACGACACCACCACCTTCGACAGCGAGACGCTGCTGGTCGCCTTCGTCGGGCCGGACCCGGAGGCGCACGTCGACGCGGAGGCGCTGGCGGCGGCGCTCGGGCGGCTCCCGGTCGGCGGACGCGTCGTGGTGCTCATCGGCTGGCCGATCGCGGAGCTGCCGTACCACGTGCTGCTCGGGCCGCTGGTCGACGCGGGCTGCCAGGTGCTGCAGGCGGTGCCGCTGGACAAGGCGGCACGGCACGGCGCGCACTGCGCGGTCGTCGCGGCGCGGGTGAGCCGGCTGGCGCCGCTCCGGCCGTACCTGGACGACTCGCCGATCACCCTCAGCGACGAGCCCGACCTGCCGGCCCTGCTCCGGCTCACCGGCGAGTACACGTTCAGCGACCTGGTGGCCCGGCCGATGCGCCGCAAGCTGGCCGAGCAGAACGACCGGGTGGCCGCCCAGCAGAACAAGATCCGGCGGCTGGAGCAGGAGGTGCAGGCCCGCGACGCGAAGCTGAAGGCGACGCAGGAACGCCTGGCCGCCTCGCGGGAGAGCCTCGCCCGGTTGCGTTCCTCCGCCACGTTCCAGGTGGGCAGCACGATGGTGCAGGGCGCCCGGCGGCCCGGGCGGGCGATCGTCTCCGTGCCGGCCGGCCTGGTGCGGGTGTGGCGCAGCCGCCGCACGGACAACGGCGGCCCGGCGGCGACCTGACGGCAATGATCCTGTGGGCCTCCGGATCCGGGCCTCAGCACTCGACCAGGTGATCCAGCGACAAGCAGCGGCCCCGGACAGCGTCCGGGGCCGCTGACGTATGCGACGGAAACACAGCAATGTCCCAGGAGCGCGAAGCTCCCGGGACATTGCCCTGCTGTGTCAGCGATCGATCAGAACAGGCGGTAGTTGGCCCAGCCCGAGCCGATCTCGACGTCGCCCTCCCAGTCGGCCGCGAACAGGATCAGCGCGCCGTCCTTGCCCTGCCACAGCGTGTCCGGGGTCGGGACCCACTGGGCGTCGGAGGCCAGGTCGCCCATGCCGACCATGTTCTTGAGGTAGTTGCCGACGTCGCCGTCCGGGATGACGGTGGTCCGCGTCCCGATCGGGTTGGAGCCGGCCCGGCTCTCGTACATGTACACGACGCCGGACGAGTTACGGAACTGGAACTCGGTGCGGCCGTCGCCGGTCAGGTCGCCCATCGCGGTGAGCAGGCTGCCCTTCCAACCGGTGCCGATGATCTTGCCCTTGGCACCGAACGGCGCGGCCGGGTTGTTGGTGCCGGTGTAGAGAGCCAGCTCCCCGTTGGTCTTCTGGCCCAGCAGGTCGTCCCGGCCGTCACCGGTCAGGTCGCCCGCGCCGGTGATGGACGTGAAGTTGCCCCAGCCGGTGCCGGCCTGGGTGCCCTTCTTGAACATCCCGAGCGGGTTGCCGGTGCCGGCGTAGAAGAACAGCTTGCCCGAGGAGTCCCGGGTCAGGATGTCCTGCTTGCCGTCGCCGTTGAAGTCGCCGTGGCGGACCAGGCTGGTGAACTTGCCCCAGCCGGTGCCGACCTTGATCCGCGCGCTGAAGAACGAGGTCGACCGGGTGCCGGTGCCCGGGTACACGTACCGCTTGCCGGGGTAGACCCACATCGTGCCGCTGCTGTCGATCGCGGCCAGGTCGGCCTTGCCGTCGCCGGTGAGGTCACCGAAGTCGCTCTCGTCGGTGGCCGCGAGGGCCCGGGCCGTGCTCGACGACTCCTTGACCGAGAACTTCTTGGCGGCAGTGGCGGCCTCGGCGAGGGCCACGGAGGGGTTGGCCTTGGTCGTGTCGGCGCTGGCAGAGCCGTTCGTCAGGATCGTGCCGGTGACGGCAACAGCGACGACAACCGCGCTGACGGCGATCGGCAGGCCGGCACGCCGGAGACGCAGGTTCACCATAGATAGAACTCCCCGTTGGAGTGGATGCCGGCCGAGAGGTGGCAGGCCTAGAGACCGGAAGAACGTACCGTAAGACGAAGCTTTTTTGTGTCCCGCCTTCGGGGACAAAACTTGGCCGTACGTACCGGTTTCCGGCGCATATCTCCGGGGATGTCCAACCAGGATTTCTGCGGGCCCGAGAGCTCACATGACGAAGATCACTACGAAGCTGTCAGGCCTCGAGCAGCCGGCGGTACACCGAGTTCAGCACCTCGGCCTGCGCCGCCCAGGTCCAGCCGTCGAGCAGGCCGGGCTTGTCGTACGCCGCCCGGTAACGCTCCGGGTCGGCGAGCACGGCCGTCACGGCCCGAAGGTAGTCGTCGACGTCCTCGGCCGTGAACACCTCGCCCTGCCCGGTCGCCCGCACCGTGGCCGACATCGTCCGCACGTCGCTGACCACGAGCGGCAGCCGGGCGTGCGAATACTCGAAGAACTTGGTGATCAGCGCGATCTCGTGGTTGGGCCAGTGGTGGATCGGGATCACCCCGACGTCGGCGCCGGACAGCATCGGCACCACCTGCCAGTGCGGCACGTACGGCAGGAAGTGCACCCGGTCCAGCACGCCCAGTGCGTTGGCCCGCTTGCGCAGACCGCCCATGTAGCCACTGGTCTGGTTGTTGGTGATCAGCGCCACGTGCACGCCGGGCTGCTGCGGCAGCGCCTCGATCATGATGCCCAGGCCGCGCTGCGGTGAGGCGGCGCCGCTGTAGACCACCAACGGCACATCCGGCCCGACCTCGCACATCGCGCGCAGGTCGGCCGCGGGGGCGTCGGCCGGCACGCCGTCGGTCAGCTCGTCGGGCACGTGCTCGACAGCCGGGGTGTTCAGCACGACCAAGGGGCGCTCGGCGAGGCCGTGGGCCTCCTGCAGCATGCCGGCCAGGTCGTCGGAGACGGTGACGGCAGCATCGGCGTAAGGCACGTACTCGCGCTCGTGGGCCATGTGCCCGGCCTTCCACCGCAGGTGGTCGGTCCACGGGCGGACGCCGGGCAGGAACTCGTGCGCGTCCCAGACCAGCTTGATGTCGCGGCCGCGGGCCTTCGCCCGGATCTTGGCCCGGGCGCCGACGCCGAGCATGCGGAAGTCGTTGGCGTGGATCAGGTCCGGCTTGAGCTTGTCGATCACCGGTCCGTAGGCCAGCTCCCAGTCCCACAGCTGCGGCTCGAGCTTGCGCCAGGCGCGGTCCTTCAGCGCCGTCTGGAAGAACCAGGTGTAGAGCTTGTCGCTGGGCGCGTCCAGGCGCTTGCGCGCCGCCAGCGCCTTCTTGGTCTGCCGCTGCCGGATCGACACCCAGCGGTTGAGCACGCGGGAGGCCTGCCACTGGGCCTCGGTGGCGGCCCGGCGCGGACCGCCCGGCTGCAGCAGCCTGTTCGTGTTGAGGTCGGCCCGCCAGGCCCGCACCTTCTGGGCGCGGTGCTCGGAGACACCGGTCTGCGGATACGCCAGCGGGGCCATCAGCCAGCGCCGGCGGAACTCGTGCGGGCGCTTGCCCAGCGGGAACGGGGTGGGCAGCAGACGCACCTTGGCCGGCCCGAGCGTCCAGGTGTGTTCCTTGGTGTCCGGCGACTTGCCGAGCAGGGTCACGTCCCAGCCCGCCTCGGCGGCGGAACGCGCTTCCTTCTGCACCCGGGAATCGCCGTTCACGCCGTTGTCGACGAGCATGACGATCCGGCGCCGTCGCTCCGGCGCCACGTCGGAAACCATGAAAGCCCCTGCTCCCGCTTCGTTGTCCACGTCGAGGACCCTAAACGGTGGCTTCCACCCGCCGCCGCGAACGGTCACCACGGACCTTAGAGGTGGGCGCCGCCGCGAAGCAATTCGCCCGGGCGGAGCGCCTGATCCCGGCAGAGAACGAATGGCATAGATTGGGGGACCTTCCGTCCCCTCCGCACGCAGAGGCGTATACCCCGCATGAATCCCGAGGTTCTGATCATCGCGGCCGGAGCGCCCGGCGCGCCCGGCACGCTTGCCGACACGGTGGCGCAGCTGCAGGCCGGCGGCGCGCGCGTGACCGTCGCCGTGGGCTGCCCGGCGGACCAGGTGACCCTCGCGCCGGACGTCGCGGAGGTGCTCGAGCTGCCCGCGGTCCGGACGCTGCCGGCCGACGACCGCCGCGAGCACCGGACCGCCGGCAAGGGCCGCAAGCTGTGGCTGCGGGTGCGGCACGACCCCCGGGTAAGCCGCCGGGCTGCGACCGCGGCAGTGATCGTCGCACTGGACGGCGCCGCCGCGTACACGGTCCGTCAGCTGGGTCGCCGCCACCGCGCCGCGGACGCGGTGACCGACCTGGCCGCCGCACGGGCCGCGCTGGCCGAGCGCGCCGCCCATCCGTCCCGGTACGCCACCCGGCGGATGCTGCGCCCCGGCCCCAGCCCGTCCGTGGCCGTGGACGCGGTGCGCGAGCGGACCAGGCGTTTCGTCCGCAAGGCGGGCCACCGCGTCGTCGGCAAGGCGCTGAGCGACCCGCGGGGCCGCCGCGCCGGTCAGGCGCTGCTGACCGCGCCGGGCCTCAGCGACGCCCGCCGCCGGGGCCTGGGCCGGCGGATCGCCGGCAAGCTGGGCACCCTCGGCCTGCCCGCCGAGGCCAGCGCCGCCCGGCTGGCCGTGGCGGAGCGGATGCACGATCCGGCCGCCCGGGCCGAATGGCTGATGACGGCGGCCCGCGACGACCTGTCGGCCGGCCGTATCCCGCCGTTCCTCACCGAGGCCGCGGCCGCCGAGCTCGCCGTCGCCGACGGGGCGCTGACCCGCGGCGACTTCGACGCGGCGACCCGCTCGGTCAACCAGGTGATGCAGCTGCTGTTCCACCGGGCGGTGCACTTCGACTGGCTGACCTCGCCGATGGCGCCCGATCCGACCGCATTCCTGGCGCCGCTGCACAACAGCCTCGTCGGCCGGACCATGGCCGCGCCGCGCGGCCGCCGGGAGCCGGCCGCAGCGCCGCCCAACGGCCGGCCGCACCGGCTGCTGTTCGTCAGCCGCGGCAACGAGAACTTCCTCGGGGAGATCCGGTCGCGCTACGCCGGCGACCCCGACTTCGAGGTACGGACGCTCAACCTGCTCGCCGACCCGGAGAAGCAGGCGCTGGTCCGGATCCCGTTCCTGCTCAAGCACAAGCTCGGCGGGGACCCCGAATACGCCGACAAGATCCAGGAGTGGCTGGGCCCGCACCTGGAGTGGGCCGACACGGTCTTCGTCGAGTGGTGCCTGGTGCAGGCCGCACTGTTCACCATGCTGGACCCGGGCACCACGCGGATCATCGTGCGGCTGCACCTGTTCGAGGCGTTCACCATGTTCCCGCACCTGGTGGACGCTTCCCTGCTGGACGACCTGGTGTTCGTCTCGGACCCGCTGCTCGACTACACCCTGGACGTGGCGCCGCGGCTGCGCGAGCCGGGCGGGCCACGCACCCACGTGGTCACCAACGCGGCCCGGCTGGACCGGTACCGCCGCCCCAAGCACCCGGACGCCCGGTTCACCCTGGCCCAGATCGGCCAGAGCCGGATCGCCAAGGACCCGCGGTGGACTTTCGAGGTGCTGCGCGAGCTGCGCCGCCGCGACGAGCGGTACAACCTGATCCTCGTCGGCGCGGACCTGGACGGCACGCCGACCCCGCAGGCCGCCGCCTACCACCAGGCGTACGTCGAGGAACTGGCCGAGCTCGAAGCCCAGGGCGCGGTGCGCCGGCTCGGGCAGACCGACGACGTGCCGGGCGCGCTCACCGACGTGGGCGTCATCCTCAGCGCGTCGGTGCGGGAGAGCTTCCACCTCGGCGTGATCGAGGGTGCGGCCAGCGGCGCCGTGCCGGTCGTCCGGGACTGGCCGTTCTTCGCCGGCCGGGCGCACAGCGCCCGCAGCATCTTCCCGGCCGACTGGATGGTGGAGACCCCGGCTGAGGCGGTGGAGCGGATCGTCGCGCACACCACCTCGGCGGAGGTCTGGCGCAAGACCGGCGACGCGGCGGCCGACCACGCGATGGCCACCTGGGACTGGTCGGTCGTCCAGGCTCAGTACGACCGGCTCCTCCAGCAGCCCTGAGACACAGCGCCGGCCGGCACGTGAGTGCCGGCCGGCTATCGTGGAGCTGTTCTGTTACGAGCGGTCGCCCTCGGGCAGCTTGAGCGTGGTGCTGACCGGCACGTCCGGATAGCGCCGGGCGATCTGCCAGCCGATCCGCTCACCCAGCGCGCCGTGCACCACCACCCGGCGGACCCGGGTCATGTCGACCTCCGGCAGCACGTGCCGGGCCGACCGCCACAGCGCCTGCGGCCGGGAGAGGGCGGACGGCAGGGCCGACACCTTGCCGCGCAGCTTCTTCGCCCGGCGCTGCACCTCACGCGCCAGCACGGCGGGCATCGGCGAGCCGGAGAGCCGTACCGTCCGGTCGCCACCGCCCGCAGAAGGCGACGGGCCGATCGCGTGCACCCGGATGCCGGAATCCGCCTCGCGGGCCCACTTCCCCGGGTCCGGAACCATCAGGTCGACGCCGAGGCCCTGCTCGCGTGCCTTGGCGATGAACTCGCGGATCCGGGCCGGGCGCGGCGGATAGACCGCGACCACGAGGATCCGGTCGGCCGGCTCCGCGGCTGCCACCGGCTCCGGCGCGGGCGCAGCGAGTGGCTGGTGGTACGCGGCCAGCACCTGCTCGCCGACCGCCTCGTTGCCGTACCGCTCGCGCAGCCGGACCCGGGCGGTCGCCAGGTCCAGCGCGGGCCACTGCTCGCACAGCCGCCGGTACGCCGCCACCAGGACCGCCGGATCCTTGGTCACCGGGAACAGTGTGCCGGCCACCCCGTCGAGCCCGCGCAGCGTCTCGGCCGGCCCGGCACTCTCGGCGACCAGCACCGGCGTTCCGGTGGCGACCGCCTCGACGATGGTCATGCCGAACGTCTCCGCCCGGCTGGCGTGCACCAGCAGGTCGTGCTCGTGCATCAGCGCGGTCATCTCGTCCGGCGCCACGGGTGGGCGCTGCACGACCCGGCCGACCAGGCCGAGCTCCTTGATGCGGTCGCGCACGGCGTCGTCGAGCTTGCCGTTGCCGACCAGGGTGAGCGAGACCGCCGGGTCCTCCGCGGCGATCGCGGCGAAGGCGTCGACCAGCGTGAGCACGCCCTTGTGCTCCAGCATCCGACCGGCGTAGAGCCAGCGCGCCGGGCGTTCCGGCGGGGCCGGGCGCACGGCGAACCGGTCGAAGTCGATCGGGTTCGGCACGACCTTCAGCTTGTGCGCGTGCTGCGGGAACTCGGCGGCGATCTGGTCGCGCAGGTGACCGCTGACGCAGAGCACCTGATCGACGCGCTCCAGCATGGTGGCGTACTGCTCGCGGGCGATCGGCTGGGCGAACACGTGCCGCAGGAACGTGGCGTGCTCGGTGACGATGATGCGGGCATCGGGCCGGGCCAGTTCGGTCGCCATCACCCCGCCGAAGTGGCCGGTGTGCGCGTGCACCAGCGGCGCCTCGATCCGGCCGGTGGGCAGCGCCGCCCGCAGCCGGCGCACCTGCTCGTCGGCCCACACGTGGTACGGCTGCTTGCGGGGCTGAGGCGCGACCACCCGGGTCAGCTCGCCCTCCGGCAGGTCCACGACGGTCAGGCCCCCGGCGCGGGCCAGTTCACGCTGGGTGGTGATGTCGATCAGGTAGCCGGGCATCCGCCACGGCGGATAGAACCAGTGCTCGGTGTGCAGGATGGACACCGACCCGGCCTGCCCGCCCACGCTCTGGACGGCGGCCTGCACGAACGCCCCGGCGAACGGGTCGTTCGGCGACGGATACCAGGGGGTCACCACGGCGAGGTCCGCCGGTGCCGGCCGGCGCTCCGGGTCGGTCATCGGCTCGGTGCGGATCTCCAGCCCCGGCCGGGCGCGGCGCGCGGCGTCGGCGACGGGCATGGCGTGCGGGTCGCCCGCGATCAGCAGGTCGGCCCCGGCCAGCAACGGCCGCACGGTGCGCCACGGGTGCTCGCCGGCCCGGCGTACGGTCACGCCCGCCGCCGGCTTCGCGTCCTTCCACGACGGATGGTCGCCGACGACGAGGGTGACCTTCGCCCCCGCGGCGGCCAGCTCGGCGGTGTAGGTCAGCGCCGCGCGGATCCGGAACTCGCCCAGCGCGACGTAGACCACGGAGGTGTACGAGCGGCTCATCGTCCGCCCTCGGCCAGTGCTCGTAGCCGGTGCTCCCACGGGGTCAGCGTCGCCTCCCGGGTGTACCGGCCGGCGTGCTGCAAGGCCGCCTCGAAGGTCGGCCGGTCCAGGTCGCGGGCCGCCTTCGCGGCGGCGATGAACGACTCGGCCACGCTCTCCTCGTCCAGTTTTGCGCCGTTGTACCAGAGCGGATATCCGTTGAGGACGTCGGCGGCGGCGATGCCGCTCTCGTGCACCGACACGATCGGCTTGCCGGTCGCCATGTACTCGAAGACCTTGCCGGAGGTCACGAACCGGGCGCCGGGCACGCAGAACACCAGGGCGTCACTCTCGGCGTACGCCTTGGCCGCCTCGGTCTTGGCGAACGGCCCGCGGTAGACCACACCCACGTCGGCCCCGGCGTCCAGGCGGGGCCGGATCATCGCCGCGTCGGCCGGGAAGAAGCCCAGGTGACCGTGGATGTCGAGCTCGGCGTCGGCCAGCAGCGGATGGCTGCGGGCCAGCCGCCAGCCTCCGATCAGGACCTCGAGCGGCAGGTACGCCGTGACCGTGCCCAGGTAGCTGAAGCGCAGCGGGCGGTCGGGCTCGGGCTCGTGGTAGGCCGGGCGGCCCAGCAGCTCGGGCTCCCAGCCGTTGGGGACGACCTCCATCCGCTTCGCGGCGGACGGGTAACGGTCGGCGTACCACCGGCGCATGCCGTCGTTGACGAAGACGACCTCGGCGGCGTCCCGGACGACCTTCTCCTCCCAGCGCATCATCTTCCCGCCCTCGGGGAAGCGGATCTGCTCGGTGAACTGGTTGAAGATCCAGGCGTCCCGGAAGTCGACGACGTAGGGGATCTTGAACAGCTTGCCGAGCTCGTGCGCGGCGGCGAACGAGACGAACGGGTTGCCCGTCGCCAGCACCAGATCGAAGCGACGGCGCAGGTGGTGCGTCACGGCGGTGCGCACGACGCCGGGGATCCAGCCCAGGTACGGCTCACCGAAGATGTGCTTCTGCGAGGCGTGGTAGAGCTTGCTGGCGATGTTCGGGAACGTGCGCCGGAAACGGCTGAAGCGGCGCACGTCGTGCTCGTAGTGGTAGGCGTTCATGGCGGGGCGCTCGACCCGGACCCGGGGGTCGACCGTCTCCTCCAGCGCCGGGTCCTCGGCGCCGTCGAGGTGGTAACGGAAGAACTCCCGGGGCGCGGTCAGCACGGTCACGTCCCAGCCGGCCTGGGCCAGGTGATTCGCGGTCGCGCGGGCCCGGAACACCCCGCTGGCCCGGCTCGGCGGGAAGTAGAACGACAGGTACAGAACGCGTGGCCGTCGCTCCTTCCCGCCCGAGCCCGAGGAGGGAGACTTGCCGGACATCAACTCTCCTGCCCCCGCGGCACCTGGACGACGCTTCCCTCACGGGCCGACTGCAGGACGGCCGAGGCCACCTGCACCGTACGCATACCCTGCCGCAGCGTGACGATGTCGCTGTCCTTGCCCTCCACGGCGTCCCGGAAGCGCTCGTGCTCGACCAGCAGCGGCTCGCGCTTCGGGATCGCGTAGCGGACCATGTCGCCCTCGGCCACGCCGCGGAACGCCCGCAGCGCCTCCCACTCGGTGTCGACCGCGCCGTTGGCGTAGAAGGTCAGGTCGGCGGTCAGGGTGTCGGCGACGAAGCTGCCCTTGGCCCCGGTGATCACCGTGGACCGCTCCTTGAACGGGCTGAGCCAGTTCACGAGGTGGTTGGCCATGAGGCCGCCGCCCAGCGAAGCCACCGCGGAGACCATGTCCTCGTGCGGGCGACCGCTGCGCGAGACCGTGCGGGCGGAGACGTCCACGTACTCGTGGCCGGTCACCCAGGCGGTCAGGTCGATGTCGTGGGTGGCCAGGTCCATCACCACGCCGACGTCGGCGATGCGGCCCGGGAACGGGCCCTGGCGCCGGGTCACGACCTGGTAGATGTCGCCCAGCTCGCCGGCCTCCAGCCGGTTGCGCAGGCTCTGCAGCGACGGGTTGTAGCGCTCGATGTGGCCGACCGCGCCGACCAGGTTGCGGCTCTCGAACGCCTCGACCAGCTTGGCCGAGGCCTCCACCGAGGGGGCCAGCGGCTTCTCGATCAGCGCGTGAACGCCGGCCTCGGCGAGCCGCAGGCCGATCTCCTCGTGCAGCCCGGTCGGGCAGGCGATGACGGCATAGTCCAGCCCCAGCGCGATCAGCTGCTCGAGGTCGGTGACCACCGGCACGCCGGCCGGGGCGACAGCGCCGGGCGCCGGGTCCAGCACGCCGACGAAGTCGACGCCGTCCAGCAGATTGAGGACGCGGGCGTGGTTGCGACCCATTGCGCCGAGGCCGATGAGGCCGGCGCGCAGACCCTTCACCGCGCTCATGAGCGCGCCGCCACGGTGTTGACGCCCTCGACGATGCGGTCGAGCTGCTCCTGGGTCAGGCTGGGGAACACCGGCAGCGACACGACCTCGCGGGCCGCGCGGTCGGTCTCCGGCAACTTCCAGTCGCCGGCCTGGCCGTCCTCGTTCAGGTACGGGCGCAGCTCGTGGATCGGCGTCGGGTAGTAGACGGCGTTGCCGATGCCCAGCTCCTTGAGCCCGGCCTGGAACGCGTCCCGGTCGCCCTGCACCCGGACCGTGTACTGGTGGTAGACGTGGCGGGCGCCCGCGGACACCGGCGGCACCGTCACCCCGGTGAGGTTGGCGTCGAAGTACGCGGCGTTGGCGCGGCGCTTCTCCGTCCAGGCCTCGAGCTGTCCGAGCTGGACGCGGCCGATCGCGGCGGCCACGTCGGTCATCCGCATGTTGGCGCCGACGATCTCGTTCTGGTAGCGCGCCTCCATGCCCTGGTTGCGCAGCAGACGCAGGGTGCGGGCGAGCTGGGCGTCCCCGGTGCTGATCATGCCGCCCTCGAGCGAGTGCATGTTCTTGGTCGGGTAGAAGCTGAAGCACCCGGCCGCGCCGAAGCTGCCGACGGGCTTGCCGTCTAGGGCCGCGGCGTGCGCCTGGGCGGCGTCCTCCACCACGGCGAGGCTGTGCTGCTCGGCGATCTGCATGATGCGGTCCATCGCGGCCGGGTGGCCGTACAGGTGGACCGGCATGATGGCGACGGTGCGCGGGGTGACCGCGGCGGCGACCGCGTCCGGGTCCAGGCAGAAGCTGCCGGCCTCGATGTCGGCGAACACCGGGGTGGCGCCGACCAGGCGGACCGCGTTCGCGCTGGCGGCGAACGAGAACGACGGGACGATGATCTCGTCGCCCGGGCCGAAGCCCAGCGCCATCAGCGAGAGTTGCAGCGCCGACGTGCCGGAGTTGACGGCCACGCAGTGCCGGCCGCCGACGACCTCGCCGAACTCGGCTTCGAAGGCGGCGACCTCGGGGCCCTGCACGACCATGCCGCTGCGCAGGACACGAACGGCGGCCTCGATCTCGGCCTCACCGATGACCGGACGAGCGGGCGGAATGGCGTCCTGCAGCCCAGACATGGGCGGTCCTCCTGTGTACACGTGGCTGATGCAACGCCGGGAGTGAGCATGTGACGTGGCTCGACGGCACCGGCACGGCGCTTGGCGGCCGGAACAGTACCTTACCGAGACGTGAGATCGCCTACCGTACGCATCGGCCGCAACCATCACTGACGTGCCATAGGGCTACCAGAAACGCCCCGCGCTTGTCACTTTCCGTGAGCCGTTTCGCAGTTCGTCCGGGGAAATCCCCACCGTATGTCTCGCGCTGTGATCCGTCCCCCACGCCGCGCTACCGGCGGCGTTCATCAGGATTTCATCCCTTCAGAACCGCGGCATGCCGCCGAACTGACGGTCGCCCGCGTCACCGAGGCCGGGGACGATGTACATCTTCTCGTTGAGGCCCTCGTCGATCGACGCGGTGACCAGCCGCAGCGGCAGGCCGGAAGCGCGCAGCCGCTCGATGCCCTCCGGGGCGGCGAGCACGCAGCAGACGATGACGTCGGTGCAGCCCCGGTCGACCAGCAGCTGGCAGCAGTGCACCAGGGAGCCGCCGGTGGCGAGCATCGGGTCGAGCACGAGCACGGGCAGCCCGGCGAGGTCGCCGGGCAGCGACTCCATGTAGGCGCGCGGCTCGTAGGTGGCCTCGTCGCGGGCCAGGCCCACGAAGCCCATCGACGACTCGGGCAGCAGCGCCAGGGCGGCGTCGGCCATGCCCAGGCCGGCCCGCAGCACCGGCACGATCAGCGGCGGGTTGGCCAGCCGGGTGCCCTGGGTCGGCGCCACCGGGGTGCTGACCGGGAACTGCTCGACGGCGAAGGTGCGGGCGGCCTCGTACACGACCATGGTGGTCAGCTCGTGCAGGGCGGCGCGGAAGGCTCCGGAGTCGCTCTGCGCGTCACGCATGACGGTGAGTCGGGACTGGGCCAACGGATGATCAACGACGAGTACGTCCACGCCGATCAACCTACCGGGGTTCTCCAAGATCAACTGTCGGCGGGCCGCGTAGAATCCCTCTCATGACTGCGACAGCGACGTCGAGGCTGCCTCACATGTCCGGTTCCGCCTTCAACCTCCGGTCTTTCCTGCACGGACTGCCCGGGGTCGACAAGGTCGGCGTCGAGGCACGGGCGGCCGCCCTCGGCACCCGGTCGGTGAAGACCACCGCGAAGGCGAAGGCGATCGACCTGGCCATCCGGATGGTCGACCTGACCACCCTCGAGGGCGCGGACACCCCCGGCAAGGTCCGGGCCCTGTCGGCCAAGGCGCTGCGCCCCGACCCCTCGGACCCCACCTGCCCCAGCGTGGCCGCCGTCTGCGTCTACCCGGCCATGGTCCCGGTCGCGGCCGAGGTGCTGGCCGGCTCCGGCGTGCACCTGGCCAGCGTGGCCACGGCGTTCCCGTCCGGGCAGGCCCCGCTCGACGTCAAGCTGGCCGACACCCGCGACGCCGTCGCCGGCGGCGCCGACGAGATCGACATGGTGATCAGCCGGGGCGCCTTCCTGTCCGGTCGCTACGACTTCGTGTACGAGGAGATCGTCGCGGTCAAGGAAGCCTGCGGGCCCGCCCACCTCAAGGTGATCCTCGAGACCGGGGAGCTGGGGACGTACGACAACGTGCGCCGCGCCTCCTGGCTGGCCATGCTGGCCGGCGCCGACTTCATCAAGACCTCCACCGGCAAGGTGCCCGTGGCCGCGACGCTGCCGGTGACGCTGGTCATGCTCGAAGCGGTCCGGGACTTCCGGGCGCAGACCGGGCGCCAGGTCGGCGTCAAGCCCGCCGGCGGCATCCGCACCACCAAGGACGCCATCAAATACCTGGTGCTGATCAACGAGACGGCCGGCGACGACTGGCTCGACCCGGACTGGTTCCGCTTCGGCGCCTCCTCGCTGCTCAACGACCTGCTGATGCAGCGGACCAAGCTCACGACCGGCCACTACGCCGGCCCGGACTACTTCACGCTGGACTGAGGCCATGTCTTTCCTGCAGTACGCGCCCGCCCCCGAGTCCCGCTCGGTGGTCGACATCGCACCCTCCTACGGGCTGTTCATCGACGGCGCCTTCGTGCCCGCCTCGGCCTCCGGCGGGGTCTTCAAGACCGTCAACCCGGCCTCCGAGGAGGTCCTCGCCGAGGTCGCCTCGGCCGGCGCCGAGGACGTCGACCGGGCAGTCGCCGCCGCCCGCCGCGCCTTCGGCCCCTGGTCGGCCCTGCCCGGCGCCGAACGCGCCAAGTACCTCTTCCGGATCGCCCGCATCGTCCAGGAACGCTCCCGCGAGCTGGCCGTGCTGGAGTCCCTGGACAACGGCAAGCCGATCCGCGAATCCCGCGACGTCGACGTGCCCCTGGTCGCCGCGCACTTCTTCTATTACGCGGGCTGGGCCGACAAGCTCAAGTACGCCGGCTTCGGCTCCGACCCCCGGCCGCTGGGCGTCGCCGCGCAGGTCATCCCCTGGAACTTCCCGCTGCTGATGCTGGCCTGGAAGATCGCGCCCGCGCTGGCCGCGGGCAACACCGTCGTGCTGAAGCCGGCCGAGACCACGCCGCTGTCCGCCCTCTTCTTCGCCGACATCTGCCAGCAGGCCGAGCTGCCGCCGGGCGTCGTCAACATCATCACCGGCGCCGGCGAGACCGGCCGCACCCTGGTCGAGCACCCCGGCGTCGACAAGGTCGCCTTCACCGGCTCGACCGAGGTCGGCCGGCAGATCGCCCGGTCGGTCGCCGGCACCAGCAAGCGCCTGACCCTCGAGCTGGGCGGCAAGGCGGCCAACATCGTCTTCGACGACGCGCCCATCGACCAGGCGGTCGAAGGCATCGTCAACGGCATCTTCTTCAACCAGGGGCACGTCTGCTGCGCCGGGTCGCGGCTGCTGGTCCAGGAGTCCGCGTACGACGAGGTGCTCACCGCCCTCAAACGCCGGATGGCGACGCTGCGGGTCGGTGACCCGCTGGACAAGAACACGGACGTCGGCGCGATCAACTCGGCGGCGCAGCTCGCCCGCATCCGCGAGCTCTCCGACGTCGGCGCCGCCGAAGGGGCCGAGCGCTGGTCACCGCCGTGCGAGCTGCCGGCCCAGGGCTTCTGGTTCGCCCCGACGATCTTCACGGGGGTCACCCAGGCGCACCGGATCGCCCGCGAGGAGATCTTCGGACCGGTGCTGTCGGTGCTGACCTTCCGCACCCCGGACGAGGCGATCGAAAAGGCCAACAACACGCCGTACGGTCTGTCGGCCGGCATCTGGACCGACAAGGGCTCACTGATCCTGGCGATGGCCGACAAGCTCCGCGCCGGCGTGGTCTGGGCCAACACGTTCAACAAGTTCGACCCGACGTCGCCGTTCGGCGGCTACAAGGAGTCCGGTTACGGCCGCGAGGGCGGCCGGCACGGCCTGGAGGCGTACCTTGCCTAAGTCCCCGTCCCCCGCCAAGGCAGCGTCCCGCGCCAAGGGCGACCGCGCCGCCGCCCGGGTCAAGGGCGATCCTGTCGCCGCCGGCGATCTTGTCGCTGCTCCGGCCGAGGGCGGCTCGGCCGCTTCCTCTCACCAGGGCGATCCGGCCGCCACCTCCGCCGCCGCGAGCGGCCGCGCCGCCGCGCCTGCCGAGACCGGGCGTGCTGCCCGGGGTGGTCGGCTCGCAGTGCGCAAGACCTACAAGCTGTACATCGGCGGGGCTTTTCCGCGCAGCGAATCAGGACGGACCTATCTCGTGGACGGCGACAACGTGGCCCTCGCCTCCCGCAAGGACGCCCGCGACGCCGTCGTGGCCGCCCGCAAGGCGCAGCCGAAGTGGGCCGGCGCCACCGCCTACAACCGCGGTCAGGTGCTCTACCGGATCGCCGAGATGGTCGAGGCACGCCGCGACGAGTTCATCGCGCTGGGCGTCGCGGCCGGCGAGCTCGACGCGGCCGTCGACCGCTGGGTCTGGTACGCGGGCTGGTCCGACAAGATCGCCCAGGTGCACGGCAGCGCCAACCCGGTCGCCGGCCCGTACTTCAACATCTCCGCGCCGGAGCCCACGGGCGTTGTCGGTGTCGTCGCCCCGGCCTCGTTCCTCGGGCTGGTCAGCGTCATCGCACCGGCGATCGTCACCGGCAACACGGTCGTGGTGCTCGCCGCCGCGCCGCAGGTCGCCGTCACCCTCGCCGAGGTGCTGGCCACCTCCGACGTCCCGGGCGGGGTGGTGAACATTCTCACCGGCCACGCCGCCGAGACCGCGCCCTGGCTCGCCTCGCACGACGACGTCAACGCGCTCGATCTCACCGGCGTGGCCGACCCGGAGCTCGCCACCGAGCTGGAGCGGTCCGCCGCTGGCAACCTCAAGCGGGTCGTCCGCCCGCCGGCCGACACGCCCGACTTCACCGCCGATCCGGGACTGCGGCCGATGACGGCGCTGCTGGAGACCAAGACGGTCTGGCATCCGAAGGGTTTCTGACCTCGGTCGGTCTCCTTTCAGGACCGCACACTAAGGTGTGTGCCCAGACTCACCCGTCCGAACAGCTCGCTTGAACCAACCCGGAGGTCACCGTGACCAGCCAGTCGCCCGAAGAGGGCTCGACGGTCAAGGAGGAGAAGGCCGTCGTCAAGGACGGGCTCTCCGGCCGTGAGCTGTGGGACGAGGTACGAATCTCGCCCGTCGAGATCGCCATGCCGGGCGGCGTGGGGCTGACGCTGCGGGCGTACCGGCTCGCCTCGGAGCTCACGCCGACCGAGATCGAGACCGACGAGGACGACCCGTTCGACGCCCGGGAGCGTGCGGCCGCGGCCCGCGCGGCCGAGGAGGACGGCGTCATCGTCGACGACGAGTTCGCCGCCCTGGTCGCCGAGGGTGACGCGGGCACGAAGTCGGAGCGCAAGTCCGACGGCACGGTCACCACCGAGGACGGCGAGGTCGTGGCCGAGCCCGACCCGGCCGACTTCGCCGACGAGCCGGAAGAGGCCGCTGAGGCCGAGGAGGAGGACGAAGAGGTCCCCATCTTCCTGAGCCACCGCGGCAAGCTGCTCACCTTCAAGACCCCGGAGTCGCTGGTCTCCTTCATTCGTTCGGGTGCACCGCACGACCTGGCCCAGCTCGACACGTGGCCGACCGTCGTGGAACGGGTACAGTCGAGCGACATCGACCCGGCGCAGGACGATCGCTACGAGCTGGACCTCGTGGTGGAGAACCTGCGCGGTGGTCACGACACGTGGGATCTGCCGCTGCTCATCGCCGCCGGCGAGGTGGCCCGAGACCTGGGCCACGCCCTGCGCCTCAAGCCCGTGATCCTGGCCCTGGCGCCGGGATCGCCGCTCGACGACCTGGACGAGTCTCTCCGGTCGGCCGAGAGTGGCGGAATGGGCGGTTTCTTCGGACGGCGCAAGCTGCGTAAAATCGGGGCGCAACAGGCGAGTCTGGGTTGGCGCTCGATTATCGGCAAGATCTCTGCCGCTGTGGACTGGCGCGACTGACCCCTCAACAGGGACCATCAGTCCTTGGCCGAATACAGCACTCCCGGGGAGGAGGACGACGCCGTGGCGCTCGTGCGCGTGTACTGCGGTCTGGCGTCGGCTGATGAGACGGTGCGGACGGCCTCGGCCGGCTCGCAACTGACCATCGCCGTGGTGGACGACACGGGAAGGCTGCTCGGCGTCCACGAGATCAGCGACGACCCGGGGGGCTATGCCCAGCTCGGCACGCTGCTCGTGGAACGGACGAGTGGCTTCGCGGACGCCGCGGTCGCCGCCGACAGCGACGACCACATGGTCACGTCGCTGCTGACCGCAGCCGGCCGTCCCCTCGCCGTCGCCGACGACGACTCAGCCGACGACTTCGCCGAACGGTTCGCCGACGACGACTCCGCCGAGGAGATGTCCGCCTCACCGGCGGCCCGTCGCGCCGTGGGCCTCGCCCGCGCGCTGCAGGCCGGAGCCCTCACGGCCGCCACCATCCCGGCGCCGCGCGAGCTGGTCAGCTACAAGCCGGTGCTCGCTGCCCACGTCGCGATGCTCAACGGCCGGCACGCCGCTGCCACGTCGCTGCGCGAGGTGCTGCGCGAGCTGTATCCGGCGGCGCTGCGGGCGTACCCGGATCCGGCCCATCCCCTGGCCCTCGCGGTGCTGGACGCGCTGCCGGAGCCCGGCCGCCTCACCGGCCGCGGTCACGACAGTGACCAGGTCGCCGAAGACGTGGCAGCGGAGCTGACCCGCGCCGGCGCCGGCACCGACGACCAGGTCGTCGCCGCTGTCACCGCGCTCGTCGTGGCGATCAGCGAATCCCCCCGCCGAGGCGGGATCAACAAATCTCTGTCGTCGGCTGCGGCCGACACCGTGCGGCACGCGATCGGCGCTGTCCGGTCCTGCGACTCCGCCTGCGAGGCCATGGTCGGCACCCTCGTCGCCCGCGTGACCCCGCAGTCGCTGAGCGGCAGCCCCGGCCGCCGCCAGGCCGGTTCCCGCCGGGCCGCCGAGCCCGCCGCCAACCAGCGCACCGCCGAGACCGGCACCCGCGTGCCCCGCCCGATGGACACCGGCACCCGCCTGCCCCGTCCGGTGGACACCGGCACCCGGATGCCCCGTCCCGCCGCCGCTGCCGACACGGGCACCCGCCTGCGTCCGGCCGAGACCGGCACCCGGCTGGGTCGCCGCAACCGTCCTGAGCCGGCCGCGGCGAGCCACGCTCCCGCGATGCCGCGCCCGCTGACCAGCCCGCCCGTCGCGCCCGAGCCGGTCATGCCGCCGCCGCTCGCGCCGCGTCCGGTCACCCCGCCGCCGGTTGCTCCGGCTGCCGCGTCGGGTCTGCCCAGCCGCACCCCCGATCCGGGCCCGGCCAGCCGGCCCGTCTCGGTCCCGCCGCCCCCGCCGGGCATGACGCCGATCGTCCCGGGCTCGCGCCCGTCGTCGGTGCCGCCGGCGGACAGCGGCCAGCCGTTCCGCCCGACGCTGACCAACGCGGCGATGAGCAGCGCCCGCGCCGAACGCCAGCGCACGGTCATCCCGCCCCGGGCCAACACCCGGAACGGACAGCCGGCCGCGAACGGTGCGACGGACTATTCGCTGCCGATGCCGGCCCAGCGCTCGACGCAGGAGACCCCGGAGCCCGGGTCCCGTGCCAACTGGCCGCTGTTGAACACCAGCGACGAGGCACCGGCCACGCCGCCGCCGGCCGCGGTGAGCAGCCCGCCGTCGGACGGACGGGTGCGCCCGCCGTGGCAGGACATGCCGCAGGAGCCGCCGTCCCTGCGCCTGGTGGAGTCGGTCCTCAACGGCCTGACCAACACCCCGGCCGACGTGACGGCGATCACCGAGCCCCCGCCGCTGCGCCTGGTCGACGACCGCGGCGGCCGCAACGGCCGAGCGGCAGCCCGCCGCACGACCCTGACGGCCCTGGACCGCAGCACCTCACCCCCGGTCCCGGCCGAAGGCGACGGCGACCTGCTGATCTTCGCGGCGGCCCGGTCGGCCTGGTTCACGGGCCACGACGAGGAAGCCTCGACCAACCTGGACTGGACGAACCCGTCCGACACAGGCTGGCGCGCGGCGGAAAAGGCAGCAACGCCGTCGGTGGCGGCCGAGACGTCAGCCGGCCTGCCGAAGCGGGTCCCGCAGGCCAACCTGGTCCCGGGCTCGCCCCTGCGGGAAGAGCGCCCACTCCGCATCGTCCGCGACGCGGCGAGCATCGCGGCGCACACCACGGGCTACTTCCGCGGGTGGCGTCGCGGGCAGGAGATCGGCGGCTACGCGATCGGCGGCCGCCCGGGCCGGGAAGCGGCGGGCGGCTGGGACTTCAGCCGTGACGGCGGTGCTCAGCAGGAGGACTTCCGCAACGCGGGGTATCGCAGCAGCTGACCTAACGCTTTGACGGAACGGCCACGCCCTCATGCGGGGGTGTGGCCGTTCTCTTTTGTGGACGCTTTGCGTCGTGGGAGCTGGCGCTGGTGCTGCCGCCCGGGCACCTGGACCACCACGATCAAGGGTCGATAGCGGGAGCTTCGGCGGGGCCGCTCGGTGGGCGCATTTCGCGACAAGGCTCAGTACCCGAACGCCTGCGGCGAGGGGCACGAGGAGGCCGGGCTCGGTCGGAGTTGTGGGCACGCTGTTCCGGGAGGGGCAAACTCGTTGTGCTGGCGGTTTGCGGGAGGGCGAGCTCGTTTTCCAGCAGGGGAGCTTCGCGCTGGGGTGGCGTGAGCAGTCTGCAGCGGCTGAGCAGTCCGCGAGCGGCTGTGCAATCCGCGGGGCCGACCCCCGCGAACGGCCGGGCTCCCCGAACAGCCGGCCGACCGTGAGCCGCACGGCCCGCGTCGGCGCGGGATGGCGTGGGTCGGCGTGGGTCGGCGTGGGTCGGCGCGGGTCGGCGCGGGTCGGCGTAGGTCGGGCAACGTCGCACAGCTCGGACCACGGAGTCTCGTCCGGCCGCTCTCCGCGCCGTAGAGGGCCGCCGAGCTGGCTTGGGTTGGGGCCAGCAGGCCGATAGGGGCCAGCAGGCCGATAGGGGCCAGCAGGCCGATAGGGGCCAGCAGGCCGATAGGGGCCGGGCTGGCCCGGTAGGCAGGCAGCAGCGGGTCGTGCAGGCACGGTGGCCTGGCGGGCCGGTAAGGCTGGACAGGCCGAGAGCGGGCCGGGCACGCCGGTCACCTGCAGGTTGACTGCACCGACCCGGTCTGCCGGTGCGAGCGGCAGAGGTGCCTGGAGGCGGGCAGGCCGGGCCAGGCCGGGCCGGGTCAGGCCGGGTCAGGCCGGGCCGGGTCAGGCCGGGCCGGGTCAGGCCAGGCCGGGTCAGGCAGGCCGGGCCGAGCTAGCCGTAGGCGGCAGCGGACCGGGCGGGCTGGGAGCGGGCCAGGTCAGGCCGGGCAGGCCCGGCAGGACGAGCCGGTAGGGCCGAGCTGGCCGTAGGCGGCAGCGGACCGGGCGGGCTGGGAACGGGCCGGACACGCCGGGGAGCGGGCGGGGCAGGCCGGAAACGGACTGGCCCGGAGATGCCGGAAGCGAGCGGGACCGGACAGGCCGGAAGCGAGCCTACCGAGGGGCCGAAGGCCACCAGCTGCCGCAAAACCGCTGCGGGCATGCAAAAGTCCCGCTCTGTCGAGCAGAGCGGGACCTTCAGCAGCCTGTCAGGCCGGCGCTACCGCACGCGAGCGACGCATAGTCAGCACATACTCGACCAGCGAGATCAGTACGTTCTTCGTCGACTCACGGTTACGGGCGTCGCAGCTCACCACCGGCACGTCGCTGGAGATCGCGAGCGCGTCGCGAACGTCCTGGGCGTTGTGGTACTGCATACCGTCGAAGCAGTTTATGGCGACCAGGTACGGCAGCCGTCGGTGCTCGAAGAAGTCGATGGCGGCGAAGCAGTCGGCGAGCCGACGCGTGTCCACCATGACCACCGCACCGATGGCTCCCCTGACCAGTTCGTCCCACATGAACCAGAACCGCGTCTGGCCAGGCGTGCCGAACAGGTAGAGGATCAGATCCCGGTCGATGCTGATCCGGCCGAAGTCCATTGCCACCGTGGTCGTCGTCTTACCCGGCACCTGCCGGTTGTCGTCGACACCAACACCGGCGGAGGTCATGATCGCCTCGGTGGTCAGCGGGGTGATCTCAGAGACCGACCCCACCAGCGTCGTCCTACCGACGCCGAAACCACCGGCGATGACAATCTTCGCCGATGTCACACGCCCGGCGGCCGGCCGGCGCGACATGTCAGAGCCTGCGAAGTCCACTCAGCACCCTTTCCAGCAGTTCCGTACCCACCGCATCGGACTCATCATCAAGCGATGTCGGCTCGTACACCGCGACCAGGCCATCGGTGGCCATGTCCGCGACGATCACTCGAGCCACCCCGAGCGGCAGTTGCATGCGTGCGGCGATCTCGGCCAGCGACTGCACTCTGCCGCCGTCGCACATCGCCGCGATGTACTGGTGTTCGCTCCCGCCCCTGCCCGCTCCGGTGGAACGGCCACGCACGGTGGTCTCGACGAGCGCTTCCAGCGCGATTTCCAGCTTCGGCCGGGTCCGGCCACGGGTCACGGCGTACGGTCTGACCAGTGCTCCGGTCGGCTCATCGCGTTCGGGCATCGTCACCGCTCACCCCATCCCTTGGCCCATAGAAGTGTCTCGTGTTGTCAAGCTTTTGGACAGATGCCGACCGGAGCCGACAATGCATCCGTTCAGCCGAGCACCCCGGCGGCGGAGCGCGGCGCGGGCGTGAGCGCCTCGCCGACCCGGTCGACCAGGAGCGCCATCTCGTAGCCCACCTGACCGACGTCGCAGCTGCGGGCTGCGAGCACGGCGAACGACGAACCGTCGGAGATCGACATCAGGAAGAGGAACCCGTTGTCCATCTCGACGACCGTCTGCAGCACCGCACCACCCTCGAAGCACCGCGCGGCGCCCTGAGTGAGGCTGACCAGGCCGGAGGCGATGGCCGCCAGCTGGTCGGCGCGGTCACGCGGAAGGTCCCTGGAGGCCGCGAGAAGCAGACCGTCGGCGGAAACCGCGATCGCGTGCGCCACTCCGGGAACGCGGTCGGCAAAGTTGGCGAGCAGCCAACCCAGATCCTGCGTACTTGTCATGCCTCATGCTCCTTGCCAGCCTGCGAGGACTGCTGCCCTCCCGGAGTCTCCTCCGGGTTGGTCGAATTTTCCTTCGTGCGACCCCGCTGCACCCCGCGATGGTAAGCGGACAGGAGCCCGCGAACCGCCTCGGGTGTGCGGCGTTGTACGGAGGTCTCGGCCCGGTCGACGCCACCCGGCACGAGCTGTGCCATCGGCGTGCGGCGCGGCAGACCTGCCGTCGTCGTGGTGTCGACCGGCATCTCGGCCGCCTTGCGGGCGGCCTGCCAGCCGTCGTCCGCGGCGGTCTGCCACGGGCTCGAGACGGCGCCGTTCAGTGAGCTGTTGCCGTTTCCGTTCGCTGCGACCGCGCCGACCGGGGCCGGCTCTCGGTCTCCGCGGGACTCCGGGGAGGCCTGCTGCGGCACCCCGACCGAGCGCGCCGGTTCCCCGGTGGAGAAGCGCTGGGTGGTGACCACCGAGTCGGCGTTGTCGTCGTTCGACGGCGCCGGGGTGGCGGCGGGGGCCTGCTTCGCGGGCTCGCTGGGCCGGGCCGTGGTGAACCAGGCCGACTCGAGCTCGCGGAAGATCGGCAGTTCCATGGTCTCGTCGGCGAACTGCGCCGGCGTCTCCCCGGACTGTCGCTGACGCGCCGCGGCCTGGGCGGCGGCGATCTGCGCGGCGGCGGTCGCCTGAGCGGCGGCTGCCTGCGCGGTCGCTGCCTCGTGGGCGGCTGCGGCGGCCGCGGCCGACCGTTCCGCCTCGGACTGCGGCGTGGCGTTCTGCGGGTTGGTCGGGCGGGCAACCTGGGGCTGCGAGCTCGAGGCACCGCGGTCGGAGCGGTAGCGGGGCAGCTCCGCCGTCATGTCCAGGGCGGCCGCGAGGCTCTCCGGGACGTGCGGGGCGCTGCTGCTGCCGGACTCGCGCTCCGCGCTGACCGGCGGCCAGGCGGGCGGGGCCGGAGCGGCCGACTGCGGCGCGGGCGGCGCCGAGCTGGGCCTGTTCTGGCCGGGCTGCTGACCCTGGTACGGCGGTGCGGAAGCCGGCGGGGCCGACGACACGGGCGGCGCGGAGACCGGCCGGCCAGCACCGTACGGCGGGGCGGACGGCACCGGCGGCGCGGACACCGGCGGGACCGGGGGCGCGGAGACCGGCGGCACGAACGTGTTGCGACCCTGCGACTCCGGGTTGGCCGGCAGCTGACGCGGGATGGTGTGGCCGTACGAGCCGGTGTCCTCCGGCCGGTAGGCGTCACCGTTGCGGCGCTGCGGCAGCCCGTCGGGACCGCTGAAGCCCTGCGGGCCGGCCGGCGACTGCGGCCGCGGCGGGATCGGCTCGTTGCTGCGGGGGCCGTGGAAGCCGTTGGCCCCGTTTGCGCCGTTGCCGGAGCCGTTGGCACCGCCGAAGCCGTTGCTCGGGCCGCCGAAGCCGTTGCTGGGGCCACCGAAGCCGTTGCTCGGACCGCCGAAGCCGTTGCCGTTGCCGGCGGGCTCGAAGCCGTTCGAGGGGGCGCCGGTCAGATCCGACCAGGCCGGGACCGAACGGTTGCCGTTGCCACCGGCACCGAGCATGCCACCGGCGGGCATCGGCGGGTTGGGGTCGAACGGGCGCCCGGTGGGGTAGCCACCGCGGCCGTTGGAGCTGCTCTCGAGGGCCAGCGGCGGCTCGGTGAACGCGTTGCGCGCCGGCTGGTCGAACGAGTTGGAGCCGGGCTGCTGGCGGGCCACCGCCGAGGCGGAGACCATGACGCTGGCCGGCAGGCCCACGTCGGCGACCGTGCCGCGCTCGGTGTCGGCCGGGCGCAGCTCGACCTTGACGCCGTGCCGGTTGGCCAGGCGGGCGACCACGACCAGGCCCATCATCCGGGAGACGGCCACATCCACCATCGGCGGCTGGGCGAGCCGCTCGTTGAGGTCGCGCAGCTGCTCGCGGCTGATGCCGATGCCGCGGTCCTCGACCGAGAGCACCGCGCCGTCGCCCAGGCGCCGGGCCTCGACGATGACGTGCGAGTTCGGCGGGGAGAACGCGGTCGCGTTGTCGAAGAGCTCGGCGACCAGGTGGACCATGTCGTTGACCGCGTGCGCGGACACCTCGATGTCCCGGTCGATCATGCCGAACTCGATGCGGGTGTAGTGCTCGACCTCGGACTGCGCGGCGCGGAGCACGTCGATCAGGGCCGCCGGCTCCCGCTGCACACGGGTCGAGTCGGCACCGGCGAGGACCAGGAGGTTCTCGTCGTTGCGACGCATCCGGGTGGCGAGGTGGTCGAGCTGGAAGAGCTCGGCCAGGCGGTCCGGGTCCTCCTCGCCGCGTTCGAGGCGGTCGAGGTGGCCGATGAGCCGGTCGACCAGGATCTGCGAACGGCGGGCCAGGTTGACGAACATCGTCGCGACCGAGGACCGCAGGGCGGCCTGCTCGGCGGCGGTGCGGACGGCTTCGAGGTGGACCGCGTTGAACGCCTCGGTCACCTGCCCGAACTCGTCCCGGCTGCGCACCGGCAGCGGCTCGGCGACCTGGTCGGCGACCTGCGCCGGGGTCAGCGAACCGGTGAGGGCCGGATCCCGCAGCCGCTCGACCGCCTGGGGCAGGCCGAACTGGGCGACGTTCAGGGCACCCTGGCGCAGCTCGCGCAGCGAGCGCGCCATCGAGCGGGCGACCAGGGCGGCGAAGACGATGGAGAGCAGCAGCAGGCCGAGCAGGACGCTGGTCTCGACGAAGACCTGGGTCTGCACGTCGTCGCGGATGTCGGTGGCCTGCTCCACGATTTGGCTGTCGAGGCGGTTCTCGACGTTGCGGAACAGGTCGTTGTATCCCAGCATCGCCGTTTCCCACTGGGAGCGGTTGAACGGGATCGACCTGGAGTTGTTCGTGGCCAGGCCCTGCAGCGGGCCGGTGAGGTTGGTGGCGGCGCGCTTGGCCGGGCCGCTGACGACCCGATCGAAGAGTGCCTTGTCCTCGTCGGTCGCGACCTGGCGCATAGCGGCGTTGGAGATCGCGAACCCGGTGTCGGTGAGCAGGAACTTGCGCCGCAGGGGGGGCGTGAAGTCCTCGGTGCCCAGCACTTCGAGGCCGACAGCGCGCTGCTGGGAGATGTAGTCCTTGCCCCGGGCGACGGCGGCGACGACCCGCAACCGGTCGCTGAGGTTGGTGTCCTGGGCGAGCTGCGCGGACGCGTCGCGGACGTTCAGCAGGTCGTTGATCAGGGGGTCGTAATTGGCCCTGAGGTCGTCGGGACCGAAGTCGCCGTTGGCGGTGCGGCTGCGGATCGACGGCAGCTCGAGCAGGTTGCTGTCGAGCCGCTTGAGCAGGATGTCGACCTGATCCGGCACGTCGTCGAGGGCGGCCTTCTGCTGCGAGTACGGCAGCTTCGCCGCGTCCACCTTCGGGTGCTCGGCCTTGTAGGCGGAGTCCGCAGTCCTGCGCTCGGGTGTGTCCTTCTTGGTGGTCGCGATCATCACGCCGTAGGCGCGTTCGTTCTGCAGGTGATCGACAAGGCCACCGGCGGCCTGTGAGAGCACCGCCAGGGTGCGGGCGCGCTCGGCGTCACTGGCCTCGTTGATGTGGTCGATCAGGCCGCTGGTGCCGACGACGACTGTCGCCAGCGTGGGCACGAGCATGATGAGCCCGAGCTTCGACCAGATCGGCAGATCCCGCAGCCGGCCGGCCGGCCGTCCGAGACGCGACATGACAGCGTTCGCCGTCTTGGGGCGCTTGCTCACGTCACCGTCCTCCTGATTCGGACCCGGCCATCGGATCACCGGGCACCGCACACGGCCGACTCACCGGGTCGGGCCCCCGAGATTCCATCACGACGAGTGTCAAAGAGAAAGAGCAGCCTGACCCGGACCGTTTGTGTGATGCGATGTTGCGTCCGAAGAGTTGGACATCGCCGGCCAGCCATCACTGCTCGTATAAGGGCGCTTCTCTTTAAGTCACTCGCTCCGAACGGCGCCACGGGGTTCCCGCACACACCGGCCGGACCCGATCCAGCTTCGATCGGGCAGCACAGACGATTGCTCGCACGGGAGCCGACGGCAAGGCAAGATGCCGGATTGTGCAGTGTTTGAGACAGCACTCTGTCCGAAAGGATGAGGCGGCTGACCGAATCGGCAGTTTCGGGAGACGAAAGTACGGACGTGTCGCCAATGCCGCTTAAAAGCGGACTTTAGGACATCAACTTCGCGTACGCCGGCTTGATCACATCGTTGATGATCGCCAGCCGCTCGTCGTACGGGATGAACGCCGACTTCATCGCGTTGATCGTGAACCACTGCAGTTCACTCCAGCCCCACCCGAAGGCCTCGGCCAGCAGCGCCATCTCGCGCGACATCGACGTACCGCTCATCAGCCGGTTGTCGGTGTTGACGGTGACCCGGAAGCGCAGGTCGTGCAGCAGCCCGATGGGGTGCTCGGCGATCGACGGCGCCGCGCCGGTCTGCACGTTGGACGACGGGCAGAGCTCCAGCGGGATCCGCTTGTCCCGCACGTACGACGACAGCCGCCCCAGGCTGGTCCCGGTGATGTCGTCCACGATCCGCACCCCGTGGCCCAGCCGGTCGGCGCCGCACCACTGGATCGCCTGCCAGATCGACGGCAGCCCGAAGGCCTCGCCGGCGTGGATGGTGAAGTGGAAGTTCTCCCGCTGCAGGTACTCGAACGCGTCCAGGTGCCGGGTGGGCGGGAAGCCGGCCTCCGCACCGGCGATGTCGAAGCCGACCACCCCGGTGTCGCGGTAACGCACCGCCAGCTCGGCGATCTCCTGCGACCGGGCGGCGTGCCGCATCGCGGTCAGCAGCGTGCCGATCCGGATGTGGTGACCCTGGGCGGCCGCCTCGGCGCAACCCTCGCGGAATCCGGCGTGCACCGCGTCGACGACCGCGTCCAGGCTCAGCCCGCGCTCCAGGTGCTGCTCCGGGGCGTACCGGATCTCGGCGTAGACGACGCCGTCGGCGGCCAGGTCCAGCGCGCACTCCTTGGCCACCCGGTGCAGGCCCGCCTCGGTCTGCATCACCGCGACGGTGTGGGCGAAGGTCTCCAGGTAGCGTTCCAGCGACCCGGAGTCGGCCGCGGCGACGAACCAGTTCCCCAGCCGGTCCGGGTCGGTCTCGGGCAGTTCGTGCCCGATCTCGGCGGCGAGCTCCACGATCGTGGCGGGCCGCAGCCCACCGTCGAGGTGGTCGTGCAGCAGGGCCTTCGGGGCGTTGACGATGTCGGCGTGGGTGATGGCGACCATCAACAGATGCTAGAGGGAAGCAGCGGATGATCGACGGAGCATTGCCGTACCTGCGCTGCCCGGTGTGCGGCGAAGGGCTGGCCCGGCCGGACGACCAGGCCCTGCGGTGCCGCCAGGGGCACAGCTTCGACATCGCGCGGCAGGGCTACGTGAACCTGACGGCGGGCCGGTCGCCCCATCCGGGCGACTCGGCCGAGATGATCGCGGACCGGGCGGCCTTCCTGGCCGAAGGCCATTACGCCTTCATCGCCGAGGCGCTGGCCGAGACGGTACGGGCGGACGACGGCCTGGTCCTCGACGCGGGTACGGGCACCGGCGACTACCTGGCCCACGTCCTCGACGCCCTGCCGGCAGCCCAGGGCCTCGGCCTCGACGTGTCGAAACCCGCCCTGCGCCGCGCCGCTCGCGCTCATCCCCGGGCCGGCGCGGCCCTGGCCGACCTGTGGCGTCCCCTGCCGCTGGCCGATGCCTCGGTCTCGGTCCTGCTGAACGTCTTCGCCCCGCGCAACGGCCCGGAGTTCCACCGGGTCCTGCGCCGCGACGGCATGCTCCTCGTCGTCACCCCGGCCCCGGAGCACCTCCGGGAGCTGGTGACCGCCCATGGCCTGATCCAGGTCGATCCGGCCAAGGCGGACCGGGTGGCGCAGACCCTGGGCCCCGCCTTCCGCGCGGACGGCACGACCACCCATCGCCGCCGGCTCAGCCTGACCGCCTCGGAGACCCGGACCCTGATCGGTATGACCCCGAGCGCCCGCCACGTCCCCCTGGACAAGATCAGGGCAGCGGAGCAGACCGTCACCGCGGCGGTGAACCTGACCGTCTACCGCCCGGTCTAGGACCTACACGGAGAGGTCGACCTCTTCCCATTCCGGCGGCTCCTCGTGGTACGGCCCCACGAACACCACCCCCCACTCGAGCGCCCACCGGCGCTGCCCGATGGCGTTGCTGTCCATCTCCCCCGGCACCGGCACGCCGGCCTTCTCCGACTCCTGGAACGCCCAGTCCAGGCAGTAGTAGAGGTCGAGCAGCACCGCCGCCTCGATCGCGTCCCGCGGCGCCACCAGCGACCGCGACCGCCACCGGTCGAACAGCTCCCCGCCGGGCAGGTCCGGCATCTGCTGCATCAGCCTGTCCTCGGGCGGCTCGGTCGGATCGAGGTGCCGGCTCAGCCCCAGCAGCCAGGCCAGCGCGAACACCGCGTCGTGGTGCAGCACGAAAGACCGGTGGTCACCCTTGCCGCCGGCCACGAACTGCCATTCCGGCGGGGTGACGAAATCCACCAGGTGTGAGCTGAGCAGCCAGGTCATCGCCGCCTCGGTGGGCATGCCGAAGCAGCGGGCCACCACCACGTGCAGCACCGCCGCCCGGGCCTCCAGCTCGGTCGTCGGTCGCAGCTCCACGCCGTCCCCCGGCTCCCACACCAGCGGGAACGCCGGTGGCGGCAGCGGCAGGCCGAGCCGGTGCAGCTCGTCCAGGCTGGCGTCGCGCACCGCTCGGGGATCGGGGGCGGCCTTCATGACCGATCAGGCTATGCGGTCGATCAGCAGCGGCGCGGGGGCGGGCGCGCTCGGCGCGATGCGGACCGCGCCCTCGGCGGTGGCCAGCGCCGCCGGGATCCGGCCGGCGTCATCGGTACGCAGTTCCAGCAGCACGTCGCCGGCCCGTACGGTGTCCCCCGGGCGCACCTTGAGCATGATCCCGGCACCGAAGCTCACCGGGTCCTCCTTGCGGGCCCGTCCCGCGCCGAGCCGCCAGGCCGCCAGCCCCACGTCCAGCGCGTCGATGCCCGCGACCACACCGTCGGCCCCGGCCCGGAGCACCTCGGTCTCGCGGGCGGTGGGCAGCGCCGCGTCCGGATCGCCGCCCTGGGCCCGGATCATCGCCCGCCACGAGTCCATCGCGGCGCCGGACCTGAGCACCTCGGCCGGGTCGGTGTCCAGACCGGCCGCGGCGAGCATCTCCCGGGCCAGGGCCAGGGTCAGCTCCACCACGTCGGCCGGACCGCCACCGGCCAGCACCTCCAGCGACTCCTGGACCTCGACCGCGTTGCCGACGGCCAGGCCCAGCGGGGTGTTCATGTCGGTGAGCAGGGCGACCGTCCGGACGCCGTGCGCGGTGCCGAGCTCGACCATGGTCCGGGCCAGCTCGCGGGCGGTGTCCACGTCCTTCATGAACGCGCCGGTGCCGACCTTGACGTCGAGCACCAGCGCGCCGGTGCCCTCGGCGATCTTCTTGCTCATGATCGAGCTGGCGATCAGCGGGATGGCCTCGACCGTGCCGGTGACGTCGCGCAGGGCGTACAGCTTGCGGTCGGCGGGGGCGAGCCCGTCGCCGGCCGCGCAGATGACCGCACCGACGTCCTGGAGCTGGCGCACGAACTCGTCGTTGCTCAGAGCGGCCCGCCAGCCCGGGATCGACTCGAGCTTGTCGAGGGTGCCGCCGGTGTGCCCGAGCCCGCGCCCGGAGAGCTGCGGCACGGCGGCGCCGCAGGCGGCGACCAGCGGGGTGAGCGGCAACGTGATCTTGTCGCCGACGCCGCCGGTGGAGTGCTTGTCCACGGTCGGCCGGGAGACGGCCGACAGGTCCAGGCGCTCGCCGCTGGCGATCATCGCCGCGGTCCAGCGGGCGATCTCCGCGGGGTTCATCCCGCGCAGCAGGATGGCCATGGCGAGCGCGGACATCTGCTCATCGGCCACGACACCCCTGGTGTAGGCGTCCACGACCCAGTCGATCGCGGCGTCGGAGAGCACCCCGCCGTCCCGCTTGGTCCGGATGACGTCGACCGCGGCGAACTCGCTCATCGTTGCTCCCACTTGGTTCCGATGCCTTCCGGCGGCTCCCCCTCGCCGGCCCAGGACAGGCCGCCCTCGGCGTCGACGACCACGACCCTGGGGGTACGGGTGAGCCCCCAGGTCACCGCCGCACCGGCGGTCGGGAAGTTCGGTCCCTCCTCCAGGACGCCCTTCTCCGCCTCGGCCTCACCGGGGCTGCCGGCCGACCGCTCCCAGTAGCCGGTCCACACCTGCTCCCCGCCGGAGAGGTCCGGGTGCACGAAAACCGTCCCGCGGCCGCGCCACTTGGCGAGCTGGGCGGGCACGGCCGGCACCGCGGACGGCCCGGTGACCTTCTCGATGTCGTCGGGCCCGAACGCGTTCGGCAGCAGCTCCGCCATGCGCAGCGGCCGGGGCAGCGCCTCCACCAGGCAGTCGGCCCCGCCGTGCTCGTACAGCAGCTGACGGCAGCGGCCGCACGGCATCAGCGGCAGGCCGTTGGCGTCCACGCACGAGACGGCCACCAGCCGGCCCCCGCCCGTCGCGTGCAGCGAGCTGACCAGACCGCACTCGGCGCAGAGGCCGACGCCGTACGACGCGTTCTCCACGTTGCAGCCGACCACGACCCGGCCGTCGTCGACGAGCCCGGCCACCCCGACCGGGAAGTCGGAGTACGGGGCGTAGGCGCGGCGCATGGCCTCGATGGCGGCGGCCCGCAGCGAGCCCCAGTCGATCTCCATGCCGCCGATTCTGCCCCACCACCGTTCCGGCCGGTCGCGGCTCCCCTGAACGGCCGGTCAGCTCTTGATGTA
Organism: Actinoplanes sp. NPDC004185; assembly: GCF_053603475.1. NCBI lineage: Bacteria > Bacillati > Actinomycetota > Actinomycetes > Micromonosporales > Micromonosporaceae > Actinoplanes > Actinoplanes sp. NPDC004185. The sequence continues at coordinate 100,391 of NZ_JBSGFR010000005.1, read as the reverse complement.
GGGCTGCCCGTCGGCGGCCGGCGCGCGGACCCGGCCGACCAGCCCGGCCACCGCGATGATGGTCGCCAGGTACGGCAGCATGTTGAGGAACTGGCTCGGCACCGAGCTGCCCGCGACGCTCAGATACGTCGCCAGCTTCTGCGCGAAGCCGAAGAACAGTGCCGCTCCGAGCGCCCCGAACGGCGTCCAGCGACCGAAGATCAGTGCGGCCAGGGCGATGAAGCCGGCGCCCGCGGTCATGTTCTTGTTGAAGCTGCCCGTGGCCACCAGCGTGAAGTAGGCGCCACCGGCACCGGCGATCACGCCGCCCAGCAGCACGTTGAGGTAGCGCAGGCCGCGTACCCGGATGCCGACCGTGTCCGCCGCCGTCGGGTGCTCGCCGACCGCCCGGGTCCGCAGGCCCCAGCGGGTCCGGGTGAGCGCGAAGTGGATCACGAAGACCAGGATCAGGGCCAGCCAGACCAGCAGGTTCGTGTCGAACAGGACCGGACCGACGACCGGGATGTCGGCCAGGCCGGGGATGCGCCACTCGGGCATCCGCGGCGGCTGGTTGTACGACTGCGCGTCGGTCTGCATGAGCCGTTCGTAGAGGAAGCCGGTCATGCCCAGCGCCAGCAGGTTGAGCACGATGCCGACCACGACCTGGTCGACCAGGTAGCGGATGGCCAGCACGGCCAGGATCGCCGCGATGATCACGCCGCCGACCGCGGCGCTGAACAGGCCGACCCAGACGCTGGTCGCCATCGTGCCGACCAGGGCCGCGCCGAACGCGCCCATCAGGAACTGGCCCTCGATGGCCACGTTGACCACGCCGGAGCGTTCGCCGAGCACGCCGGCCAGGGCACCCAGCACCAGCGGGACCGCGAGCTGCAGCGTGCCGCTGGCCGTGTCGACCAGCGGCAGGAACTTGCCCGCCACCTGCCAGCACAGGAACGACAGCACGAACGCGAGGATGCCCAGGCTCAGCACGGACGTCTGGTACCGCCGGGCCAGCCCGGCCAGCAGCACCGCGCCCGCCGCCACCGCGACCAGACCGAACAGGATGGTGCCGAGCTGGCCGTTGATCGACAGCGCCGCGCCCGCGGCGTCCTCGCTCAGGGTGAACCGGGCGGTCTTCGAGGGGGCGAGCGGCCCGAAGACGGCCGTCGCGATCAGGCCGATCAGGACCACGCCGACCCCGAGCCGCCGCTGCCGGTCCCAGAACCGGGCCGGGGCCGCGGTCTGTGTCAGGTCGTCCACTGTCGCCGTCGACACCGGGGTCACCAGCCCTTCGCCATCGATGCGCCGAGCCGCGCGGAGCGGGCGGCACGCAGGTGGAAGATCGCCTTCACGAGGGCCGGAGCGGCGATGAAGATGACGATCAGGGCCTGGAGCACGGTCACCAGCTCCAGGGAGATGCTCGAGAACGACTGCATCCGGTTGCCGCCGGCCCGCAGCGCGCCGAACAGCACCGCGGCGGCCAGGGTGCCCCAGGGCCGGTTGCGGCCGAGCAGGGCGACCAGCAGGCCGTCGAAGCCGATGTTGCCGGCCACCTGGGTGGTCAGGGCATGCGCGGTGCCCAGCACCTGGGTCGCGCCGCCCAGCCCGGCCAGGCCACCGGCCGTGACCATGAGCAGGGTGTACGTCCGCGCGACGCTGATGCCCGCGGTGCGGGCGGCGGCCGGGTTGGCCCCGACCGCGCGCAGCTCGAAGCCGAACGCCGACCGGTTGAGCAGCCAGGCGACCGCCGCGGTGGCCAGTACGGCCAGCACGATGCCCAGGTTGACGCGGACCTCGCCGCCGACGGCCGGCAGCTGCGCCGAGGAGTCGACCGGCTCGCTGATCGCGTCGCTGCGCCCGCTCTGCTGGATGCCCTTCTGCAGGATCAGCCAGCTCAGGAACAGGTTGGCGGTGTAGTTCAGCATGATCGTGACGATGACCTCGTGGGCGCCGGTGCGGGCCTTGAGGATGCCCGGCACGAAGCCCCAGAGCGCGCCGCCGAGCAGGCCGGCGACGAGCGCGGCGATCAGGTGGATCACCGGCGGCAGCGGCAGCAGGAAGCCGGCCAGCGCGGCGCAGATCGTGCCGACGACCGCCTGGCCCTGGCCACCGATGTTGAACAGGCCGCCGCGGAACGCCAGCGCCACCGACAGGCCGGTGAAGACCAGCGGGGCCGCGTACGTCAGCGTCTCGGAGATCGGGAAGACGACCTGGCGCCAGGTGCCGGTGCCGTTGCTCCAGGCGGTGATGGCGGCCGGGTCGACGATCGCGCCCTTGAACAGGTCCGCGTACGCGTTGCTGACCACGGTCCAGCTGGCGTTGAGCGCGTCGCCGGGCCGGGCGGTGAGGTACGAGAACGTGTCCAGCACCGCCGGGTCGGACACGATGATCAGGATCGCGCCGATGACCATGGCCATGAGGACGGACAGCACCGTCACCGTGACCGTGTTGGCCGCCCACAGGTTGCGCACGAACTGGTTCAGGAAGGTGTCTTCGTCGCCCGGCTTGTCCGGGGCCGGGCCGGCGGCCGGCTTGTCCTGCACGCCCGTGGCGGCTGCCGGGTCCGCGGCCGGCTCGTCGGCCGGCTTCCGCGGTGCGCCGACCGGTTCGTCGGTGGTCACTTGGTCCCCTTCTCTGCGGCCCCGTCGCCGTCCGCTGCCGGCCCGGTGCCCGGCTCGGTGGCCGTTGCAGCCGGCGCCGCGGCCGCGGGGTCCGTGATGCCGGCCATCAGCAGGCCGATCTCCTCGCGGGGCGTGTCCGGCGAGACGATCGCCAGGATCCGGCCCCTGTACATGACGGCGATCCGGTCGGCCAGCGCCGCGACCTCGTCCAGCTCGCTGGAGACCACCAGCACCGCGGTGCCGACGTCGCGCTCGTGCACGACGCGGCCGTGGATGAACTCGATCGAGCCGACGTCCACGCCGCGGGTCGGCTGCGAGGCGATGAACAGCCGCAGCGGCCGGGACAGCTCCCGGGCCACCACGACCTTCTGCTGGTTGCCGCCGGAGAGGGTGCTGACCGCCGCGTCCGGCGAGGACGTACGGATGTCGAACTGCTCCACCCGCTCGCGGGCCGCCGCCGCGACCGCCGCCGGGTTGAGCCGGAAGGCGTTGCCGTACGGCGCCCGGTCGTACTGGTCGAGCACCAGATTCTCGGCGACGGTGAACTCCTTGACCACGCCGTCGAGACTGCGGTCCTCGGGCACGTAGCCGACGCCGGACCGCAGGATCTGCTTGGTGGTCATGCCGGTCAGGTCCTCGTTGTCGACCTGGATGGTCCCGGCCCGCGGCTCGCGCAGGCCCATCACGGCCTCCACCAGCTCGGTCTGGCCGTTGCCCTGCACGCCCGCGACGCCGAGCACCTCGCCGGCCCGCACGACCAGGTCGACGCCGTCCACGGCGCGTACGCCGCGGTCGTCGTCGACGATCAGGCCGGAGATCTTGAGGACCTCCCGGCCCGGCTCGGCCGGGGCCTTGGTGACCTCCAGGTTGACCGCCCGGCCGACCATCAGGGCGGCCAGCTCGTCCTCGGGGGTCTCGGGGGCGGCGGTACCCACTGTCCGGCCCCGGCGGATCACCGTGATCCGGTCGGCGATCTCCTTGACCTCTTTGAGCTTGTGGGTGATGAAGACGATCGACTTGCCGGTGGCGGCGAGGCTGCGCATGACGGCCAGCAGCTCGCTGGTCTCCTGCGGGGTGAGCACCGCGGTCGGCTCGTCCAGGATCAGCAGGTCGACGTCGCGGGTCAGCGCCTTGACGATCTCGACCCGCTGCTGGGCGCCGACCGGGAGGTTCTCCACCAGCGCGTCCGGGTCGACCGGCAGGCCGTAGCGCTCGGAGACCTCGAGCACCTCGCGCCGGGCCCGGCGCCGGTCCAGGAAGCCGGCCCGCGCCTTCTCCGCGCCGAGGGCGATGTTCTCCGCCACGGTGAAGACCGGTACGAGCATGAAGTGCTGGTGCACCATGCCGATGCCGGCCGCGATGGCGTCGCGGGGGCTGCGGAAGGTCCGCGCCACGCCGTCGACGAGCACCTCGCCCTCGTCGGGCTGCAGCAGCCCGTACAGCTGGTTCATCAGGGTGGACTTGCCCGCGCCGTTCTCACCGAGCAGGGCGTGCACCTCACCCGGTTCGACGGTCAGGTCGATGTGGTCGTTGGCCACCAGGTCGCCGAAGCGCTTGGTGATGCCGCGCAGTTCGAGTCTCAGCGGAATCTCCTGCAGACGAGAGGCTGGTGATCAACGGGGGGACGTTAGCAGCCTGAGCAGAGCCGCCGCGCAGGCCGCGGGGGGTGGACCCCACGACCGCGCGGCGGCCGGATTGCTAGCTCGTGACCCGGTGTCCCGGGAAACGGATCACTTGGGGGCGTTGACCGACTCGACCTTGACCGTACCCGCGATGATGTCCGCCTTGAGCTTGTCGACCTCGGACTTGAGTCCGGCGTCGACCTTGCTGTCGAACTGGTTGTACGGCGCGATGGAGACACCGTTGTTCTCCAGCGTGCCCAGGTAGCCCGGGGTGGCCGTGAGCGGCTTGCCGGAGGCGCCCTCGGAGACAGCCGTCTCGACCGCGTCGGTGATGTTCTTGACCACCGTGGTCAGGAAGACGTCGCAGTACTGCTCGGCGCTCTTGCAGCCGTCCTGGTCGACCCAGATGACCGACACCTTGCCGCCGGACGCCTTGGCGACGTCCGCCGTGCCCAGGCCGGTGCCGCCGGCCACCGGCATGACCACGTCGGCGCCCTGGGCGACGAACGTGTTGGTGATCGACTTGCCCTTGTTCTGGTCGCCGAAGTTCTCGGCGAAGGTGCCGTTCTGCTTGGCCTTGTCCCAGCCGAGCACGGCGACGTTCTTGCCCTTGGCCTTGTTGTACTGCGCGACGCCGTCGGCGAAGCCGTCCATGAAGACGGTGACCGGCGGGATCTTCAGGCCGCCGTAGGTGGCCACCTTGCCGGACTTGGAGTAGCCCGCGGCGAGGTAACCGGCCAGGAAGGCCGCCTGCTCGGTGGCGAACTGCATCGGGAAGACGTTGTTCGCCCCCGCGATGCTGCTGTCCACGATGCCGAACTGCTGGGTGGCGTTCTCGGCCGCGACCTTCTTGGTGGCGTCGCCCATCAGGCCGCCGACCGCGAGGATGAAGTTGCACTTCTGCGTGACGAACTGACGCAGGTTGGGTTCGTAGTCCTCCGGAGCGGTCGACGCCACGTACTTCGGGTCGACGTTGCTCTGGGCCTCCTTCGCGGCCTGCATGCCGGCCCACGCCGAGGCGTTGAACGAGCGGTCGTCGATGCCACCGGTGTCGGTGACCATGCACGCCTTATATGCGGCGGCGGCGCTGCTGGCGCCCCCGCTCGGGGTCTCGTCCGGGGCGTCGCCACAGGCAGCGGCGGCGAGCGAGAGCCCACCCGCCGCGAGAATCGCAACGATTCGCTTCCCACGTACTGGGCGCAAGACGCCCTCCTTCCACAGCGCACCGGCACTTCGCGGTGCGTCTCAGGTCGGGAGCGTAGCCGCAGGCCACGGCGGCGTCAGGAAATCGGGCCGGACTGTTGGCGCACCGTTATCTGGCCGCGACCGGCCGGGCCCCTGAACGCCGCTTTAGCAAGGCTGGGGCGGGAAATGCCCGGTTGCCGGAGTAACCCGCCGTTAATCTTTCGGCGGCAGCGGACTCACGGCCGCGTTTTCTTCGGCGCGTCGGGGCGCGGGGGCCGCCGCGCGCCAGGCCCGGACCCCCAGCACGCCGACCGTCGTGCCGATCACCAGCGACGCGGCGATCAGCAGTGCGTGCACCCAGAGGAACGACGTCGGGCTGCCGCCGGCGAACGACCGGTCGTCGCGGTAGATCGCCAGGCCGAACCGGGGCCAGATGAGCCACGTCCAGACACCGACCAGGACCAGGAACGCCGACCACCGTCGTGAGAGCACCACGACACGAGTATGCCCGCCCGGCCGGACGGCTCCCGGGTCAGCCGCCCGAGGTGAGCTTGGCGGCGATGCGGGCGAAGCCGGCGCGTACCTCGGCCTCGGACGGTGGCCGGCCCGGCGTCGTGCGCAGCGGTCCCTCGGCGTCCAGGTCGGTCGCGGTGGTGTCGATGTCCTGACCGGAGCGGGCCAGCTCGATCTCCGCGCGGATGGCGTCGGCGTCGGCCAGCGGCAGCAGCGGTTCGACGACCGCCATCAGGTCCTCGTCGGCCACCACGGCCTGGGCCAGCGCGAGCGCGTGCGGCCGCTCGTACGGCCCGCAGACCAGCGGCTCCCACTCCTCCTCGTCGTCCAGCGCGCCGATGGTGATGATCCAGGGCAGGTTCGCCACCGGCGAGTCCGGCGGCAGGTGCAGCGTCACGAGGGTCCCCACCTGCTCATCATTCCGGGCGGTGGTGCCGAATCCAGGTATTTTGCCCCACCGGAGCGGTTTTATCGTCAGCTGACAGGTCCACCACGCGACCGTGCGGGCTGGTCGCCGCCCAGGCCGCGCCGAACAGCAGCAGCTGGTTGAAGACGTACAGGTACACCAGCACGCCCACCGCGCTGGCGACGAGGCCGTACGCCGGGTTGCGCTCGACCAGGCCGAGCAGCGAGCGGCCCACCGTGTTGAGCAGGGTGATGCCGATGCCGACCTGCAGCACCGGCGGGGCCATCCGGCGCGCGGTCATCCGCAGCCGCGGCACGGCGGCCAGCAGGGCGGCCGCCAGCAGCATGTTGATGCCCAGCGTGAGGATGAGGCTGACCATGGCCCGCAGGAACGACACGTGCCCGCCGGCCAGCCACTCCAGCAGCGACTCCAGGCCGTAGACAGCGAACACGGAGACGCCCAGCAGCAGCATTATCCCGATCATCACGAGCAGGTCGACGGCCTGGCGGACGCCGATGTAGCCGGGTTGCTCGTTGAGTCGCCAGATCAGCCGCTGCGAGGAGCGGATCGCCTCGACCCAGCCGATGCCGGTCAGCACCAGGCCGACGATGCCGACGATGCCGACGGTCCGGCCGCTGGCCACGATCGCCTCGACGTCCAGGAACGGCAGATTCTCCCCGAGGAAGTCCTGGACGATCTGGAACAGCCCGGAGTTGCTCTTGATCAGGAAGCCGAAGACCGAGTAGCCGATCAGCGCCAGGGCGAAGACCGCGAAGAAGCCGTAGTAGGCGATCGCCGCGGCCAGCCGGCCACCCAGCACCTCGTCGTAGCGCAGCAACGCGCGGCACAGGTGGTCGAAGTACCGCGAGCGGTGCCGCAGGGCCATGATCCGGATCTCGACCGCGGCGTACGCCCGGTCGATGGCGTTCACGCCGCCGACCGTACCGAATGCGGCGGGGTCTGTCCGCGCAGGCCCGGGCTCTTCCGGCGGGCCGGGCTGGCTAACGCAGGCCGCCGAGCGGGTAGTCGCGCCGGCGCTGCCAGGGGCCCTCGCCACCGTGCGAGAAGAGCGTGAATCCGCCGACGTCGAAGCGCGCCGAGAAGCCGGCCAGATCCTCGAAGACCGCGTCCAGCGCGTCGCTCGGCACGTCCTGGGCGACCGTCACGTGCGGGTGGTACGGGAACCGGGTGTCCCGGTTGATCGCCTCGGACGCGGTGATCGCGGCGGACAGCAGCTCGCACTCGCTGATGCCGACCGCGAGGGTCACGAAGACCACCTCGGTGACCGGCCGGAACGTGCCGGTGCCGCGCAGGTGGATGGTGAACGGCTGCTGGGCCGAGGCGACCGCCTCGAGGTGCTTCTCGACGTCGGGCAACGCCTCCGTGCGGATCTCGGTCGGGCCGAGCAGGGTGACGTGGGCCGGTGTGTACGCCGCCTGCGGATCGCCCGCCGCGCCCCGGCGGCGGGTCAGCTCCGAGCCCCACGGCTCGGGGATGTCGATCGCGACGCCGATGCGCGTCGTGCCCTCGGCCACGCGGGTCAGACCTCGCGCGCCGGGCTGAGGAACCCGAGGTGCTGGTAGGCGTTGGCCAGCGTGACCGCGGATACCGCCCGGGCCTTGTCGGCGCCGACCGCGAGGACCTTGTCGAGGTAGCCCGGGTCCTCCAGGTAGGTGCGGGTGCGCTCCTGGACCGGCTTGACGAACTCGACGAAGACCTCGGCGAGGTCCTTCTTGAGGTCGCCGTAGCCGCGGCCGTCGTACTCCTCGAGCAGTTCGTCTATGGTCCGCTGGGTCAGCGCCGCGTACATGGTCAGCAGGTTGCTGATGCCGGGCTTGTTCTCCTCGTCGTAGAGGATCTCCCGGCCGGTGTCGGTGACCGCCGACTTGATCTTCTTGGCCGACCGGGCCGGGTCGTCCAGCAGCTCGAGGATGCCGTTGGGCGACGACGCCGACTTCGACATCTTCGCGGTCGGCTCCTGCAGGTCGGTGATCTTGGCGGTGTCGCGCACGATGTACGCCGCCGGCACGGTGAAGGTCGGGCCGAACCGGGTGTTGAACCGCTGGGCCAGGTCACGGGTGAGCTCGAGGTGCTGGCGCTGGTCCTCGCCCACGGGCACGGCGTCGGCCTGGTAGAGCAGGATGTCGGCGGCCTGCAGGATCGGGTAGGTGAACAGCCCGACGCTGGTGGTGTCCGAGCCCTGCTTGGCCGACTTGTCCTTGAACTGGACCATCCGGCCGGCCTCGCCGAAGCCGGTGATGCAGCTCAGCACCCAGGCGAGCTGCGCGTGCTCGGGGACGTGCGACTGCACGAAGAGGGTGCAGCGCTCCGGGTCCAGCCCCAGGGCGAGCAGCTGCGCGACCGACAGACGGGTGCGGTTGCGCAGGGCCACCGGGTCGTGCCCCATGGTGATCGCGTGCAGGTCCACGACGCAATAGAAGGCGTCGGCGGTCTCCTGCATGGCCACCCAGTTACGGACCGCGCCGAGGTAGTTGCCGAGGTGGAAGGAATCGGCGGTCGGCTGGATGCCGGAGAGCACCCGGGGACGGTGGTCGGCGTCGGACATGAGCGCCATTGTGTCAGCTTCGCGGGGCTTTCCGTCAAACGCCCGGCACCGGATTGTCTGATGTTTGAACGTGTTGACTTATGAGCGTTCTTAGTGGAAAGCTATTCTGAAGACAGCGCGTCCGTCCAGCATCCGCTACGAAAGGTCACGACGTGAAACTGCTCGTCACGGGAGGGGCCGGATATATCGGCAGCGTCACCAGCCGCCTGCTGCTCGACGCCGGTCACGAGGTCACCGTCCTGGACAACCTCAGCACCGGCTTCCGGGAAGCGGTCGCGCCCGACGCCACCTTCGTGCAGGCCGACATCGCCGAGGCCGCGAGCGTGCTGACCCCGCAGGCCGGCTTCGACGCGGTGGTGCACTTCGCGGGCCTGATCGCCGCCGGCGAATCGATGGTCAAGCCGGAGCTGTACTGGGACCACAACCTGGTCCGCTCGCTGGCCCTGCTGGACGCCGTCCGCAGCGCCGGGGTGCCGCGCATCGTCTTCTCCTCCACCGCCGCGGTCTACGGCAACCCCACCGAGCTGCCCATCACCGAGGCCGCGGTCAAGGCCCCGACCAGCACGTACGGCGCCACCAAGCTGGCCTTCGACTTCGCGTTGACCTCCGAGACGTTCGCGCACCGGCTGGCCGCGGTCTCGCTGCGCTACTTCAACGTGGCCGGCGCGCTGATCCGCCCCGACGGCACCGCCATCGGCGAGCGGCACGACCCGGAGACCCACCTCATCCCGATCGCCCTGCAGGTGGCCGCGGGCAAGCGGGAAAAGCTCCAGCTCTTCGGCGACGACTACCCGACCGTCGACGGCACCTGCGTGCGCGACTACATCCACGTCGAGGATCTGGCCCGAGCCCACCTGCTGGCGCTCGACGCGGCCACCCCGGGCGAGCACAAGATCTACAACCTGGGCAACGGCAACGGCTTCTCCAACCGCCAGGTCGCCGAGGTGGCCCGCGAGGTCACCGGGGCCGAGCTGCCGGTCGAGGTGGCGCCGCGCCGCGACGGTGACCCGGCCAGCCTGGTCGCCTCGTCGCAGCGGGCCCGCGACGAGCTCGGCTGGGTGCCGGAGAAGGACACGCTGACCGACATGATCGGCGACGCCTGGGCGTTCTACCGCAGCCACGTCGCGTGATCTGATCATGGACATGACTGTTGCATCCTCCGCGGCGCAGGCCTTCCGCGACGCCTACGGCGCTGAGCCGACCGGACTGTGGGCGGCGCCCGGCCGGGTCAACCTCATCGGCGAGCACACCGACTACAACGACGGCTTCGTGCTCCCGTTCGCCCTGCCGCAGCACGTGGTCGCGGCGGCGTCCCCGGCCGAGGGCCCGGACTGGACGGTGTGCTCGACCTTCACGGAGGGCTCGGTCTCGTTCGGCGCCACCCAGCCCGGCGGCGTCGAAGGCTGGGCCGGTTACGTGGCCGGCATCGTGTGGGCCCTGCGGGAGGCCGGCTTCGACGTGCCGCCGGCCCGGATCGCGTTCGCCTCGGACGTGCCCGTGGGCGCCGGAGTCTCGTCGTCCGCGGCCCTGGAGTCGGCCACGCTGACTGCCCTGGTCGAGCTGGGCGGGCTGGAGCTGCCGGTGGCCGACCGGCCGGCGCTGGCCCAGCGCGCGGAGAACGTCTACGTCGGCGCGCCGACCGGGATCATGGACCAGTCGGCCTCGATCCGCTGCACCGAGGGCCGGGCGCTGTTCCTGGACTGCCGGTCGCTGGCGGTCGAGCAGATCCCGTTCGACCTGGCGGCCGACGGCCTGGCCATCCTGATCATCAACAGCAACGCGCCGCACCAGCACGTCGACGGCGAGTACGGCGCCCGCCGCAAGTCGTGCGAGGAGGCCGCCCGCATTCTCGGCGTCCCGGCCCTGCGGGACGTGACCCTCGACGGCCTCGACGCCGCGCTGGCCCGGCTCGACGACGACGTGACCCGCCGCCGGGTGCGGCACATCGTGACCGAGAACCAGCGGGTCCTCGACACGGTGGAGCTGCTGCGGTCCGGCCGGATCCGGCAGATCGGCCCGCTGATGACGGCGTCGCACGCCTCGATGCGCGACGACTTCGAGATCACGGTGGCGCAGGTCGACGTCGCGGTCGAGGCGGCGCTGGCGGCGGGCGCGTACGGGGCCCGGATGACCGGCGGCGGCTTCGGCGGTTGTGTGCTGGCCCTGATCGACGCGGACCGGGCGGACGAGACCACGGCGGCGGTCGAGCGCGCGTACGCGGAGCATGATTTCACCGCCCCGACCACCTGGTCGGCTGTCCCCGGCCCGGGGGCGGCCCGCCTGCCCTGACGGGTGGGGTGTCAGCGGTCGCGCGGCGGGTATTGCTCCGGTCATGACTGCGCAATCCGAATCGAATCAGCCGAACGAGTTCGGCTTCGCCGGTGGCGCCACCGCGCCGCAGCCCGAGCCCGAGCAGGACCCGGCCGACCGGGTCGACGCCGAGCGGGTCGCGGTGCCGTCCGACGACCTCACCGGAGCCATCTCCGACGGCATCGACAACATGACGCAGGGCGACGACGCGAAGCACTGACCGGCAGGGCACCGGGCGGACCCGAGGAGGGCCGCCCGATGACCGGTCAGCGGGGTAGCGGCTGCGGCTCGGCGTTCGGGCCGCGCACGACCGGACGGCCGTCCACCCAGTCGACCCGGTCCAGCCACAGCTGGCGGCCCGGGGCGACGCTGCCGATCGCCTCCGGTGGCCACGCGTGGTAGAGCAGCCAGGTCTCCCCGGCCGGCGTGGTGACCAGGAAGCTGTGCCCGGGACCGGCCGCGGCCGGGGTCGAGCGCAGGATCGGGTTCTCGGCCGCCTTGCGGCACGGCCCCAGCGGGCTGTCGCACTCGGCGTAGCCCACGGCGTAGACGTCCTTGTCGAAGGCGTTCGCCGAGTAGAACAGGAACAGCTTGTCGTCGTGGCGGACCAGCTGCGGCGCCTCGATGACGTGGTCCTCCCAGCCGGCGTCGTTGGTCAGCAGCCGGACCGGCTCCCCCACCAGCGACCGGCCGTCCGGGCTGAGCCGGCTGCCGTAGAGGTGGGTCGGCTCCCCGATGTGGTTGCCGTCGTTCTTCCAGTGCAGCCAGAGATTGCCGTCGGCGTCGGCGTACGGGCTGGCGTCGATCGAGCCGCCCTCGTCGGCCTGGCAGATCAGCGGCTTCGCGGCGTCGTCGACGAACGGGCCTTGCGGGGACCCGGCCCGGGCGACGCCGATGCACTGCAGGTTCGCCGCCGTCGACCGGGCCGTGTAGTAGAGCAGGTAACCGCCGTCCGCGGCGATGACCTCGGGCGCCCACGTGTTGCCCCGCTCGGCCCACGTGCCCACCTCGGGCAGCGCGTCCCCGACCGGGGTCCAGGTGACCAGGTCGGGCGAGGTCATGACCGGCACGTTCTGGCTGGTGTTGTTGGTGCCGTAGGCGTACCAGGTGCCGTTGTCGAGGATGACCCCCGGATCGGGGAAGTTCTCCAGGAACACCGGGTTGGTGAAGGTCGGCTGGGCCACGGTCGGCTCCTTCGTACCGCCGCCGCATCCGGCGGCGAGCATTCCGATGGACAGGATGCTGATCAGGCGTCTCACCACCGGCGGAACCGCAGGTAGTCGAAGGACGCGGTGACGGCCGGCTGGGCGCCGCCGTGGGCGATCAGCCCGATCCGCGGCTGTGAGTCCGCGGGCAGGGTCCACACACCGCCCCAGGTCCAGGTCCGGCCGTCCCGGCTCACCCCGGCCCGGTACTCGTGCTCCCCGTTGACCCGGTCGACGTGGTGGGCCAGCCGTAGCCAGGTGGTGGTCAGGCCGGGGGTGCCGGCGATGGTGCCGCCGTACGAGGTGGTGCCCGCGTACGGGATCTCGTGGCCGAACTCGACCTGGCGGGTGTTCCAGATGGCCACGGCGGACAGCCGCGCGAACTCGTCGTCCCCGGCGTACGCGATGAGCCCGGCCTGCTGGTAGTTGCGCACCGAGTCCTCGCCCAGGTCGAGCGTCAGCTTCGTCTCGGCGATCCAGCTGCCGTCCGGTGCGTCGCGCAGCAGCACGCCCGCGTTGTTCGAGGTGCCGGTCAGGTCGGCGTTCTGCACCGGCCAGCGCAGCGCACCGCCGCTGACGGTCGCCGCCGGGTCGGGCCGCACGAACGTCCAGGCCGGGCTCAGCGCCGAGCCGGTGAACTCGTCGGAGTAGGCACTCAGCAGCCGCCCGGGTTCGGGCACGGCAGCCGCCCGGCGGACCGGTTCGGCCAGCGGACCCACGCTGACGTTGTCCACCTCGGCGCCGGCCCGCGCGGTGACCGCGATGACGTGCTTGCTGCGCTCGGCGATCCGGGCGCTCACGACGGTCGTGTCGTCGAGCGTGGCGGTGAGCCGGCCGTCGCGGACGTCCACGGCCAGGTGGTGCCCGGCCGTCGCGTCGAAGCCGGCGGGCAGCGCGGTCCGGCGCGAACCGGCGACCAGGGCGCCCCCGTCGATCCCCACCGTCGTGGTGTCGATCATCAGCCCGGCCGGGCCGCGGACGTCGGCTTCCACGCGCAGGTCGCCCCGCTGAGGCGACCGGGCGACGAGCGTGCCGCGGCCGCGCAGCCGGCCGTCGGCCACCGCCCAGCTGCCGTCGGCGGTCCGCCACTGCCGGGCCGAGAGCGTGTTGAAGTCGTCCTGCAACGGCGTGCGGGTGACCGGCGCGGCGACGGGACGCTCGGACGCCCAGGCGCCGGCCCGCACGGTCGGCCAGCCGCCGATCCAGTCGAGGCGGTCCAGCAGCATCGGACGCTCATTGATCCCGAACGGCTCGTCCAGGTACGGGTCGGCCCGGTCGATGGCGTGGTACGCGAGCCAGTCCTGGCCGGCCAGGTCGGTGATCAGCCCGTTGTGGCCGGTGCCGACCCACTTGTTGCCGTTGGGGGCGACGACCGGGGTGCCACCGGCCCGGGACACGTCCAGCCGCAGGCCGTCGCGGTCGGTGAACGGACCACGCGGGTCACGGGAGCGTCCCACCGAGACGGAGTAGCCCGTGGTCGGGCCCGCGCAGCAGTTGGCCGAGGAGGCGAACAGGTAGTACCAGCCGTCGCGGCGGACGACGTACGCGCCCTCGAACTTGTTGTCGATCGCCACCCGGGTCGCCGTGCCGGTGATGCGCAGGCCGTCCGCGGACAGCTCGCTGACCCAGATGCCGCCGAAGTAGCTGCCGTAGTAGAGGTAGCTGCGGCCGTCCGGGGTGGTGAGCTGGGCCGGGTCGAAGGTCCACAGCCAGCCGCCGTCACCGCTGGGCCGGGGTGCGACCACCGGCTCATCCACGAAGGTCCAGGGGCCGGCCGGGGTCGGCGCGGTGGCCGCCCCGATCGCCGACCGGCCGGGGCCGCCCGTGGTTTCGGTGACGGTCACGTACATGACCCAACACTGGGGTTGCGATTTGCAGTGCGGCGAAGCCGCCTTGGCGGCACTGTCGCCGATGCGACGCACGTCGGGGGCCCAGAAGGCGGCGTTGTCGGCGGCGAAGGCCGGGCGCTGGCCCTCGGCGAACGCGTCACCCACGTATGTCCACGACACCAGGTCGGTCGAGCGGGCGGTGGGGATGCGGTGCGCGACCTTCTCGCCCTCGCGCAGCGGGTCGGTGGTGCCGTACGCGTACCAGAAACCGTCGTCGCCCCGCACGACCATCGGGTCGGCGAACGTGTCCGCGAAGGACGCGGAGACCGGGTTGGTGTAGGTCTGCCGCTGCGGCGCGGCCTGCGCCGCAGCGGGGGTGAGCAGCAGAATCGCCGCGGCGAGCGCGGCCGTGCACCGTCGCATGAGATCAGCCCTTCAGGCCGGACCGGGAGACACCCTCGATGATGTAGCGCTGGCTGACCATGAACAGGATCAGCGCCGGGATGCTGGCCAGCGCGGCGCCGGCCATGATCACCGGATAGTTGATGTTGTAGGCGCCTTGCAGCGTGCCCAGGCCGGGCGGCAGCGTGAAGTTGTCCGGGCTGAACAGCGTGTAGACCGGCCAGATGAAGTCGTTCCAGTTGGTCAGGAAGCTGATCACGGCCAGGGTGGCCAGGGCCGGCTTGGACAGCGGCAGGATCACCTTGGTGAAGATCTGCCAGGAGTTGGCCCCCTCCAGCAGCGCGGCCTCCTCCAGCTCCCGGGGCAGCCCCAGGAAGAACTGCCGCAGGAAGAAGACGCCGAAGGCGCTGGCGGCGCCGGGCACGATCAGCGCCATGAGGGTGTCCAGCCAGCCGAGCCGGTCGATGATCAGGAAGTTCGGGATGATCAACGTGAAGATCGGCACGAACAGCGTTCCGATGATCAGCGCGAAGACGAGCTTCTTGCCGCGGAACTCCATCCGGGCCAGCGCGTACGCGGCCATCGAGGCGACGATGAGCACCAGCAGCGCCTGCCCGCTCGCGGCGATCAGGCTGTTGAGGAACCAGCGCAGCACCGGCGTCTGCGAGTCACCGGCGAACAACGTGTCGTACGCGCTGGTCGTCGGGTCGGCCGGCAGGATCGTCGGCGGCACCCGGGTGGCCTCGTCGGCGCTCTTGAACGAGGTGGTCAGCATCCACACGATCGGGGCGATGAAGACCAGGCTGAGCAGGCCCAGCAGGGAGTACCAGGCGATACCGCGGAATCTGCCCATGGCTAGTCCTTCTCCCGGAACAGGCGGAAAGTGATCATGCTGACCAGCAGCAGGCCCAGCGTGAGCAGGTAGCTCATCGCGGCCGCGCTGCCCATCCGGTAGTTGCGCAGGCCCTCCTCGGCGATGTACATGATCGCCGTGCGGGTCTCGACACCCGGCGCGCCCTGCGTGATCAGGTACGCCTGGCCGAACATGTTGCTGGAGGCCAGGATCGTGTTGATCACGATGAACAGCAGCACCGGCCGGAGCCCGGGCAGGGTCACGTGGCGGAACTCGGCCCAGCGGCCGGCCCCGTCCACCTTGGCCGCGTCGTAGAGCTCCCGGGGGATGTCCTGCAGCCCGGCCAGGTAGATGACCGCGTTGAACCCCAGCGTCCACCAGACGGTCACGCCGACCAGCGAGATCCACGCCCACGGCAGACCTGTGGTCCAGGCGGTGTCGTCGGGCAGGCCGATCGCGCCCAGCATGGCGTTGATCGCGCCCAGGTTGGGGTCGAGCAGGAAGCGCCACAGCACGCCGATGACCGCCACACCCAGCACGTACGGCGCGAAGTACACCGCCCGGAAGAAGGTGCGGCCCTTGAACGAGCGGTTCAGCAGCAGCGCGATCGCCAGGGGCACGGTGACCAGCAGCGGCACGCTGAACACCGTGAAGATCGCGGTGGCCTGCATGCTCTGCCAGAAGAAGTCGAACACCGGCGACGCGCTGTCGAACAGCGCCTGGTAGTTGTCCAGCCCCACGAAGGGCTTGCCGGGCAGCAGGTAGTCCCAATCGTGCAGGCTGATCCAGAGCCCGTAGCCGGCCGGCACGAGCGTGAAGGTCGTGAACAGCAGCGCGTAGGGCAGCAGGTACAGGTATGGGGTGACGCCCGCCCCCCGCCTCGGCGCCCGGGTCGCGGGCGCCGAGGCCGAGGTGGTGGCCGTCTCCAGCACGTCCACCATGGTGGTCAGCCGCCGTACTTCTTGCGGTTCTGCTCGAGAATCTGGTTGGCCTTGGCGGCCGCGTCGGCCAGCGCCTTGCCGGGCTCCTTGCGCAGCAGGATCGCCTCGTTGACCGCGGTGTCCACGGTGGCCAGAGCGTCCGGGATGCCCGGCACGGACGGCGGGAAGTGCAGGTTGTCGATCTGCGTGCCGATCGCCGCCTGCTCCTTGAGCGCCGCGAACTCGGTGCTGTCGCGGATCTCCTTGCGGGCCGGCACCTGGCCGCCCTTGGCCCACTCCAGCGACTGCTGGCTGATGAAGTTGATGAAGACCTTGCCGGCCTGCAGCTTGTTGGCATCCTGGGTGCGCTGCTTGAACTGCACGAACTGGTGCGAGCCGGCCCACGCGGCGGGCTGGGAGCCGATCTGCGGCAGCGCCGAGACGCCCCACTCCATGCCCTTGACCCCGCGCAGCGTGTTGATCGTCCAGATGCCGTTCCAGTTGAACGCGGCCTTGCCGTTCTGCAGGGCGATCAGGTCGGCGTCCTGGGCCACGTTCTTCGGGCTGTAGCCGTTCTTGACCAGGTCGGTGAGCCAGGTCAGGGCCTGCACGCCGGGCTGCTCGGCGAACAGCGGCTTGGTCGCCTTCTCGTCGAACAGCTGGCCGCCGAACTGCCAGGTCAGCGCCTCGAACTGGAGCGTGCCGGTGAACGGGAACGGCGTCGCCCAGTGTCCCTGGATGCCCTTGGACTTGAGCTTGTCCAGGGCCGCCATGTACTCCTCGTTGGTGGTCGGCGCCTTCTCCGGGTCCAGCCCGGCGCTCTGGAGCACCTTCTTGTTCCAGAACATGCCCAGCGGGTGCACGTCCAGCGGGATCGAGTACCGCTTGCCGTTGTAGACCCCGGCCTGCCACACCGGCGGCGAGAAGTCGCTCTCGGTCAGCTGCAGGGACTTGGCCAGGTCGTCCAGCGGCAGGACCACGCCGCGGGCGGCGTTGGTGGCGACCTGGTCGACGTGCATGATGCCCAGGTCCGGGCCGTTGCCGGTGGACACGGCGGCGGGGACCTTCTGGTAGTAGTCGGCCCACTCGTACACGTTCATCGTGACCTTGATGTTGGGGTTCGCGGTGTTGAACTTGTCCACCAGCGACTTCATCACCGGGCCGTCACCGCCGGTGAAGCCGTTCCAGAAGGTCAGGGCGACGTTGGGACCGGTGTAGTTGGTGGCCGCGGGCTGGGCGTTCTCGCCGCCACCGCCGACGACGGGATTGGGGCCGTCGTCACCGCAGGCGCCGAGCAGGACGGCGCCACCGGCGCCTACGCCGAGCCCGAGCAGGCCGCGGCGGGTGAGATGTGGTTTCACGGTTTCTCCTCGGGGGTGAAGCTCAGGGCGTGCCAGGAGACAGGGGGAAGCAGGACGGTGGCGCGGCCACCGTCGAGGGCAGGCATTTCTTCGGTACGGGGACGGACGCGATCAGGAGCAGCGGCGGTGTTGCCGATGGACGGGTCGTCCTCGGCGAGCCGGATCCACTGTCCCGGGCGCAGTCCGGGGAAAGCCCGCAGGTCGATGTCCAGCGGGACAGCTTCGGTGCCGCGGTTGACGGCGAAGACGGCGAGCCGGCCGGTGCGCTCGTCGAGGGTGGCGACCGCGTCCACCGCCGGCACCTCGCCGTAGCGGCCGGTGGACATGGTCGGCGACTGCACGCCCGCCCGCAGCACGGTGCCGTGGGCGAGGCGGGCGGTGTGGGCGAACGGGTGGTAGATGGTCTGCCGCCAGGCGGGTCCGCCGGGCGTGGTCCGGATCGGCGCGATGATGTTGACCAGCTGCGCCTGCGCGCCGACGGTGACCCGGTCGGCGTGGCGCAGCATGCTGATCAGCAGGTTGCCCACCACCATCGCGTCGGTGACGGTGTAGTCGTCCTCGATGAGCGCCGGGGTGTCCTCGATCGGCCGGTCCTCCGGCTCGGTGAAGCGGGACTGGTACCAGACGTTCCACTCGTCGAGGGCGAGGTTGATCCGCTTCTGCCGGCGCAGCTTGGCCCGTACGTGGTCGGCCGTGGCCACGATGTCGTCGATGAAACCGTCGAGGTTGACGGCGGCGGCCCGGAAGCTCGCGTCGTCCTGGCTCTCCGGGTCGTAGTAGCTGTGCAGGGACAGGTAGTCGACGTGGTCGTAGGTCTGCTCCAGGACCGTCGCCTCCCACCCGGCGAAGGTCGGCATGTCGGCCTTGGAGCTGCCGCAGGCGACCAGCTGGATGGTGGGGTCGACGCGCTTCATGGCGTGTCCGGCGCGGGCGGCGAGGCGGCCGTACTCCAGGGCCGTCAGGCTGCCGATCTGCCAGGGCCCGTCCATCTCGTTGCCCAGGCACCAGAGCCGGATGTCGTGCGGGCGGGCCACGCCGTGCTTGCGGCGCAGGTCGGCGGCCGCGGTGCCGTCGGGCAGGTTGCAGTACTCGACCAGTTCGGCGGCCTCGACGATGCCGCGGGTGCCCAGGTTGACCGCCATCATCGGCTCGACCCCGGCCAGCTCGGCCCAGCGCATGAACTCGTTGAGCCCGAACGCGTTGCTCTCCAGCGACCGCCAGGCCAGGTCGAGGCGGCGCGGCCGGTCGCCGACCGGGCCGACCCCGTCCTCCCAGCGGTAGTTGGAGACGAAGTTGCCGCCCGGGTAGCGGACCAGCGTGACGCCCAGCTCGCGGACCAGCTCGAGCACGTCGGTGCGCAGCCCGTCGGCGTCGGCCGCGGGGTGGCCGGGCTCGAAGATGCCGGTGTAGACGCAGCGACCCATGTGCTCCACGAACGAGCCGAAGAGCCGCCGGTCCACCGCACCGATGGCGAAGGCGGGGTCGAGGGTCAGCCGAGCCTTGTCCACGTAGCGCTCCTGTCCGCAGGTCTGTGTGCCGCCTCACACTGTTTACAACGTTGGAACCAACGTTGTAAAGAGGTCGACACATGGTCGTTACCTGGGACGATGCGATTTGTGGTGCTTAGCGGGAGTCTCGCCCTACGGTGCTTTCCCGGGCGACCAGTCGGTGGCTCACCTTGAGCTCGCGCGGTGGGCCCGCGGCAGCCTCACCCTCACCGAGGCGCTCGGCCAGCAGATCGACGGCGAGTTCGGCGATCCGGCCGAGGTCCGGGGCGATGGTGCTCAGGGTCGGCGTGCTGAACCGGCCGTCCTCGATGTCGTCGAAGCCGATCACCGCCACGTCGCCGGGCACCGAGCAGCCCCGCTCCAGCAACGTGCGGATGGCCCCGAGAGCCAACAGATCGTTGAAGCAGAACACCGCGTCGGGCGGCTGCGGGCCGTCCAGCAGCCGGGCCATCGCCGCGGCGCCGTCGGCCCGGTGGAAGCTCTCCACCTCGGCGACCAGCGCCGGATCGGCCGGCAACCCGGCCTGTCCCAGCGCCGCGCGGTAACCGGCGAGCCGCTGCTGGGCGGTCACCGCCGATGGGAAGTCCTGCGCCCCGATCGCCGCGATGCGCCGGCGCCCCGATGCCGCCAGGTGCCGCGTCGCGTCGGCCGCCGCGGCGGTGTTGTCGATGGCGACATGGTCGGCCGGGCCGTGCGACACGCGCTCACCGAGCAGCACCATCGGGGTCTCGTCGCCGCCGCGCGCCAGCTCCTCACCGGCCAGCGCCAGCGGGCTGAAGATCAGCCCGTCGATCGCGTGGCGGCGCAACCCGGCGACCAGGTTGCGCTCGCGCTCGGCGTGCCCGTCGGTCTGGTCGATCAGCACGGTCCAGGACCGGCGCTCCGCCGCGTGCACGATCCGCCCGGCCAGCTCGGCGAAGTACGGCGACTGCAGCTCCGGCACGGCCAGTGCGATCACCCCGGACCGGCCGCTGCGCAACTGCCGGGCCGCCATGTTCGGCTTGTAGCCCAGGGCGTCGATGGCCTGCTGCACCCGGGCGCGGGTCTCCGGTGCGACGTGCACGTAGCCGTTGACCACATTGGAGACGGTCTTGATCGACACGCCTGCCTGTGCGGCCACGTCCTTCAGACCCGGAGGCACCGGCCTCGCCCACTCTCATCGCCCGGCTGCGCCCGGACTATACAACGATGCAAACCGCCCCGTCCCGCCCTTTCCCGGCGCGGGCCGGGGCGTGCCCGGTCTCCCCTACTGAGCCTCGATGATCATGCCGGCGCCGACCGTACGGTTGGTCGACTCGTCGATCAGGATGAAGCCACCGGTGGTGCGGTTACGGCGGTACTCGTCCGCGAGCAGCGGCACCGTGGTGCGCAGCTTGACCCGGCCGATCTCGTTCAGGCCCAGCTGCGGCGCGTTCTCGTCGCGGTGCAACGTGTTCACGTCGAGGCGGTACTGCAGGCCACGGACCACCGTGCGGGCCGTACGGGTGGTGTGCTTGATCGTGTATTTCGCACCGACCCGCAGCGGCGCCGTCTCGTCCATCCAGCAGATCATCGCCTCGACGTCCTGGGCCACCGCCGGGGCGTTGTTGGGCCGGCAGATCATGTCGCCCCGGGAGATGTCGATCTCGTCGGTCAGCCGGACCGTCACCGACATCGGCGGGAAGGCCTCGTCGACCGGGCCGTCCGCGGTGTCGATCGCGGCGATCTTGCTGGTCATCCCGGACGGCAGCACCATCACGTCGTCACCGGGCTTGAGCACGCCCGAGGCGACCTGGCCGGCGTAGCCCCGGTAGTCGGTGACGTCCTTGGACTGCGGGCGGATCACGTACTGCACCGGGAACCGCACGTCGACCAGGTTGCGGTCCGAGGCGATGTGCACGTGCTCCAGGTGGTGCAGCAGCGACGGGCCTTCGTACCAGGGGCTCTTCTCCGAGCGCGAGGCGATGTTGTCGCCCTCCAGCGCCGAGATCGGGATGACCGTCAGGTCGGGCGCGTCGAGCTTGGCCGCGAACGAGGTGAACTCGTCGGCGATCTTCTCGTAGACGCCACGGTCCCAGTCGACCAGGTCCATCTTGTTGACGCAGAGCACCAGGTGCGGCACCCGAAGCAGGCTGGTCAGGAACGCGTGCCGGCGGGACTGCTCGACCAGGCCCTTGCGCGCGTCCACCAGGATCAGCGCCAGGTCGGCCGTCGAGGCGCCGGTGACCATGTTGCGGGTGTACTGGATGTGCCCGGGGGTGTCGGCGATGATGAACTTGCGCCGCGGCGTCGCGAAGTAGCGGTACGCCACGTCGATGGTGATGCCCTGCTCCCGCTCGGCGCGCAGGCCGTCGGTGAGCAGCGCCAGGTTGGTGTATTCGTCGCCGCGCGCGGCACTGACCGCCTCGACCGCCTCGAGCTGGTCGGCGAAGATGGTCTTGGTGTCGTAGAGCAGCCGGCCGATCAGCGTCGACTTGCCGTCGTCCACGCTGCCCGCGGTGGCGAACCGCAGCAGGTCCATCGGACGGGCCGTCGCCTCGTCGGGCTCCAGAACTGCCTGACTCATCAGAAGTAGCCTTCCCGCTTGCGGTCTTCCATCGCGGCCTCGCTGACCTTGTCGTCGCCCCGGGTGGCACCGCGTTCGGTGATCCGGGTCGCCGCGACCTCGTCGATGACCTTGTCGACCGTGTCGGCCTCGGACAGCACGGCGGCGGTCTGCGACGCGTCGCCGACGGTGCGGTACCGCACCCGGCGGGTCTCGACCGTCTCGCCGTCCCGGGGCACGATGAACTCGTTGACCGCGTAGAACATCCCCGCGCGCTCGACGACCTCCCGGTCGTGGGCGTAGTAGATGCTCGGCAGCGCGATGCGCTCCTTGGCGATGTAGTGCCAGACGTCCAGCTCGGTCCAGTTGGACAGCGGGAACACCCGGATCGACTCGCCGGGGTGGTGCCGGCCGTTGTAGAGCGACCACAGCTCGGGACGCTGGTTCTTCGGGTCCCACTGGCCGAACTCGTCGCGGAAGCTGAACATCCGCTCCTTGGCCCGGGCCTTCTCCTCGTCGCGGCGGGCGCCGCCGAAGAGCGCGTCGAAGCGGTATTTCTCCACCGCGGCCAGCAGCACCGGGGTCTGGATCCGGTTGCGGGTGCCGTCCGGCAGCTCGCGCACCAGGCCGGAGTCGATGGCCTCCTGCACGCTGGCGATCACCAGGTTGAGACCCAGCTCGGCGACCCGGGTGTCGCGGTACTCCAGCACCTCGGGGAAGTTGTGACCGGTGTCGATGTGCATGACCGGGAACGGGATGCGCGCGGGCGCGAACGCCTTCTCCGCGAGGCGCAGCATCACGATCGAGTCCTTGCCGCCGGAGAAGAGCAGCACGGGCCGCTCGAACTCGGCCATGACCTCACGCATGACGAAGATGCTCTCGGCCTCGAGAGCGTCGAGATGCGAGACGCGATAGGGCTTCGTCTGGCTCATGGGTTCCAGACCTTTCCGATGTCGGCCGAACTCATCCGGGGGGACTTATGGGAGGTGTCGCTGCAACGCTGCGAGCAGACGGGGCGCAAGGTCCTTGCGACAGACCACCAGATCCGGCAACTTCGGATCGGCCTGGTTGTATTTCAGCGCAGTTCCGTCGATACGGGAAGCATGCAGTCCAGTGGCCGACGCCACAGCCACCGGAGCGGCACTGTCCCACTCGTACTGGCCGCCGGCGTGCACGTAGGCGTCCGCGTCCCCGTTGATCACCGCGGCGATCTTGACCCCGGCCGATCCCATCGGGACCAGCTCGGCGCCGATGTCCTCGGCCAGGGCGGTGACGAACGCCGGCGGGCGGGTGCGGCTGGCGGCGATCCGGATCGGTCCCCCGGTCGCGGCGGCCAGCGGCAGCGGCGGGTACGCGGGCGGCTGGTCGGTGGCGAGCGTACGGTGCCGGGCCGGCATCGCCACGGCACCGGCGGACAGGCAGCTGGGGCTGGAGCAGTCGGCGGTCCAGAGCGCCACGTGCACGGCCCAGTCGGTGCGGCCCTCCTCGGAGAACTCCCGGGTGCCGTCCAGCGGGTCGATGATCCAGACCCGGGAGGCGTCCAGGCGGTCCGGGCGTACGGCGTCGTGCCGGTCGTCCGCCCACGCCACGCGCGAGTGGTCGTCCTCCTCCGACAGCACGGCATCCGCCGGGCGCCACCGGGCGAGCTCGGCCCGCAGCAGGTCGTGCGCGGCTTTGTCACCGGCGGCCTTGAGCAGCTTGCCGTCCGCGTACCCGATCTCCTCGCGGACCTGGAGCAGCACCTGGCCGGCCCGGTCCGCCAGCCAGCGCGCGAACGCGGCGTCGATGACCGGCGGCGTGCCACCGTCACCGGCGGGCTCCCGCTGCCCGGCAATGCGCGCCGACGTCCCTGTCTGCTCGCTCATCCAACCGCTCCCTGTCCGTTCAGTAGGCCCCTGACGACCGGACCACGGCCGTCATGGTGCGCAAAAGGATCACCAGGTCCAAGCTGAGAGACCAGTTCTCCACATAGCGAAGGTCCAGCCGTACCGTCTCCTCCCACGACAGGTCCGATCGTCCGGAAACCTGCCATAGGCCCGTCATGCCGGGCTTGACGGCAAGACGGCGGCGCACGTCGTCGGCGTAGACGGCAACCTCGGACGGCAACGGCGGTCGCGGCCCGACCAGCGACATCTGCCCGGCGATCACGTTCAGCAGCTGCGGCAGCTCGTCCAGGGACAGCCTCCGCAACCACCGGCCGACCGGGGTCACGCGCGGGTCGTCGCGCATTTTGAAGAGCACACCGTCGTGCTCGTTGAGATGCCGGAGCTCGGCCAGCCGGGCCTCGGCGTCGACGTACATGCTGCGGAACTTGAAGATGCGGAACTCGGACCCGTCACGCCCGACCCGCACCTGCCGAAAGAGTACCGGGCCGCGTGAGGTCACCCGGACGCAGAGTGCGACGGCCAGCAGCAGCGGACCGAAGAGAATGAGCAGGGCCAGGGCCCCGACCCGGTCCACGAGGTCCTTGACGACCCGCGCGCCGCCGTGCAGCCGTGGGTGCTCGACGTGCAGCATGGGCAGCCCGTCGAACGGCCGGATGGTGGTGCGCGCCCCGGCCACGTCGATGAGCGCGCTGGCCACCACCAGGTCGACCTCGTCGCGCTCCAGGCGCCAGGCCAGCCGGCGCAACGCCGCACCGTCCAGCTCCGGGCAGCTCAGCACCACCACGGTGTCCGCGTCGGCGGCGTCGACCGCGGTCGCGACATCGTCGAACGTGCCGAAGACCGGCAGGTCGATGACCCCGTCATGGTCCGGCGGCAGGCACGCGCCGACCACCTCCAGCCCGTGGTACCGCTCCCGGCGCAGCTGCCGGGTGATGCCGATGACCGACAGCTCATGACCGACCACGATCACCCGGCGCAGCCGCTCGCCGCGCGACCGGGCGATGTGCAGCCGCTTGCGCAGCGCGAACCGCAGGACCACGGCGGAGACCATCGCGGTGGGCAGCGCGGCCAGGACGTAGGACCGGGCCAGATCAAGATCGAGCGCGTACGACACGACGGCCACACCCGCGATCAGGCCGACCCCGCCCCGGAACACCCGCTGGTACTCGTCCGTGCCGACGAACAGGAAGCGGCGCTCGTACGCCCGGCTCACCACCAGCACCGCCAGCAGGGCCAGCGGCAGCAACGCCGACAGCCACAGGTACGACCGGTTGTAGGTGGTCACCTCGTCACCGAAGCGCAGCCCGAAGGTCACCGCGCCCGCCGCGATGCCGGCCAGCAGGTCACACAGGACCAGGGCGCGCACGTACTGCCGCTCCCAGCGCTGGCGCCGCGACATCGCCGCGTGCCGCCCCCGGACCCGCACGAACGGCCGGTTGGCGGGCCGGGCCGCGGCCGAACGGTTCGGCTCGGCCGACCAGTGCCGCTCGACGGCCCGGTTAC
This sequence comes from Actinoplanes sp. NPDC004185, assembly GCF_053603475.1. Classification (NCBI taxonomy): domain Bacteria; kingdom Bacillati; phylum Actinomycetota; class Actinomycetes; order Micromonosporales; family Micromonosporaceae; genus Actinoplanes; species Actinoplanes sp. NPDC004185. Next base: position 75,198 of record NZ_JBSGFR010000005.1, on the reverse strand, counting down.
GGGCCCGGCCGGCGGGAACCCGGCCACCGGCGCCGGCCAGCGGCGGCGCGTTGTCGGCGACGTCCTCACCGGCGTCGTCACCGGCCGAGCGGGCCGGCGACGGGATCTTGCTGTTGCGGGCCCGGTACGGCGACGGCCGGTGCGGGCGGGGGCCGTGGTTGCCGGGCGGATGGTTGGCCGGACCGTGGTGCTCCAGCGGCTCCGAGGGGACCACGTCACGGCGCTGCACCGTCGGCAGCACCACCGTCGGCTCACCCAATGTCGCCTCGTGGCTCTCGGAGAGTTCCTGCCGCACCCGAACCTCCCCCGTACCGCGTGGTGTCCGCACACCGTTTGGGTGCGCTACGTGACCAACGCGCTAACCGGGGGAGGCGTCACGGGACCGATAGACGGACAAAACAGTCTTATGGATCTGTCCGTTTCGGCCATATCCCGCTAACTTCCATGGTATTTGTTCTGGGCCCACTCCACGCCTTCGAGCACCACGGCCTCCACCACGTCGGCCGCCCGGTCGACCAGGAACTCCAGCTCCTTGCGCTCGGCACCGGCGAAATCCGACAGCACGTAGTCCGCGGGATCCTGGCGCCCCGGCGGCCGGCCGATGCCGAACCGGACCCGGGCGTACTCCTTGCTGCCCAGCGACTTCGACATCGAACGCAGCCCGTTGTGACCACCCTCACCGCCGCCGCGCTTCACCCGGACCTGCCCGTACGGCACGTCCAGCTCGTCGTGCACAGCCACGACGTTGTCCACCGGCACCTTGAAGAACTGGGCCAGCGCCACCACCGGCGCGCCGGACAGGTTCATGAACGTCAGCGGCTTGACCAGGATCAGCTTCGGGCCGCCGAAACCCAGCCGGCCCTCCGCCACTTCGGCCACCGCCCGCTTGGCCCGGCCGAACTTGCCGCCCACCCGCGAGGCCAGCAGATCAGCCACCATGAAACCGACGTTGTGCCGGTTGCCCGCGTACTCCCGGCCGGGATTGCCCAGGCCGACCACCAGCCAGGGTGCGTCCTCGGTCACGCTGAACCTCCTTCGTCATGCCCTTCCGGCCCTCGCGGTCCAGGCCGCAACTCGCCACAGCCAGGCGTCGCTCGGTGCAGTCGGTCATGACCCCCTCCGTACGACAACAGGGAAAGTGCCGACGGCACTTTCCCTGCAGATCGCGGTTCTCGGGTCAGACGGTGCTAGCTCAGGAAGCGGCTTCCTCGGTGGACGCCTCGGCCTCGGCGGCGGCCGCGGCCTCACCGGCGTCGGCGGAGTCACCCTCGAGCTGCTCGGCGGTCTGCGCCGCGGTCACCATCGCCAGCACGAAGTCGGCGTCGACAGCCAGCTCGGTGCCCTCGGGCAGCGTCACGTCGCCCGCGGTGACCTGCGAACCGGCCTCCAGGCCCTCGATCGAGACCTCGAAGCCGCTGGGCAGGTGCATCGCCTCGGCGGTGACCGCCAGGGTGTTGGACTCGTTGACGACCAGCGTGTTGCGGGCGGCCTCGCCGACCAGCGTCACCGGGACGTCGACCTGGACCTTCTCGCCACGCTTGACGATGATCAGGTCGACGTGCTCGTACGTCTCCTTGATCGGGTCACGCTGGATCGCCTTCGGCAGGGCCAGCGTCGCGCCCGTGCCACCGACGACGTCGATCGTGAAGACCTGGTTGAGGCCACCGTGGCGGATCGCGGCGGCGAACTCACGGGCGGGAAGCGCGATGTGGACGGGGGCTTCGCCGTGTCCGTACAGCACGGCGGGCACCAGGCCGGCCCGGCGCGTGCGGCGGGCACCACCCTTGCCGAACTCGGTACGGGGCTCGGCGCTGATCTTTACCTCGGACACGGGGATACTCCTGAAAACGTTGGAACGGGCGGCGTGAGAAGTCGGCGGGCTGCGGGCAATCGGCGCTCGGCGAAGGGGCGCGCGGGCACAGGCCCGGAGCACCGCGTCGATCACGGTGCCTCAAGCGAACTCTGCAAACTGCAGCAGACCGCGTGGCACCCTCGCCGTGGCAACCGCACCAGCTTACCTGGCACTGCTACGGGCAAACCGGCGGGTCCCGCCGGATCACTCTCCCTGCGGAAATTTCACTCGCACGAATGCACCTTGCATCGCCGATCAAGCCACTTCCCGCCACAAACCGGACGCCCGGCCTGAGCCGTCAGCTCAACCCGCCGAACAACGTGGTGACGGAGCCGTCATCGAAGACCTCCCGGATCGCCCGCGCCAGCAGCGGCGCGATCGACAACACAGTGATCTTGTCGAGCTGCTTCTCGGCCGGCAACGGCAACGTGTTGGTCACCACGAGCTCACTGATCCGGCTGTTCTTCAGCCGCTCGGTCGCCGGATCCGACAGCAACGCGTGCGTCGACGCCACGATCACATCGGCGGCCCCCGAGTCGAACAGGATGTCCGCGGCCTTCGTGATCGTGCCACCGGTGTCGATCATGTCGTCGACGATCAGGCACACCCGGCCCTCGACCTCACCGACCACCCGGTTGGCCACCACCTGGTTCGGCTTCAACGGGTCCCGCGTCTTGTGGATGAACGCCAGCGGGCAGCCGCCCAGCCGGTCCGTCCACCGCTCGGCCACCCGCACCCGGCCCGAATCCGGCGCCACGACCGTCATCGGCCGGCCCTCGAACTTCTTGATGATGTGCTCGGCGAGGATGTCCATCGCGAACAGGTGATCCACCGGGCCGTCGAAGAAGCCCTGGATCTGCGCGGTGTGCAGGTCAACGGTCAGGATCCGGTTGGCCCCCGCCTGCTTCAACAGGTCGGCGATCAGCCGCGCCGAGATCGGCTCCCGGCCACGGTGCTTCTTGTCCTGCCGCGAATACGGATAGAACGGCAGCACGACCGTGATCCGCTTCGCCGATCCGCGTTTCAAGGCGTCGACCATGATCAGCGTTTCCATGACCCAGGTGTTGATGCCCTCGGTCATCGACTGCACCACGAACGCGTCCGAGCCGCGCACCGAGTCCTTGAACCGGACGAAGATCTCCCCGTTGGCGAACTCGAACGAGTCGGAACGGGTCGGCGCGACGCCGAGCACCTGCCCGATCTCCTCCGCCAGCTCCGGGAAGCCCCGGCCGGAGAAAAGCATCAAACTCTTACGGTTCTCCGCGACGATGCTGCCCATCGGCTCGTCCGCTCCCGTGCAATCGAGGGGGTTGTCACCTGAAGTATTACCCGCGGCCGTACCGGTGCCACGAACGGCAGCCCGGTCGTGGGATGCCTCACCCCAGCTTGCGCCGGTTACGCCCCGGTGTCCTCAGTCTCCGGCTTCCCGGCCCGATCCGCAGCGTCGGCCGAAACAGTGCCCGGCCGCTTGCGCGCCACCCACCCCTCGATGTTGCGCTGCGGCGCCCGGGTCACCCCCAGATTGCCCGCCGGCACGTCCTTGCCGACCGCACTGCCGGCGGCCACATAAGCACCCGGCCCGATCTCCACGGGAGCGATCAGCACGGCGTCGCTGCCGACGAAAGCGGCCTCGCCCACGGTGGTGTGATGCTTGTTGACGCCGTCGTAGTTGGCGAAGATCGTGCCCGCCCCGATGTTCGCCTTGGGGCCGATCGTCGCGTCACCCACATACGTCAGGTGCGGCACCTTGGCCCCCGCGCCCAGCTCGGCGTTCTTCGTCTCGACGAAACCGCCGACCTTGGACTTGCGGCCCAGCCGGGTCCCCGGCCGCAGGAAAGAGAACGGACCCACCGTGGCATCCGGCCCGATCTGCGCGCCGATGGAATGCGTCCGCAGCACCGTGGCACCGGCCGCGACCACCGTGTCGATCAGCGTCGTGTCCGGCCCGATCACCGCGCCGGTCGCCACCGTCGTCGCACCCTGCAGCTGCGAATTCTGATCCACCACGGCATCGGGCTCGAGGGTGACGGTCACGTCGATCCAGGTCGTCGCCGGATCGAGGATCGACACCCCGGCCCGCATCCACTCGGTGTTGACCCGGTCCCGCAGCAGACCCCGCAGCCGCGCCAGCTCGGCCCGGTCGTTGCACCCCAGGGTCTCCAACGCGTCGGCGGCCACATGCACCCCGACCGCGTGCCCGACCGCGGCGAGCAGCCCGAACACGTCGGTCAGATACTCCTCACCCTGATCGTTGTCGGTGGAGAGCTTGCCCAGCGCCTCCCGCAGCAACGCGGCATCGAAGGCGTAGATGCCGGCGTTGACCTCCCGCACGGCCCGCACCTCGGCCGAAGCGTCCCGCTCCTCCACGATGCGCTCCAGATTGCCGGCACCGTCCCGCACGATCCGGCCCAGCCCGGTCGGATCGGGAACCTCGGCGGCGAGCACGGTGGCACCCCGGCTCGTCGACTCGTGCGCGGCGACCAGCGCCTCGACGGTGCCGGGCCGCAGCAACGGCACATCGGCGTTGAGCACGACCACAGTGCCGGTGGCCTCGGGAATGGCATCCAGGGCGATCCGGACGGCGTGGCCGGTGCCGTTCTGCTCGGCCTGCAGGACCGGGGTGGCACCGGGGGCGATCTCGGTGAGGTGCGCGCGGACCTGGTCGGCCTTGTGCCCGACGACCACGACGGTGCGGGAGGCGCGCGCGGCCTCGGCGGCGTGCAGGACGTGGCCGAGCAGGGTGCGCCCGAGCAGCGGGTGCAGCATCTTCGGCGTGGCGGACTTCATCCGCTTGCCCTCACCGGCGGCAAGAACGACGACGGTACGGCTCCGGGCCTGGCTCACGCGGACTCCATTGATCGCAGTGGCGGTGCAGAACGCGGCGCCGACTCAGCCGCGGACACAGAGCTCCCGAGAGAGGATTCGAACCCCTATAATCACCACCAAAGGGTGACGTCCTGCCCTTAGACGACTCGGGAGGGCAAAGCGGACATAACCGTGAGGTCATGTTCGCGGGCTACATCTTAACCTCTTCGATCGAGCCCATCGCGGCGGTGATCCCACCCATCAGACCTTCGACCTTCCAGTAGAGGGCGCGCGAGTCGGGCACGTCCACCACCAGGCAGCCACGATAAGGGTCTCCGACGTTGTGCCGCACCGTGGACGGATTGTGCGTCTTGAGGGTCGGGCGCCGAAAAATCTCGAACGGCACTCCGGCCACGTCGGCCCACCACCGGCCCGCCGCCTCCGCGTCGGCGGACTCGTGGATGCTGACGCGATACTTCAGCTGCTGCCGGTCCTCTCCCCACTGCTCCAGGAAGCGCAGGAACAAGCGGATGAGCCCCGGATCACTGTTGATGAAGGTGACCCGGCAGCGGTTCGGCTGCCAGGGCTTGGCCTTGGTGCCCTCGCACCAGTAGGCCACCGCTCCGAGCAGCCGCACCTCGCGGTCCGACAGCTCGTCCACCCACTCCGCCTCGGCGGCGTTGGTCGCCGCCCGGTCCGCGTCGCGCTGCCGGCGCAGCGGCTCCCACCGCGTCTCCGCGACGCGGCGTGAGTGCTCCCGGCGGCGCTCCTGGGCCTGCTCGCTGGTCTGGTCGAGCGGCAGGTGCTTGACCCAGAGGTAGGCGGTGGACTTGGAGACGGACAACGCCTCGGCGATCTCCGGCACCGTCGCCCGGGCCTGCCGCATGGTGACGGCCCGGGCGCGCAGGTCGTCCTTGGCGCGCGGCCGGCGGGTCCATTCCGGAGTCGGCTGGTCCCACAGCCAGGTGGCCATGGTGTCGCGGCTGACGCCGAAGTGTTCCCTGAGCTGGGCGAGCGACATCCGGCTCTCGGCTCGCAGGCGCCGGGCTTCGCCGGCGCGCGGGTCTTCCTCAAGAGGTGTGCGCATGTCGATATCTTACTAGGCGCACGACTAGTTGTCATGGGTCGCATCGATGGGCCGGCCCGGCGCGCAGGGCGGTGCGGGCCTCGACCGGCTGGCAGGATGGCCGGGTGACTGAGCAGAGCGAGCCGGCCCGGGAGCCGCGCGCCCGGCGGGCACCCCGCGCCGTCGCCGCGTCCACCAAGGGCACTGCCCGGGTTCGCATGCCGGCCGCGCAGCGGCGTGAGCAGTTGATCGCGATCGGCCGCCAGCTGTTCGCCGAGCGCGGTTTCGACGCCACGTCGATCGAGGAGGTGGCGGCCCGCGCGAAGGTGTCCAAGCCGGTCGTCTACGAGCATTTCGGCGGCAAGGAGGGCCTGTACGCCGTGGTCGTGGACCGGGAGGTGCGGGCGCTGCTGGAGCGGATCACGGGGGCGTTGACGGCCGGGGATCCGCGGGAGTTGCTGGAGCAGGCGGCGTTGGCGTTGCTGGACTACATCGATCAGGAGCCGCACGGTTTCCAGGTGCTGGTGCGGGAGTCACCCGTGTTGTCGCCGGGCGGGAATTTCTCCAGCGTCATGAACGATGTGGCGCATCAGGTGGAGCACATTCTGGGGGCCGAGTTCAAGGCGCGGGAGCTGGATCCGAAGCTGGCCGAGCTGTATTCGCAGGCGCTGGTCGGCATGGTGGCGCTGGTGGGTCAGTGGTGGCGGGAGGCCCGCAAGCCGAAGAAGGAGACGGTGGCGGCCCACCTGGTCAATCTGGCTTGGAACGGGCTCTCCCACCTGGAGGCGAAGCCGGCCTTGTCGACGCGCCCCCGCTGACGGGTCAGGCGGACTGCGACTGGCGTTCGCGGGCCTGGCGCGGCGGGCTGGCCTGCTCCGGCGGGGCGACCTTGCTGTAGTACGCCGCCATGATGAGCACCAGGCCGAGCAGGTAGGTGACGACGACCGTGGAGATGCTGAAGTTGAGGAAGTTGGCGTCGGTGCGGATCGCGGCGAGCTCGTAGCTGCCGATGACCAGCAGGCCCCAGCCGAAGTACCTGTCGATCAGGGTGTCGGAGTTGCGGCCGATCACGGTGGCGATGAGCACGATGGCGCCGACCAGCACGCAGACGATGGACCAGAACAGGTTGGTCTGCTGGCCGAGGACGCGGTCGTCGCCGTTGCCGAACAGGCCGTCGTCGGCGGTGACGATGGCGCCGAGGACGCCGAAGAGCACCAGGTAGGCCCCGGTCAGCGCGCCCAGAGCGCGGTAGATCGGCCGCAGCGGGTGGTTGACCGGATTGTGTCCCATGGTGTCCGTCTCCAACGTCGGGTGGTGTCGTAGGGGATTCTCGCGCATCGCCGGATTCGGCGCAGGGGCACCCCCGGATCATGGTGGTGCCGGGGGTGCGGGTCAGCTCTCGGGCACGCGTTCGGCGAGCTCGAGCCAGGCTTCCTCGACCTGGCCGCGTTCTTCCTGTACGGCTTTGAGCTGGGCGTCCAGCTCCATGATCTTGTCGTAGTCGCTGCCGTGCACGGCCAGGCTCTCGTTGATCTTGAGAATGCGCTCGTCGAGCTTGGCGACCTGGCGTTCGAGCCGGGACAGGTCCTTGCGGGCGGCGCGCAGCTCGGCCGCCGACATGCCGGACGGGTCCGTCGGGGCCTTGCCGCCGGCGGTCAGCAGCTCGCCGGGCGGGGCGGCGGGGTTGCCGGCCCGGGACAGGTATTCGTCGATGCCGCCGGGCAGGTGCACCAGCCGGCCGTCGCCGAACATCCCGTACGCGGTGTCGGTCACGCGTTCGACCAGGTAGCGGTCGTGGCTGGCGACGATCATGGTGCCCGGCCAGGAGTCGAGCAGGTCCTCCAGCGACGCCAGCGTGTCGGTGTCGAGGTCGTTGGTGGGCTCGTCGAGCAGCAGCACGTTGGGCTCGGTGGCCAGCAGCCGCAGCAGTTGCAGGCGCCGCCGCTCGCCGCCGGACAGGTCGCTGACCGGGGTCCAGATCCGCTTGTCGGTGAAGCCGAACACCTCGGCGAGCTGGCCCGCGGAGAGCTCCCGGTCGCCGAGCTGCACCCGCCGGGCGACCTCCTCGACCGCTTCGAGCAGCCGCAGGTGCCCGGGCAGCTCCCGGAGCTCCTGGGAGAGGAAGGCCGCTTTCACCGTCGAGCCGGTGACCAGCCGCCCGCCGTCGGGCTTGGTGATCCCGGCGAGCAGGCGCAGCAGGGTGGTCTTGCCGGCGCCGTTGGCGCCGAGGATGGCGATCCGGTCGCCCGGACCGACCTGCCAGGTCAGGTTCTGGAAGATCGGCTTGGGGCCGGCGTGCAGGGTGACGTCCGCCAGGTCGTAGACCTGCTTGCCGAGTCGGGTGGTGGCCAGCCGCTGCAGGCTGACCTGGTCGCGGACCGGCGGCACGTCGGCGATCAGCGCGTTGGCCGCGTCGATCCGGAACTGCGGCTTGGAGGTCCGGGCCGGCGGGCCGCGGCGCAGCCAGGCGATCTCCTTGCGGAGCAGGTTCTGCCGGCGGGACTCCACTGCGGCGGCGACCCGCAGGCGCTCGGCCCGGGACAGGGTCCAGGCCGCGTAGCCGCCCTCGTACGCGTACACCTGCTCGTCGACGACCTCCCAGGTCGCGGTGCAGACGGCGTCGAGGAACCAGCGGTCGTGGGTGACCACGACGAGCGAGCCGCGCCGGCCCAGCAGGTAGCGGGCCAGCCAGTCGACGCCGGCCACGTCCAGGTGGTTGGTGGGCTCGTCGAGGATGAGCAGGTCGGACTCGCGGACCAGCAGGGCGGCCAGCGCGACCCGGCGGCGTTCGCCCCCGGACATCGGCCCGACCGGGGTCTCCAGGCCGAGGTGGCCCATGCCGAGGCCGGTGAGGATCTCCCGGACGCCGGCGTCGCCGGCCCACTCGTGCTCGGCGCCCATGCCCTCGCTGAGCCAGGCGGTGCCCAGCACGACATCGCGGACGGTCGCCTCGGGGGCGAGCGTCAGCGTCTGCGGAAGTGCGGCGACGCGCAGATCACGACGGTGCGTGACCCGGCCGGAGTCCGGCTCCTCGAGCTTGGCGAGCATGCGCAGCAGGGTGGACTTGCCGGCCCCGTTGAGGCCGACGATGCCCACCCGGGCGTCGTCGTCCAGCCCCAGGGAAACGTCGGTAAGCAGCTGACCGGCGGCTCCGTAGCCCTTGTTCACCCGGTCCAGATTGATGATGTTGGCCACGATGCCTCTAGGTTACCCGGGCCCCCGGCATCGGTCCCCGCGCGGTGAGGGCGGTGCGGCACACCCCGGCCTCGTTGAGGCGGGCCGCGACCCGTTCGGCGTGCGTGCCGTCGGTGGCGAGGAACACACAGGTGGGTCCGGAGCCGGAGACGATGCCGGCGACCGCGCCCGCGTCGTAGCCGGCCTTGAGCACGTCGGCCAGGGCGGGCCGCAGCGACAACGCGGCGGGCTGCAGGTCGTTGGCGAGCGCGGCCCCGAGCACCTCGGGTTTGCGCTGGCGCAGGGCGCCCATCAGCTCGTCCGCGCTCTCCAGGGCCGTGGGCGGCCACGGGCTGTCGCGCAGCCGGTCGAGCTCGCGGTAGACCTCGGGGGTGGACAGGCCGCCGTCGGCGATGGCGACCACCCAGTGCCAGGTGGTCGGCCGGGCCAGGATCGGGCTGACGGTCTCGCCGTGCCCGGTGCCCAGGGCCGTGCCGCCGTGCAGCAGGAACGGCACGTCCGAGCCGAGCTCGGCGCCGATCTCGGCCAGCTCGTCCTTGCTGTAGCCGGTCCCCCAGAGCAGATCGCAGGCGAGCAGCGTGGCCGCCGCGTCGGCGCTGCCGCCGGCCAGGCCGCCGGCGAGCGGGATGGACTTGCGCAGGTGCAGCCGGGCATGCGCGGGTACGCGCGCCTTGGCGGCCAGCGCCCGGGCGGCCCGCATGATCAGGTTGCTGTCGTCGAGGGCGAGCTCACCGGCGCCCTCGCCTTCCATGGTCAGCGCGAGGGTGTCGCCGCGGCGCGCGGTCAGCTCGTCGAAGAGGCTGATCGCGTGGTAGACCGTGTTCAGCTCGTGGAAGCCGTCGGCGCGCAGCGGCCCGACCCCGAGGTGCAGGTTGATCTTCGAGGGCACGCGGACCTTCACCGGGCCGGCGAACCGGCGGGGCTTGTCGTCGTCCGGCCCCCACGCCTCCGTCACGGAGTGACGTCCGCGATCGGCCGCCGGATCCCGGACGGCGCGGCCGGCCGCTGCTTGATCGGGTCGGGGGTCCCCATGACGTGGCCGGTCGGTCGCGCTGTCATGAGTCCACCTCCTCGTGCCGCCTGCCGGACGCGCTGAGCTTACCGCCGTACCCCGGGCCGGTGGCGGCAGCCGCGATCGCGGCGAACTGCTGCACCGAGAGCGACTCCCCGCGGGCCTGCGGGCTGATCCCGGCGGTGACCAGGACCTTCTCGGCCTCACCGGCGCCGCCGGCCCAGCCGGCCAGCGCGGCCCGCAGCGTCTTGCGGCGCTGGGCGAAGGCCGCGTCGACCACCTGGAAGACCGTCCGGCGGTCCACGCCGGCGGGCGGGGTGCGGGCCGCGAACGCCACCAGTCCGGAATCCACGTTCGGCACCGGCCAGAACACCGCGGGCGGGACCTTGCCGGCCGCGCGCGCCTCGGCGTACCAGGCGAGTTTGACCGACGGGACGCCGTACACCTTCGAGCCGGGGCCGGCCACCAGCCGGTCCGCGACCTCCTTCTGCACCATCACCAGGCCGCCGCGCAGCGTGGGGAGCTCGGCGAGCAGGTGCAGCACGACCGGCACCGCCACGTTGTACGGCAGGTTCGCCACGAGCATCGTCGGCGCCGGGAGCAGCTCGGCCGCCCGGATCCGCAGGGCGTCGGCGTGGTGCACGGTCAGTTTGGCGACATCGGCCCGTTCCGCCACCGTCGCCGGCAGCGCGGCGGCGAGCACCGGGTCGAGCTCGACGGCGTGTACGTGCGCGGCCGTCCCGAGCAGTCCCAGCGTCAGCGAGCCCAGCCCGGGCCCCACCTCCAGGACCACGTCGTCGCTGGTCAGTGCGGCCGCGGCGACGATCCGGCGGACCGTGTTGGGGTCGTGCACGAAGTTCTGGCCGAGCTTCTTGGTCGGCGCGACGCCGAGGCGCGCGGCGAGCTCCCGGATCTCCGCCGGGCCGAGCAGTGCGTCAGCCATGAGGTCAGAGCCTACGGCCGCCGGGGAGTGACGGGACCGCACGGGGCAGCGGTGACCGGCCCCGACACGGTAGAACGAGGTCATGACGGAGCTGCTCGAGCTGCGCGGCGTGGTGGAAGCCGCCCCGGACGACGTCGCCGGTGTGCTGCTCGACGCCCGGCCCGGTGGGCGTTCGCCGCTGGCCGCGACCGGCTCCGCGACCCCGGCGCGGGGTGACGAGTTCACCGTCACGCTGGAGGGCAGCACGATCACGGTGACCCTCGACCGCGCCGCCCGCTCGATCGCCCAGCAGGGCGAGTGGTGGTATCGCGGGGTCACCAGCGTCGAGCCGGACGAGCGCGGCTCGCTGGTGCTCTACCGCATCTTCAACGTGGCGCCGGGGCACCGCTGGGCGGTCCGGTTCGTCTCCCGGGGACCGCTGGCGGCGGCGCCCACGGCGTTCGCCAAGCTGCTGGGCGGGCTGGGCGAGCAGCTCGACTGCGCCGCCTATCCGCTGGCCTGATCAGCGCCAGGGCCCGAAGGCCCGCTCGCCGTTGGCCGAGACGGCCGCGCAGAGCGCGTCCAGGTCGGTGCCGGTGGTCCCGGCCAGGGCCCGCATGGTGAGCGGGATCAGGTACGAGGCGTTGGGCCGGCCCCGGTACGGCACCGGCGTCAGGTACGGCGCGTCGGTCTCGACCAGCAGCTGCTCGGGCGGGGTCAGCGCCGCCGCCTCGCGCAGGTGGCCGGCGCTGGCGAAGGTGACCGTCCCGGCGAAGCTGAGCAGGTAGCCGCGGCGTACGCACTCGGCGGCGAAGTCGGCGTCACCGGAGAAGCAGTGCAGCACCACGACCTCCGGGGCGCCTTCCTCGTCCAGCACGCGCAGCACGTCGGCGTGGGCCTCGCGGTCGTGGATGATCAGCGGTTTGGCGTACCGCTTGGCGACCGCGATGTGGGCCCGGAAGCTGAGCTCCTGGGCGGCCCGGCCGTCGTCGCCGGTGCGGAACGTGTCCAGCCCGGTCTCGCCGAGGCCGCGGACGCGGGGCTGGGCGGCGAGGGCCTCGATCTCGCGCAGCGCCTCGTCGAGATCGGCCAGCCGCGGCGCCTCGTTCGGGTGCAGCGCCACCGCGGCCAGCACCGACGGGTTGCGCTCGGCCAGCTCGGCGCTCCACACCGAGGACGCCACGTCGACGCCGACCTGCAGCAGCCGGTCCACACCGGACTTGGCGGCGGCGTCGATGAGCGCCTGCACCGGGTCGTCGGTGCCGGCGCCGCCCGGTACCGAGCCGCCGGGCACGCCGGCCTCGTGGACGGTGATGTCGAGATGGGTGTGGCTGTCGAAGACCGGAACCGCCAGTGGCTCGGGTGCGGGCGGGAACTCACCCGCGCGCCGGGCGGCCCGGGCTTTACGGGACTCGGAAGGCTGAGAACTGTTCATCGCTGTCCAGGATCACACAGCACCACGGGTAACCCGGCGTTCATCCCCGGTACACCCGCCGGGCCTAGTTTGCTCTGGTGACCGTGACCGGTGAGGCCGCCGACGTCGGTACCGACCCTCTCGAGCCGCCCCTGACGGCTCCGCTCCGCCGCGATCTGACCTGGGAACGGGTGCAGTCGATGGCCCAGTCCGCCGGTCACCGCGATGACGTGGTGCTGCGACAGATCCGCGCCACCGCCGCCGTACGCCGCGGCACCCGGATGACCAAGGTGCTGTCCGCCGCCCAGTTCGCCGGTCACCTGGCCGGCTGGATGCCGTACGGCTTCTGCTACCGCGCCTGCGACATCGCCCACCTGCGTCTGCCCGGCGAGCTGGCGTTGCTGCGCACGGACGGGGCCGGCGACTCCCAGGTCGCGTACGCGTTGCGCTGGCGCGCGGTCGACCCGAGTGACTACGAGATCCCGATGGGTGCCGTCCAGCCGGGACTGTCCGCCCTGCCGGCCCACTCACGGATCGGCCCGATGGTGCTGGGCACCGGTTTCACGCCGAGCACCGACGACCTGATCCCGGAGTTCGTCACCGCGGACTTCGCCGACCTGCCGCTGCCGGCCAACGCACAGCTGCTGGCCTACCCGGGCACGGGCGACGAGGTGGTGCTCTACACGTACCAGCCGGAGCAGCACGGCTGGCTGCGGCTGGCCGGCCCGCGCTGGCGGCACCTGCTGGAGGGGCTGCCCGGGGTGAGCCCGGACCGCGAGTACGTGCCGTGCACCGACGCGGGCTCGGCCCGGCTGATCGGGCGGATCAACGATCACGAGTATCAGGCCGTCGCCGACCCGCCGGAGGAGTTCCGGGCCCGGGCGCTGACCCGCGCGGCCCGCTATCCGGTGACGACGCTGAGCCGCCGGGCCGAGAAGGCGCTCTGGCGCGAGGTTCCGTGCTGGGTGTTGCAGCGTGACGACAGCTGGGCCCGGCTGCGGCTGGTGCGGCCCGACGCCGACGCGGTGGCCGCCGTAGGTGCGCGCTGTTACGAGCGCGGTGTCTACGAGGTGTGGGCGCCGATGCGGGAGCTCACCGACCACCACATCGCCGAGTTGCCGTACCAGTTGTGACGGGGCCGGCGAAGGCCGGCCCCGTTCCTCGGTGCACGGTGCTCAGCTGCGGGTGATCTTCGCCTCGACCGTCGCGAACTTGCCCCAGTTGGCCGACACGTCCTGGGTCGACGCGTCGACCCACAGGGTGCCCTTGGCGACGCCCTTGAGCCGCAAGGTCCACTTGCCCTTCTTGGCCTTCACGTAGTGCGCCACGCAGTACTTGTCGTACTGCGCCTCGTTCTTCACGAGCTTCCACGTGTTGTTCGAGCTGTAGCAGTAGTACTTGCCGCCGGACAGGCGGGAGGCGAACACCGCGACGCGGTACACACCGGATCCCTTGTCCTTGGCCGTACCGGTGGCGTACTTCCAGCTCTTGAGCCGGTTGCTCTTCTTCGGCTTCTTGACGGTGGCGGTGGGCTTCCAGCTGTCCTGCTTGACCGCGACCTTGCCGATCACGATGGCCGACGACGCACCGTACTTGTTGTAGAAGGTCGCCCGCGACGTGACGGATCCCTTGACGTAGCTGCCGCCCTTGCGGATGTAGTAGTAGAGCCTGGCGGTCTGGTTCTTACCCTCGAGCGTCACCACCCAGCCGTCGCCCTGGTCGAAGACGATCTTCATGGTGCCCTTCGGCACGCTGGAGAAGGTGACCGAGAACGGCTCGTGCGCCCAGACGGTGGTCTTGCTGAACTTGAACTTGCCCGGCGTCGTGATGGTGACGGTCGAGGTCGCCTTGCTGCTGTTGCCCGCGGCGTCCTGGTAGGTCACCGTGACCGTGAACTTGCCGTTGGCGGTGTACTTGTGGGTGTACTGCGCCGTGTCCGCCGCGAGCGTGGTCGACGTGCCGTCGCCCCAGGTCGCCACGCGGGTGACCTGCTCGGCGGGGGTGGTGTCATCGGTGACCGCACCCTGGGTGAGGCTGACCGACTGACCGATCCACAGCGCCCGTGAGTTCAGCGAGAACTTGCCGACCGGGGCGGCCGTGTCGGCCGGGTCCGGCTCGGGCGTGACAGTGTCCGTCGGCTCCGGCGCGGGGTCCTCGGTGTCCGTCGGGTCCGGCACAGGGACGGTCGGGTCCGGCGTCGGGTCGTCCTGCACCGACGCGTCCGTCGAGGCCGGGGAGGTGGGTTCGGCCGAGGCGGGTCCGCCGACCAGGGTGCCCCCGGCCACCAGCGCGCCGCTGATCGCGAACGCCAGCAGCGGACGCGTGAGACGTGACTTCATCAAGCTCCTTCGAGGGGAAGACCGCACGAAGGAAGCACGCCATCGGTACGGCGACGTCAGAACGTCGCCGTACCGATGAAACGCTTGCGTATCCCCCGTGGTTCGCGCCGAAGGTACCGGACGACCACAAGGTTCATCAATCCGGTTGACGGTCAGGACCCCAGGCGCTCGAGCTCCTCCTCGACCACCGACGGGTCCAGCTTGCGGAAGACCGGCTTGGGCGCGGCCAGCGGTGTGCCGGCCACCAGCGGCACCGACTCCCACCGGGCGCCGACCGTGTAGTCGCCGGTGAGCACCGGATAGCCCGGGCCGCCGTCGAGGTCGTCGACCTCCACGATGGACGGCATCGGCGCGTGCACCCCGGTGCCACCGAGCAGATCGTGCACCTTCTGCGCGGAGTGCGGTAGGAACGGGGTCAGCAGCGTGTTCAAGTCGCTGATCGCCTGCAGCGCGGTCGCCAGGACGGTGCCCATCCGCGGCTTGGACGCCTCGTCCTTGAGCTTCCACGGGGCCTGGTCGGAGAGGTACTTGTTGGCCTCGGCGACCAGGCGCATGGCCTCGCCGATCGCGGCCTTCTGCCGGTGCTTGCCGATCAGCTCACCGACGCTGGTGAAGCCCGCCCGCACCGAGGCGAGCAGCGCGAGGTCCTCCTCCTGCGGGTCGGCGAGCGGCGGGATCGCGCCGAAGTTCTTCGCCGCCATCGAGATGGACCGGTTGACCAGGTTGCCCCAGCCGGCGACCAGCTCGTCGTTGTTGCGCCGGACGAACTCGGCCCAGGTGAAGTCGGTGTCGTTGGACTCCGGGCCGGCGGCCGCGATGAAGTAGCGCAGGGCGTCGGCGTCGTAGCGCTCCAGGAAGTCACGGACGTAGATGACGACCTTGCGCGACGAGGAGAACTTGCGGCCCTCCATGGTCAGATACTCGCTGGAGACGACCTCGGTGGGCAGGTTGAGCGCGCCCAGCGAGCCGGGCTGGCCACCCTTGTCACCCGCACCCGAGTAGCCGAGCAGCAACGACGGCCAGATCACCGAGTGGAAGACGATGTTGTCCTTGCCCATGAAGTAGTAGCCGAGCGACTCGTCGTCCTGCCACCACTTGCGCCACGCGTCCGGGTCACCGGACCGGCGGGCCCACTCGATGGACGCCGACAGGTAGCCGATGACCGCGTCGAACCACACGTAGATGCGCTTGTCCGGGCGGTCCCGCCAGCCGTCGAGCGGGATCGGGATGCCCCACTCCAGGTCCCGGGTGATCGCCCGGGGCTGCAGGTCCTCCAGCAGGTTCTTGGAAAACTTCAGCACGTTGGGACGCCAGCCGTCGCGGGTGTCGAGCCACTTGCCCAGCGCCGCGGCGAAGGCCGGCAGATCCAGGAAGAAGTGCTCGGTCTCGACGAACTGCGGGGTCTCGCCGTTGATCCGGGAGCGGGGGTTGATCAGCTGCTCCGGGTCGAGCTGGTTGCCGCAGTTGTCGCACTGGTCGCCGCGGGCGCTCTCGTAACCGCAGATCGGGCAGGTGCCCTCGATGTAGCGGTCCGGCAGGGTGCGGCCGGTGGACGGCGAGATCGCGCCCAGCGTCGTCTTGGCCACGATGTAGCCGTTGGCGTGCAGGCCGGTGAACAGCTCCTGCACGACGGCGTAGTGGTTGCCGGTGGTGGTCCGGGTGAACAGGTCGTACGACAGGCCGAGGCCGTGCAGGTCCTCGACGATCACCCGGTTGTAGCGGTCGGCGAGCTCACGGGGCGTCACCCCGTCCGCGTCGGCCTGGACCTGGATCGGCGTGCCGTGCTCGTCGGTCCCCGAGACCATGAGCACGTCGTGCCCGGACATCCGCATGTACCGGCTGAAGACGTCGGAGGGCACCCCGAAGCCGGAGACATGACCGATGTGGCGCGGGCCGTTGGCGTAGGGCCAGGCGACCGCGGCGAGAACGTGACTCATGGGGACCAAGCGTAGTGACCTCGGCGTCCGGCCTGCGAACGGCTGGCGGGCCGCCCTTTTTGTCCCGACACGCCCCTCATCTCCCTGATCGCCGCGGAAACCCGTAGTCCAATGGGAGTCATGACGGGTGACGCGCCACAGCCTGGGGAAACCTCCCGCGACGACGGCAGCCCGTGGTCGCACGCGGACCCCGCCTCCCCCTGGTGGCGCGCCGACGAGCAGGACACCGGCGCCGACCGTCCGCACGCCCAGCGCCGGCGGACCACCCCGGCGGCGGCTGCCGCGGCTGCGTCGTCCGCGACGCCGACCCTGGACCCGCCGCCGGCGGCCCAGCACACCGGCGAGGCCGCCGAGGCCCACCGGGCCGGCGCCGAGGACGTACGCGCGGCCCTCACCGGCGAAGCACCCCGCCCGGCGACCGCGGAGCCCGGCGTCCGTGAACCGGCAGCCCCCCGACACGCCCAACCCCAGCAGGTCCAGCCCCAGCCACCGCAGGGCCCGCAACAGCAGGCGGCCGAGCCGAAGCAGGCCGCCCCTGCCAAGGCCGGGGACGCCCGCCCGGAGAGTGACAAGGCCACCGAGCAGAACCACGACCGGGTGGACTCCGAGCGCTTCAACACCGCCGGCGAGGGCACCGTCTACGCCACCCGCAACCGGGTCCGTCCCGCCGAGCCCCAGCGGGACACCACGATCGTCGACGCGCTCACCGCCGTACCGGTCGAGCCGCCGCAGGCGGAAGCCCCCGAGGTGATGGTCCTGCCGGAGCCGGACCGCAACCGGCCCACCGTGGCCCTGGACCGCACCGCGGTGCCCGGCCAGCCGCCCTCCGGGCTGTCCCGGCTCGGCCGCACCCGGCACGATCCGGCCCGGGCCGACCGGGCCCTGCAGGACCGGGTACGCCAGGAGCGCACCGCCGCGCTGCTCGAGACGTCCCCGTTCTGGAAGGCCGAGGAGGAACGCCGCGCGCTGTCCGCACCACCGGCCGAGGCCCCCGAGAAGGTCGCCGAGGTCCGCCAGCGGGCCCGTCGCCGCGCGCCCGAGCCTCGCCGTCCCGCCGCCGGCCTGGTCGGGCTGCTCGCCCTCGGGCTGATCGCCACCTTCTTCGCCTGGGTCAGCGCCGAGCCGTTCTGGCTCGCCGTCGGGCACGGCGACCGGGGTTCCGCGACCGTCACCCGGTGCACCGGCTCGGGGGTCAGCCAGCGCTGCACCGGCCAGTTCACCGCCGCGAACGGCACCTATCGGGTGGACCGGCTGGCCCTGTTCGGCATCGAGCCGGCCCAGCGGGCGCCCGGGACGAGCGCGCCGGCCCGGATGGTGAGCAGCGACAGCCGGCAGGCGTACGCGGGTGACACCGGTGTGCTCGTGCACCTGCGCTGGGCGCTGAGCTTCGTGCTGGTGCTGCTCTGCGGTCTGGGCATCGCCGCGCTGACCGGGGCCCGGCGGCTGGAGACGGCCCGGGCGCGGCGCGCGGCTCTGCTGGTCAGCCTGGCCGGTCCGCTGGTCCTGCTCGCAGGGTTCCTCTACGTCACTTATTGACGGTGTGCACCAGGGCGTAGACGTCGCGTTTGCGCAGCCCGTACATGTCGGCCACGGCCTGGATCGCGTCGCGCCGCGACTCGCCCGCGGCCTCGCGCTCGACGACCGCCGCGCGCAGATCGTCGTCGGCCGGCCGCTCGGCCGGCCCGGCGGGCGCCCCGGCCACCACCACGGTGATCTCCCCGCGCGGCGCGGCCTCGGCGGACCACGCCGCCAGCTCGCCCAGCGGGCCCCGGCGGATCTCCTCGTAGGTCTTGGTCAGCTCGCGGCAGACCGCCGCCTCCCGCTCGGCGCCGAACGCACCCGCCAGGTCGGTCAGCGCCGCCGAGATCCGGTGCGGCGCCTCGAAGAAGACCAGCGTGCGCGGCTCGGTGGCGAGCTCGCGCAGCCGTGACCGGCGGCCGGAGCCGCCGCGCGGCAGGAAACCCTCGAAGCAGAACCGGTCGCTGGGCAGCCCGGAGAGCGCCAGGGCGGTGGTCACGGCGCTGGGTCCGGGGGCGGCGGTGACCGGGAAGCCGGCGTCCAGCGCGGCCCGGACCAGGCGGTAGCCCGGGTCGGAGACGCTGGGCATGCCGCCGTCGGTGACGACAGCGACGACCGCGCCGTCGCGCAGGGCGGTGACCAGATCTGGGGTACGGCGCTCCTCGTTGCCCTCGAAATACGACACGATCCGCCCGGACACGGTGACGTCCAGGTCCCGGGCCAGGCGCAGCAGCCGGCGGGTGTCCTCCGCGGCGACCACGTCCGCGCTGGCCAGCACCTCGCGCAGCCGGGTGGACGCGTCACCGGCGTTGCCCAGCGGCGCGCCGACCAGCACGACCCGGCCCGTACTCATGTCCGCCACCCGGGAAGTCCATCACATGAAGACGCGCGGGCGCCGAGCGCCGTGGACTTGTCCCGCGGCCTACGATCGCGGGGTGACTTCGGCGACAGCTGAAACAGAGATCAGCGCAGACATCCCTGCGGACGAGCCACCGGACGCCACGGCGGCCACGGGCGCCGGAGGTGTGCCCGACGCGGTGCGCCGCCGGCTGGCGACCCTGGACCGGTGGTGGAACCCGTACTCGTGGCTGGTCACCGGGGTGATCGTGGCGATCGCGGCGATCCTGCGGCTGGTCGGGCTGACCAAGCCGAAGGGGTACATCTTCGACGAGGTCTACTACCCGACCGACGCCTGGGACATGCTCCAGCACGGCGTGGAGTGGGACGAGAAGAACAACGGCCCGGCGTACGTGGTGCATCCGCCGCTGGGCAAGTGGCTGATCGCGCTCGGCGAGAAGGCGTTCGGCAACAACGAGCTGGGCTGGCGGATCTCGGGGGCGATCGCCGGCACCCTGATGATCCTGATCCTGATCCGGATCGCCTACCGGCTGTTCCACTCGATCGTGCTGGCCGGCATCGCGGGCCTGCTGATGACGCTCGACGGTTTCCAGCTGGTGCTGTCGCGCACGTCGCTGCTCGACATCTTCCTGGGGCTGTTCATCCTGGCCACCTTCGGGGCGCTGGTGCTGGACCGCGACCACTACCGCCGGCGCTGGCTGCGGGCCCTGGAGGACGGCTACGACCCGGCGACCGCCCACGGCCTGCCCCGCGTCTTCCCGTGGTGGCTGCTCACCGCCGGGGTGCTCTTCGGCCTGGCCTGCGGCGTCAAGTGGAGTGCGCTGTTCTTCGCGCCCTTCTACGGCCTGCTGGTGATCGTGTGGCGGGCCCAGGCGCGGCGCTCGGCGGGCGTACGCCGGCCGGCGCGGCGGGGCCTGCTCGGCGACCTCGGCTACCTGGTGCTGAGCTTCGTGCTGACGATCATCTTCTACCTGGCCTCGTGGACCGGCTGGTTCGTCACCGACACCGGCTACTTCCGGCACTACCGCGAGGCGAACGGGCTCAGCGAACCGCCGATCCTGGGCCCGCTGCTGAACCTGCTGCACTACCACTCCGAGGCGTACAACTTCCACAGCGGACTGACCGACCGGCACGTGTACCAGTCCTGGCCGTGGCAGTGGCTGCTGCTGGGCCGCCCGGTGGCGTTCTACTGGAACGGCAACGGCAGCTGCGGGGCCCCGAGCTGCGCCGCGGAGATCTTGCTGCTGGGCACGCCGATCCTGTGGTGGTCGTTCCTGCCCGCGCTGGGCGCGCTGGTGTGGTTCGGCATCGCCCGGCGGGACTGGCGGGCCTTCGCCATCGGTACGGGCGTGGTGGCCGGCCTGCTCCCGTGGTTCTACTTCGCGATCGCCGACGGACGCACCATGTTCGCCTTCTACGTGCTGCCGGCGCTGCCGTTCCTGATCCTGGCCGTCGTCTACGTGCTCGGCGCGATCATGACGCCACCGGAAGGGACGGCCACGGGGGCGGCACGCACGGACAGACAGCTGGTCGGCACGGTGGTGGCAGGTGTCTATGTGTTGCTGGTCGCGCTGTGCTTCGCGTACTTCTATCCGATCTTCGTGGGGCAGCTGATCCCCTACGCCGACTGGTCGGCCCGGATGTGGCTGGGCGGCCGCTGGATCTAGCGAGCCGGAAACACGGAAACGCCCGTCGCGGTCAGCGGCGGGCGTTTCTCGTGAGCCGTACTTCTTCAGACAAGACGTCTGGAGACAAGACTTCTACAGACAAGGCGCGCGCCCCGATCGCCTGCCACGGGGGAAGCGGGCGATAGAGGCGCGCATGGAGAAGCTTAACGACAGCCGATGACGGACACAACGGGTGGACTTACTCAGTTGCCGGGAAACTTGCCGCAGGTCGTCATCGGACTGTGACCAGGCGCGTACGCCGCTTCCACCCATGACAAAAGGTACATAGCGCTATATTGGTTTTAATGGTACTTATCTCTTGGTGAAAACCATTCGGATAATGGCGCGCACGACAGTCGGGAATGCGACAGGAAATCGTCGGCGAAAACGGCGTAACCTTTGCCTCCGGCACCCTTGCCCGCAGGTCAGCGAGACCTCCGGAAATGCGACGCACACCATCTTCAGCAGGTCAAACGTGAACACTCACCGTTTCGGCTGATTCCGGTCCCACGTTCGGCGGTCATCAGAACCGGTGACTGCCGTCAAGATCGCCGTAGATGTTCCTAAGCTCGCCGCGTGACATTGCAGGAGCCCCAAAACCCGCCAATCGCCGACGTCGACATGCCTGACACCGAGGTGATCGTCGTCGCGCATCCCTCGCCGGTGTTCGTGGACTCGACCGGCCGCCGCAGCCGCATGCTGCGCCGGGTCGCGTACGGCTTCGGTGCCCTCTGCATGGTCTACGGGGGGCTGATCAGCGTCAGCCTGGCCGGCGGACCAGTCAGCTCGAGCGCCGTCCTGCCCCTGCCCGACCTCGCGGACGGCAAGAACGAGGAGGATCTCGTGGTGGCCCGGCCGAGCCCGACCCCCGAACCGGTCGCCACCGCGACCAGCGCCCAGCCGATCCTGGAGGTCCTGCCCCGGCGCGGACTGCCGGTCAGCGGGCCACGGCACGCGCGGGCGGTCACGCCGCGCGGCACCGCCAGCTCCCGCCCGGCCCGGACCCCGGCGCCGGGGGCCACGACGAAGAAGCCCACGACGACCGCGGCCACTCCCAAGCCGGTCGAGTCGACGACGACCAAGCCGGCAACGCCGGCGACGACGCCGACGACCACCGAACCGACGGTGCCGCCTCCGCCGCCGGTCGCGCCGGTGCCCCCGTCGCCACCGGCCCCGCCGGCCATCCCGAAGACCGGCAGCGGCAGCGGCGGCCAGGGCGGCGGCAGCAGCGGCAGCGACAGCAGCGGCCAGGGCGGCGGCAGCAGTAGCGGCAGCGCCGGTAGCAGCGGCCAGGGCGGTGGCAGCGGCGGCTCGGTGGACGAGAAGCCCGGGACGAAAGCACCCGCAGCCGAGGCGCCCGCCGAGCAGGAGCCCGTCCCGCCGGCGCCGCCCGCGGTCGAGGTCGCCGTCAAGGTCGCGCCCGTGGCCGCCGTCCGGGCCGAGGTGGCCGTATTCCGCGACGCCGAGCCCGCCGAGGAGCCGGAGCCCAGCGACCAGGGCAAGCCGTGACCCGCCCACCGGCCCGCCGCAACCGCGGCCGCTCCCGCCGCCGGCTGCTGCCCCGCCCCCGGGTCCTGCTCGGCACGCTGCTGATCAGCCTCTTCGTCGGCGTGCTGGTGGTCCAGGCCTACATCAACGCCGAGTTCACCGGCGACCACCTGGAGTCCGAGGTCGGCGACCAGGCCGGCGTCCCGGCCGCCATCCGCAACGGTGGACCGATCATCAACACCACCGGCGGCCAGGAGAGCTCCAACCGGCTGCCGGAACGCACCATCGCGCTGACCTTCGACGACGGCCCCGACCCGGAGTGGACGCCGAAGGTCCTGCAGGTGCTCAAGGAGAACGACGCGCACGGCACGTTCTTCGTCGTCGGGTCCGAGGTGGCCCGCAACCCCGAGCTGACCCGGAGGATCACCGCCGACGGCAACGAGCTGGGCCTGCACACGTTCACCCACCCGAACATGCAGCGGCTGGCCCCGTGGCGGCGCGCCTTCGAGCTGTCGCAGACGCAGGTCGCCATCGCCCGCGCCGCGAACGTGCACACCAACCTCGCGCGGTTCCCGTACTCCTCGAAGCCGCAGGCCATCGACGAGGTGAACTGGCGGATCGTCAAGGAGGCCGGCAAGCAGGGCTACCTGGTCGTGGTCAACGACCTGGACAGCGAGGACTGGCAGCGCCCCGGCGTCGCGCAGATCGTGGGCAACGCGACCCCCAAGGGCAACGACTCCGCGGTCATCCTGTTCCACGACGCGGGCGGCGAACGGTCCCAGACGCTGGCGGCGCTGCGGGTCTTCATCCCGATGATGAAGGCGCGCGGCTACCGGTTCACCACGGTCACCGAGGGCCTGAACCTGTCCATCGCGGACCAGCGCAAGGACGCGGCCGCGGCGGTGCCGCTGCTGCCGGTGAACCCCGAGGCCAGCGGCACGGACAAGCTGCGCGGGACGGGACTGCTGTGGACCGTACGGCTGGCCGACGGCCTGGTGTGGGCCCTGGCCGGACTGTTCCTGGTGGTCGGGCTGCTGACCATCGGCCGTACGGCACTGCTGCTCGCCCTGGCCACCCGGCACGCCCGGCAGCGCCGCAAGCCCGGCTGGTCGTGGGGTCCGCCGGTCACCGAACCGGTCTCGGTCATCGTGCCCGCCTACAACGAGAAGGAGGGCATCGAGGCCGCCGTCCGGTCCCTGGCCGGCGGGGACTACCCGGACATCGAGGTGGTGGTCGTCGACGACGGTTCCACCGACGGCACGGCGGCGATCGTCGAACGGCTCGCTCTGCCCAACGTACGCGTCATCCGGGTGCCCAACGGCGGCAAGGCCAACGCCCTCAACACCGGGATCGCCCTGGCCCGGCACGACATCATCGTCACCGTCGACGGTGACACCATCTTCGAGCCCGACTCGATCCGGATGCTGGTGCAGCCGTTCGCCAGCCCGGCGGTCGGCGCGGTGGCCGGCAACGTCAAGGTCGGCAACCGCCAGACCCTGGTCGCGGCCTGGCAGCACATCGAGTACGTGATCGGTTTCAACCTCGACCGCCGCCTGTACGAGGTGCTCAACTGCATGCCGACCGTGCCCGGCGCGATCGGCGCGTTCCGCCGCACGGCGCTGGCCCAGGTCGGCGGGATCAGCGACGAGACGCTGGCCGAGGACACCGACGTGACGATGGCGCTGTGCCGGGCCGGCTGGCGGGTCGTCTACGAGGAGCGGGCCAAGGCCTGGACCGAGGCGCCGACGACGCTGGAACAGCTCTACCGCCAGCGCTACCGGTGGAGCTACGGCACCATGCAGGCGATGTGGAAGCACCGCCGGGCGCTGACCGACTCCGGCGACTCGGGCCGCTTCGGCCGGGTCGGGCTGCCGTTCCTCGCCCTGTTCGGGGTGGCGCTGCCGCTGCTGGCCCCGGTCATCGACATCATGCTGCTGTACGGCCTGGTGTTCTGGGAACTCGGCGCGACCATGATCGCCTGGGGGCTCATGCTGGCCCTGCAGCTGTTCACCGCGGCCGTGGCGTTCCGCTTCGACCACGAGTCGCTGCGCCCGCTGTGGCGCCTGCCGTTGCAACAGTTCGCGTACCGGCAGCTGATGTACCTGGTGTTGATCCAGTCCGCGGTGACCGCCATGACCGGCGGCCGGCTGCGCTGGCACAAACTGCACCGCGCCGGACTCACCGGTGCGCGCGACCTCGCCGCGGAGGCCCCGATGATCCCCTCGATCCCACCGGCCGGACCCAGCCAGGGCATCGCACCGGCCGTCGACACCTGGCCGCCGGTGCTCGGCCAGATGGGCGACCCGGTCCACCCGGCGACGGGCCGCGCCACCGCGCGCCCGCCGGTGCCGAGCCAGGCACCGGGACCCTGGGAGCCCGAAGACCTGCCGTCAGCCGGCTCGCCCCCGGGCGGCGGCTCCGGCCCTGTGGTCACCCGCGGGGCCTGAGAAAGGGTCCCGCACCCGCCCGAACTGCAGCCGGGCGGGTGCGGGATCCGTCGTT
This sequence comes from Actinoplanes sp. NPDC004185, assembly GCF_053603475.1. Taxonomy (NCBI): domain Bacteria; kingdom Bacillati; phylum Actinomycetota; class Actinomycetes; order Micromonosporales; family Micromonosporaceae; genus Actinoplanes; species Actinoplanes sp. NPDC004185. The sequence goes on along the minus strand of NZ_JBSGFR010000005.1, from coordinate 50,623 downwards.
CTGACCGTGCTCCGGGTCAGGCGTCGACCAGCTCGCGTTCGGCGAACGGGAAGACGACGTGCAGCGAGGTCCCGTCACCGGGACGGTCGGAGAGCGCCACGGTCGCGTGGTGGGCGTCGAGGACCCGCTTGGCGACGGCCAGGCCCTGGTCCGGGCCGTGCAGGACCGCCGGGTTCGCAATCGCGCCGTAGTACAGGTGCGGGAACAGGTCCGGGCGCATCCCGTCCGGCATGTCCATGTCGTCGAGCCGCACGGTGGGACCGGACTCGATCTCCGTGCCGACCCGGACCCGGCCACCGGCGGGTGTGTACTTGACCGCCGCGAACAGCAGGTGCATGAGGACCTGCTCCAGGCGTACCGGATCCGCGATGATCGGCAGCGACGGGCCGCCGGCCTGGTTGAGGATCCAGATCTGCTTGGTCGCCGCGATCGGCCGGATCGCCTCGACCGCCCGCTGGGTCAGCCGGGTCAGGTCGATCTGGCGCATGTGCAGGCTGTCCGCGCCGCTGCCCACCTCGGCCATCGAGGCCAGGTGGTCCAGCAGGTCGCCGAACCCGCGCACGTGCGCCGCGGTGGCCCGGCCGACGAGGTCGGCCAGCTCGGCGTCGTGGTGGCCGGAGTTGCCGAGGTCGGCCAGGTACGACCGCATCAGCCGCAGCGGCGCCCGCAGCTCCCCGCCGACGAGGCCGGCCAGGTCGTCCTTACGGCGTTCCAGCTCCTGCAGGCGGGCGGTGGTGTTGGCCAGGGCGCTCGCATACCGGCGCAGCTCGAGCTGCGAGGTGACCTGCCGGGCCAGCGCCCGCAGCGCCTGCACCTGCTCGACGTCGAGCTTGCGGGGCCGCGAGTCCATCACGCACAGGGTGCCGAGGGCGAAGCCGTCGCTGGTGATCAGCGGCGCCCCGGCGTAGAACCGGATCCCCTGGTGCGAGCCGGCCGCGGGACTGTCGGCGAACCGCGGGTCGTCACGGACGTCGGGCACCACGAGCACGTCCTTGCCGAGGATGGCGTGACCGCAGAACGACAGGTCGCGCGGCGTCTCGGTGAGGTCGGTGCCGATCTTGGCCTTGAACCACTGGCGATCGATGTCGATGAGGCTGACCAGCGACATCGGCACGCCACAGACCGTCGAGGCGAGCTTGACGATGTCGTCGAAGTCGCTCTCGGGGGCGGTGTCGAGCACGTGCAGTTCGTAGAGGGCGGCGAGCCGGTCGGCTTCGTTGCTGGGCAGGGGTGCTGGCATGACTGTCACCTCCTGGAGACACTCCAGGAATACCACCCGAAAGTAGCGATGCGCCCTTTTTGCCAGCTTCTGCTGCCGGTGGCCGGGCTCCGCTCAGGCCGGACGGTGGCAGACCGCCTCGATGTTGTTGCCGTCCGCGTCGAAGGCGAAGGCGCCGTAGTAGTCGGCGTGGTATTCCGGCCGCAGGCCCGGTGGTCCGTTGTCGACCCCACCGGAGTGCAGCGCGGCGGCGTGGAAGGCATCGACCGCGGCCCGGTCGGGCGCGGTGAAAGCCACGTGCACCCGGTGCGACGGCTCACGCAGGGCCAGCCAGAAGAACGGCTTGCCGCTGTCGTCGCCGAAACCGACCAGCTCAGGCTCCTGCACCAGGACCTTGACCCCGAGCGGGCGCAGAGCGTTTTCGTAGAAGTGCCGACTGTCGTCGATGTGGTGCACCCCGAGGACAACATGGTCGATCATGGTCAGCCCCTCTCCCAGCCCACCTAGACCGTATCTCCGGGGTACGACATTCCTTGATCCCGTGCGCCGAGCGGCAGTCAGTATGCGCCGAGCAGAGCAGCGGCATGACTGACCTGCACGGTATGGGTGACGCAGTCATCGCCCTCGATCATGTGCAGCAGGAACCCGGTCGGCTCGGCCAGATAACCGGGCGGCGCGTCGGAGTTGAGCAGCAGCCCGGTCTGGCGCCACAGACTCGGCGCGACGGTGAGCACGCTGCCGGCGAAGGCCGCGGTGATGGGCCGGTGCACGTGCCCGGCCATCACCCGGGCGACATTGCCGTGCGCGGCGACGACCTCGCGCAACGCGTCACCGTCGAGCAGCCGCATGCCGTCGAGGAAGCGGATGCCGACCGGCATCGGCGGATGGTGCAGACCGATCAGAGCCGGCACGTCAGGCCGGCCCCGAAGCACGTCGTCGAGCCAGGAGAGCTGGGCGGCACCGAGCCGCCCGGCCGGCGAACCCTCCACCAGCGAATCCAGCGCGACGAACGTGAACGCCGGATACTCGACCGCGTAGTACGGCCGGCCGCCGAAAGCATCGAGCAGCGGCCCCCGGCAGTCATGGTTGCCGGTCACCAGGTGCAACGGCAGCGGAAAATCCCCGATGATCTCCTTCAGCGCCGCGTACTCGTCGGGCCGGCCGTGATCGGTGAGATCGCCGGTGATGACGACACAATCGGGCCGCGGGTCGAGTCCCATGACCCGGGCGAGAGCCAGCTGCAGACCGGTGGCGGGCCCGGCCCCGAGCGCCCCGGTGGTGATGTGCGAGTCGCTCAGCTGAGCGATGAACGTCGTCATGCGCCCATGATCCGGCGCAACTCGCGCCGGGCAACCGATCGGTCGTAACTCCTACAGCGTCAAAAACAGGACGTCCATGACGGCGCCAGTGGGCAATGCGAGCGCGCCGCACCGCTGCCAGCCCGCGCGGTCATAGACCGCCCGCGCGGCGGCACGCGGATCGGCGGCGAGAATGGCGACGGGCTCCGGTCGGTCGGCGAGCAGCGCGCTGATCAGTGCCCGGCCCACACCCGCATTCCGGTGCGCGGCGAGCACCTGCCACTCCATGACGACGAACTTGGCGAGCTGCCGTACGGCGGCCGGCGGCTCCTCCACGGTCCCGCCGAACCACTCGCCGGACGGCAGCGGCCACCCGTAGGCGACGCCGCCCAGCCGATCGCCGGCGAAGGCTCCGACCAGCGCGAACCCGGGACGCTGGACCTCCTCGGGCAGCCGCGCGGCGAAGGCCGCGACGTCGTCAGGCCCTTCGCGGTACGGCGGTTCGGCATAGACGGCGGCGTAGAGCTCGGCCAGGTGGGGAAAGAGGTCGGGCAGCTCCCGCGAGGACGGCCGGCGAACGTGCAGCGGAGCCGCCGGCCCGGCCCCGTCGGTGGAGGCAGCCGTCGAGCGCTCAGGGCCTCGCATAGGTCGCCATGATGGTGCCGGTCTCGAAGACGCGGGTCTGCACCAGGCGCAGCCGGGCGGGCCGGAACCCGTCGGCGAACAACGGGATCCCGCGGCCCAGCACCACCGGGTTGATCTTCAGGATCAGCTCGTCGATCTCGTCCCGCAGCTGCCCGGCGAGCCGGCCGCCGCCGCAGAGCCAGATGCCGAGCCCGTCCTCCTCCTTGAGCCGCCGCACGACCTCCACCGGGTCACCCGCGACGATCTCGACGCCGGGATCGACGCCGGCCAGGGTCCGGGAGAACACGTACTGCCGCAGGTGGGGGTAGGGGCTGGTCATCCCGGCGGCCAACCCGGGCTCGTACGTCCCGCGACCCATGACCACCGCGTCGAACCGCTTGTTCGGCGCATCGCCGATCCCGAGCGGAACCCGGGCCGGCCCGGGCAGCGTCTCGGGAAAGTCCGCGAGCACGGCGGCGGCGAAATCCCCCTCGAAGGCGAAGAAGTCGAACTCCCCGCCGGGCCCGGCGATGAACCCGTCGAGCGAAACGGCGATGTAGTAGGTCAGCCGGCGCATGCGCTCATTTCACCTTGCGCGTCGAGCGGGCCACGATCGGCTCGTACTCCGGGTGCTTGTCCAGCCACCCGCTCAGGAAAGGGCAGATCGGCACGACGGTCCGGCCCTTGCCGCGCGCGTCGTCCATCGCCGCCCGGGCCAGGGCCGAGCCGACGCCCTGGCCCTCGAACTGCGGATCGACCTTGGTGTGGGTGTAGGCGATGATCCCGCCGGTCAGCTGGTAGGTGAGCACGCCGGCCAGCGCGTCCGCCTCGTCGTGGGCCTCGAAGCGCTCCCGCTCGGGCACGTCGGTAACCGTGAACGTCATCCCGCCATCCAAGCACGGCCGGTGCCCGGCTTAGCGGGTCCAGGTGCGCCGACGGCGTGGAAGGCGATGCACGAGGACCGGGCGGCAGCGGCCTGTCCCGCAAGGCGATCCTGGAGCAGGCCGAAGCCTCCCTGCGCCGGCTGGGCACCGACCACATCGACGTCTACTACGTCCACCGCTTCGACCCGGAGACCCCGGTCGAGGAAACCATGGCGACCCTGCACGACCTGGTGACCGCGGGAAAGGTCCGCTACCTCGGCGCATCCTCGATGTGGGCGTGGCAGTTCGCCAAGATGCAACACGCGGCCGCCCGGAACGGCTGGACAACGTTCGCGGCAATGCAGGACCAGTACAACCTCCTGAAACGCGAGGAGGAACGGGACATGATCCCGATGTGCCTCGACGAGGGTGTGGGCCTGACCCCGTACTCCCCGCTGGCGAAGGGCCGGGCGACCCGCCCCTGGGGCGAACAGACGGCCCGCTCATCAACGGACACCGTCGCGACAGCATTCGACCGCGACGCCGACAAACCGGTCGTGGACGCGATCCAGAAGGTCGCCGAAGCCCGCGCCGTCCCGATGGCCCAGGTGGCCCTGGCCTGGGTCCTGTCCAAGCCGGCAGTCTCCTGCCCCATCGTGGGCGCAACAAAGCCGAACCACCTGAACGACGCCACAAATGCGCTGTCACTCAAACTGACAGAAGACGAGATCGCCACCCTGGAGAAGCCTTACACCCCCCAGGACAACTACTGGTGGTGACCACGAACCAAGCCAAAACCACCGACCACAACAGAACCACCCCAGCGCGACCCACCAAGCGACCGCAACCGAAGCACCCACCGCGCCCACTACAGCGCGGGGCGTCCGGGGGCTCGGCCCCCGGAGCAGAAATGACGAGATCCCCCCGTCCGCGCTTCATGCGGACGGGGGGATCCCAGGATTTCGTGGAGCTGTGGGGATTTGAACCCCAGACCCCCTCGATGCGAACGAGGTGCGCTACCAGACTGCGCCACAGCCCCCCGGTCCCGTAGGACCGCAGCAAGGCTAACAGGTCGGCCCAGCCTGCCGCGAATCACCCTCCCCGGCGCGCCGGGGAGATCATTTCGGGCCGCGGCCGCCTGCCTCGTACGGCCGTCCGCGCAGCCCGCCGCCTCTGCGGTATGACACCGAGCCGCCGTTGACCGCGGCCGGCAGGTCGGACGGGTCGCGGTCCAACCCCATCGCTGCCCGCCGTACGGCTTCCTTCTGGGCCGCCAGCCGACGTTGCGCTTCCCTCCGCGCCGCGGCCCTGCGCGCCTGCTCCCGGCGTACCTCTGCTTGTCTTGCGGCCAGCCAGGCCGCTTCCCGGGCCTCGACGCGGCGCCGGTGCCGGTCCGCGATCGCCCGGTTGCGCAGGTGCACCAGGTAGACGGCCAGCAGGGCGCCGGTCACCGCGAAGCTGATCCAGAAGCCGGGGCCGACCGCCAGCACGCCGATCAGCTCGATGACGTTGAGCAGCAGCAGCGCCGCGAAGACGCGGCGACGGCGGACCACTGCCGGGGTCTGGCGGCGGACCGGGGGGCGGCGGACCGGCCGGCGGGCCGGTACGAGCCGTAGTTTGCGGGCCGGTGGCGCTGATACGGGGGCGGCCGACACCGGGGCCGGGTCACCCGTTAGGGTCCGCGACGTAACCAGGTACTGGCGTCCGGGGTTTACCGGTCGGCGTCCGGGCACAGTGCGGAGCCGACGGCGGCGCTGCAGCACCCGAGCCGTCGACGACGCCCGCTCCGCCGCGAGGCGCTCGGTGGCGTCGTACCGGCGCACGAGCGCCGGTGCGAGGGCGAGCAACCCGGCGGCGGCGAGGACGGCGAGGAGCACCGAGGTCGGCACCCTCACCCCTCCCGTCAGCCTGCGGTGCCCGAGCCGGTGGCTCCGGGCACACAAAAGTCCTAATCTCCCCGAGGCTACGCACGGGAGTCACGATTTAACGGCACGCCGCGCCGGGGACGTACCGTCGTGATGATCAAATATGCGGGGACGGGCTACTGGGCGTTGGCCCGCAGCCGCCGCCAGCGGGCCACCAGGCCGCCCTCGGCCGCGACTTCCTCGCTGGTCATCGCGTAGCCGAGGTGGTCGCGCCAGGCACCGTCGATGTGCATGTAGCGCGGGTGGTACGCCTCTTCGCGGAAGCCGAGCTTCTCCACCACGCGCCGGCTGGGGCCGTTCTCGGGGCGGATGTTGATCTCGACCCGGTGCAGGCCGCCTGCACCGAACGCGTGATCCACCGCCAACGCGAGCGCGGTCGGGATGACGCCGCGGCCCGCCACTCGCGAGTCCACCCAGTAGCCCACGTACGCCGAGCTGAACGCCCGCCGCACGATGCTGCCCAGATTGATGTGCCCGACCAGCCGCTCGCTGCCGTCGTTCTCGCGCAGGCAGACGGCGAACGGCATGCTGTCGCCGTGCCGGGCGGCCCGCTTCATGTCGCGGTAGACGTACAGGTAGGCGCGGGTGGAGTTCATCTCCGCCCACGGGCCGGGCGGGGCCGACTCCCACGGGCTCAGCCACGCCTGGTTGGCGATCCGGACCTCGGACCAGGCCTTCGCGTCACTGCGGCGGTACGGCCTGAGCAGCACGGATCCTTCCGCCAGGACGGCAGGCCATCCGGGCGTGGACCCCAGCATCATCGCCTCCGGTCGAGCAGCAACACGTCGACGGTCGACCCGGCTGCCGCCGCGGTGACCCGCTCCCCGAGCACCAGCAGACCGTTGGCCTCGGCGAGGCCGGACAGAGTGTACGGCCCTCCGGCGAGCGGCTGCACAGTGTAGCCACCGCCGCGCCGTTCCGCGACGTGTGCCGGGCGGAACTCGCGCAGGCCGCCGGGTGACGACACGGTCTCCAGCAGGTGCGCCTTGACGCTGGGGCGGAACACCGGTTCGGAGCCGGCCAGCAGCTGGATGACCGGCCGGGCCAGCACCTCGAAGCCGATCAGGGCGGCACCGGGCTCGCCGGGCAGGCAGACCACCGGGACCTCTTCGCCGCCGACCGTGCCGAAACCGAGGGTGGCACCCGGGCACAGGGCGACGTCGGTGAACTCGACTGTGCCCCGGCCATGGTCGCGGCGGGACAGCACCCGGCGCAGCATGTCGCCGGGGCCGGTGCCCGTGCCGCCGGTGGTGATGATCAGGTCGGCCCGCAGCGTCTGATCCTCCAGCAGGCCGCGCAGGCCCTCGGGGTCGTCGTCGCAGATGCCGATCCGGTACGCGAGCGCGCCGGCCTCGACAGCGGCCGCGGTCAGCGCGTGCGAGTTGGCGTCGACGACCTGGCCGGGCTGGCTGGGCCGGCCCACGTCGACGAGCTCGTCGCCGGTGGCCACCACGACCACCCGGGGGCTGGGCCGGACCACGACGTGCCCGATCCCGGACGCCGCGAAGACCGCCACCATCGCCGGGGTCACGTACGAGCCCGCGGACGCCAGCACCCGGCCGACGGGCAGCTCGTCGCCCGCCCGCCGGACGCCGGAGCCCCGCTTCGGGGCGTGCAGGATCTCCACCGCCGCCATGCCCTGGTCGGTCCAGTGCACCGGCACGACCACGTCGGCCCCGATCGGCAGCGGCGCACCGGCCGCCACCGAGAAACACGTGCCGGGGGTCAGCCGGACCGGGCGCCAGCTGGCCGCACCCAGGTCACCGACGACGTTGAGGCGGACCGGGCGCGGACCGCCCTCGAACGCCCCGAACGACGGGTGCGACCCGATCCGCCCCGCGGCCGCGAGGTCCTCCCAGCGGGCCGCGTACCCGTCGATGGCCGCCTGGTCGAAGGCCGGGTACGGGTGCGGGGCCAGCACGTCGTTGGCCAGCACGTTGCCGTGGGCCTGGGTGAGGTCGAGGTCGAGCGGAGGCAGCGCCCGCAACCTGCGCAGCACGCTGCCCAGGTATTCGGCGAGAGGCATCAGCTCGTTGGCGGCCGCCTCGGCATCGGCCGTAGCGGTCATCCCTTGGCACCGCCGGCGACGAACTCGCCGAGCCAGGCGCGGAACTCCTCGCCGAGGTCCGCCCGCTTGGCCGCGATCTCGACGACGGCCTGCAGGTAGCCCAGCGGCATCCCGGTGTCGTAGCGGTGGCCGCGGTAGACGATGCCGTGCACCGGCGTACCGGAATCGAGCAGTGCCGCCATGGCATCGGTCAGCTGGATCTCGCCGCCGCTGCCGGGCTTGGTGTTGTCGATCGCGTCGAAGATCGTGGCCGGCAGGATGTAGCGGCCCAGCACGGCCAGGTTGCTCGGGGCGTCCGCCGGGGCCGGCTTCTCCACCAGGCCGGTCACCTCGACGACGTCCTCGCCCAGGTCGGACGGGCGCACCGAGGCGATGCCGTAGCGCGACGTCTCCTCGGGCTTGACCTCCATGAACGCCAGCACGATGCCACCGGTGCGCGCCTGCAGGTCGAGCATCGCCGGCAGCAGCGGCTCGTCCTCCTCGACGAACTCGTCGCCGAGCAGCACCGCGAACGCGTTGTCGCCGATGTGCGAGGCGGCGACGCCGACCGCGTGGCCCAGGCCGAGCGGCTCACCCTGCCGGCAGGTGTAGATGTCGGCGAGCTCACTGGTGCGGCGGACCGCGGCCAGCCGCTCGAGGTCGCCCTTCTCCTCGAGCCGGGCCTCCACGTCGGGGCGCCGGTCGAAGTGGTCGACCATCGAGGTCTTGCCCCGGCCGGTCACCAGCAGCACGTCGGTGATCCCGGCCGCGGCGGCTTCCTCCACGATGTACTGCAGGACCGGGCGGTCCACGACGGGCAGGAGCTCCTTGGGTACGGCCTTGGTGGCCGGCAGGAAACGCGTCGCGAGTCCGGCTGCCGGAATGACAGCCTTCACCGCCCGACGGCCGCTCGCATGGGCCTCTGTCGTCATCTGAGGGGTCACCGCACCTTCGCTCAGTTCATGCCCGGACATGCCGCGAGACTATCGGCCACGGGCCTGTCGCGGCGGTTGTGGCCCGCCGGGCGTGCCCGGCGGCACGGCATCTGGACCCGCCGCATGATCGAAATGCCCCTCCGGTACACCGGCTGAAACCGCGGTATCGGTCACAGTTGCTGCGGGCACCGGTGCGGACTCGGCCAGGCGGTAGGTGTCTCTCCCCGCATTCTTCGCGGCGTAGAGCGCGTCGTCAGCCGCATCGAGAACCTGCTGCGCGGTCGTACCGTGCTCGGGGAAGACGGCGATGCCGATCGAGACGCTGATCGCGACCCGGTCGACCGGCTGCCCGGTGGCCGCGTCCTGCCGGCGGGGATCGATCGGCACCGGGATCTCCCGGACCGCGGCCCCGAGCCGCTCGGCCACGATCACCCCGCCGTACGCGTCGGTCTCCGGCAGCAGCACCACGAACTCCTCGCCGCCCTGGCGGAACGCGACATCGACCTCGCGCAGCCCGACCCGGATCCGCCGGGCGAACTCCCCCAGCACCGTGTCCCCGGCGGCGTGCCCGTACTTGTCGTTGACGTCCTTGAAATGGTCCAGGTCGAGCACGAGCACGGTCAGCATCCGGCCGAAGCGGCTGGCCCGTTCCACCTCGCGGCGCAGTGACTCGCGCAGGTAGCGGTAGTTCCACAGCCCGGTGAGCGGGTCGGTGAGCGAGAGCCGCTGCGCCTCCTCGTGCATCCGGACGTTGTGCACGGCCACCCCGGCCTGCCCGGCGAAGGTCCGCAGGGTGAGCAGGTCGGCGTCGTCGAATCCGTCGCTGCCGAGCCGGTCGTAGAGAGCCAGCACACCCAGCGTCGCCGGCCGCCCGGAGATCAACGTGTCGCCGGGCACGAGCGGGTCGCCGACGGTGGCCGGGGCGCAGATCGGCACGGCCACGTACGTCCGGCAGGCCGGCTCGTCGAGCGTGCCCCCGTCCGACCCGCATTTGCCGCGCCGAGGCTCGCCGCTGGCCGCGACCGCACCGAGGATGCCCGTGCCCAGCGGCACCCGCAGCGCGGGCAGCTCGGCCTCCGGCACGTCCCAGCGGCCGGTCAGACCCTCGGCGCAGCGGGCCACGAGCCGGCCGTCGGCCGGGTCGATGAGCAGCACGACGCCGGCCCGGGCCCCGGTGGCCGACAGCGCGGTCTGCAGGATGACCTCCAGGATCCGGTGCAGGTCGTGGGTGCTGGACAGGGTGTCGCCGAGGATGGCGAGATGGCCGCGGAGCTGGTCGCGGCTGGCGGTCAGCGCCTGCACGTACGCCTGCAGCTCGCGGGTCATCCGGTTGAACGTGCCGGCGAGCCGGCCCAGCTCGTCGTCCCGGCCGACCGGCACCCGGGTGCCGAGCTCGCCGTCGGCCACCTTGGCGACGGCCCGGACCAGCTCCTCCAGCGGCCGGGTGGTGGAGCGGGCGAGCCGGCGGGCGACGATCATCGCCACCCCGGCGACCAGCACGACACCGGCCAGGAGCAGCGCGTACAGGCCGACGGAGCTGTTCTGGCGCACGGACACGACCAGCGGCAGCGGCTGGCCCGGCTCGACGGGGACCGCGCGCAGATAGTGGTGGCCGCGCGCGGTGACATCATCGGGCAGCGCGGCGGCCACGGCCCGGCTCACAGCGGCCGATTCGGAGCTCAGGGCCGGACCGGCGCCGGGGCTGTCGCCGGCCAGCAGCGTCACCTCGGCGCCGCAGGACGCGGCCAGCCGGGCCACGAACCCGGCGTCGAGCGCCTGCGCGGCCGCCACGGTGACCTGCCCCTGCCGGGCGCGCGCGACGATGGCGGTCACGCTGCCACCGGTGGCGGGCGCCTGACAGTCGCGCTGACCGCCGGGGTCGCTCACCCCGATCCGGATCTCGGAGGCCAGCCCGCGCGTGACGAGCTGGTCCGCGGCGGGTCGCCGGTCCGCCTCCGGCAGCACGGCGACGGCGTCGGCGGCCGCCTGCAGCTGCCGGCACATCGCGCCGATGGCGGTACGCACCGTCATCGCGGCATGATCGAGTCGCTCGACCGTCCGGTCCCGGCTCACTGTGGCGACGGTCATACCGACGAAGAAGGACCCGAGCAGAACCGGACCGAGCACGACCGCCAGAAAAGCAGTGGTGAGTCGGCCACGCAGAGTCACACGTCCTCCTGGAAGTGGCCTTCTTTGGAGCGATGCTGACATAGTGTGCGCCGTTTGCCGGTTTCTGAAAGGGGGTGTTGCGTGCCGGATTTCGCCGGTGGAGCGGAAAAATCTCGGCCCGGGAAGATTGCGCTACGCGATCAGCTGCTCGCAGCGCGTAGATTATTGCCCGAGAAAACCCGCGCGAAGGCCGCGGCCGCGATCCAAGCCGCCCTCAAAGATCTCGTACGCGCACAGTCCCCCACGATGATCGCGGCGTATGTCCCCCTGGCGCCGGAGCCCGGCGGCCCCGACCTGCCCGAAGTCCTGGGCGGCCGGCTCATCCTCCCGGTGCTGCTGCCCGACAACGACCTCGACTGGGTCCGCTACGAGGGGCCGCACACACTGCGGCCAGGCCCGCGAGGCCTGCGGGAGCCGACCGGGCCCCGGCTCGGCGTCGACGCGATCGCCCGGGCCACCTTGCTGATCGTCCCCGCGCTGGCCGTCGACCGCAGCGGCATGCGCCTGGGCCGGGGCGGCGGCTCCTACGACCGCGCGCTGGCCCGCGCCGGGCGCGCGTACACGGTCGCTCTGCTGCACGACGGTGAGCTGCTGCCCGAGGTGCCGGCCGAGCCGCACGACCGCCGCGTACACGCCGCCATCACACCGGCCGAGGGTCTCAGCGACACCGCGGACTGGACGAAATAAACTCCGATGACGGAGCATTGGCACTCCTAGACGGCGAGTGCCAAGCCATTGAGCAACACGGAGGACCAGTGCCCACGTACCAGTACGCCTGCACCGAGTGTGGTGAACAGCTCGAGGCGGTGCAGTCCTTCTCCGACCCGGCCCTCACCGAGTGCCCGAACTGCAGCGGCAAGCTCCGCAAGGTCTTCAACTCGGTGGGCATCGTCTTCAAGGGCTCCGGCTTCTACCGCAACGACTCCCGCGCCGGGAACGTGAGCGCCGAGAAGTCCGCCGCGCCCGCCACCGAGAGCAAGTCGGACTCGTCGTCCTCGACCCCGGCCGCTACGCCGGCCGCCGCGAGCTCGAGCTCGGGTTCCTCGGGGTCCGGCTCGTCCGGCTCGGGCTCCTCCGGCAACGGCTCGTCGGGCTCCAGCCCGGCCAAGACCGCGACGTCCTCCTCCTAGCACGACCGGCTCAGAGCCGGCCGGCCGTCCACATCCCGGGGTTGTCCACAGGACGGCCCCGGGATCTGCTGTGTCCCGCCTATGGTCCTGATCCCTGGCGCCGGTGTCCACGGTGCCCCGGGTGGGTCAGGAGGGGCTATGCGCGGCAGAGGTGGTCGGGAGCCCCGGCTGGATCCGGTCCGCTGGCGTCGGCCCGGACGGGCGACCTTACTGCGGTCGGCGGTCGTGGCGGTCCTGATCGGTACGGCGGCGGTGGTGATGTGGGCTCGGCCCGGCGCCTGCGAGTCGGGCCGAGCCGGGTGCGATGCTTGCGCCGGATCTACGCCTGAGCCTGGCGCCCGCGGACTGGGCAGGACGAGCAACCCTGAGCTTCCCGCCTTGGCCCCGGTCTCAGTCGTGCGCACGGCAGAGGTCCAGGAGCCGGTCATGGCCGATGAGCCGGCGTCGGATCCGGCCGCTGGTGCCGAGTGCCCCGCCGCCGAGGGTGCCGGGACCGCGACGGCACGTGGCCCGGCCGGCTTGTCGCCGCCGGCGGCCGGAGCCTCCGACCGGTCCGGCGGGCCGCCGGGTGCCCTCGCGGTGCCGCCGGGCTCGATCGGTGTGCCGATCCGCCTGGCCGAGCCCACCGCCCTGCGCCTCATCCACCCCGGCGACCACGTCGACGTCTTCCGGCTGTCCCACACGGGCGAGAGCCCGCAAGCCATCGCGACGGCGGCCCTGGTGCTCGAAGTCACCGGAGCCGAGGATCCCACCAGCGGCGGCCTGCTCCTCGCGCTGACGCCGGCCGACGCCCGGCGGGCTGTGACCACGCCCGGCGGCGGCTATGCCATTCTGATCCGTCCTGACGGGTAGCCGCTCCGCTCCGACCCGGTGGGCAGTCGCTTCGGCCCGGCCGGGTGGGTGGCTCAGCCCCAGTGCGGCGGGCGGTCCTCGAGCAGGCGGTCGTCGTTCGAATCGTCCCCGCCGAAGCCCCAGCCGCGCTCGGTGTCGTCGCGGGTCTGCTCGGGCAGCAGCGGCGTCTCCTCGGGCTCGAAGTCGACGGTGCGCTCGGCGTCGGCATCACGTTCAGGCTCGTCCAAGATGTCCACGCTACGAGGGTAAGCCGCGTCGCGTGCGCTGTCGGTACCCGAGGGATGTAGCGTCGATGAACGTGAGCGCCCCGACCGGATCCGACGACGACGCGTACTGGCAGCGCCCGGATGCCGAGCCGGAGCCCTTCGGCGCCGGCCGCCCGGCCCCGGCGCCCGATCCCACCCCCGTCTACCAAGGCCCACCCCGCACGCCGCCACCGTCGCCACACTGGCAGCCACCGGTGGTGCGGCAGCCCCCGCCGCCGCGCTCGATGCCGCCGCAGGACATGGACGCCCTCGACGAATCAGAGGGCTCGGCCCGCACGGTGACCTACGGCATCGGCCTGGTCGTCGGCGCGATCGCCCTGATCCTGATGTGTCTGCTCTGCGCCTGCGTCCTCTTCTGACCGGAGCGCGGGCCAGGCCGGAGGGCGGGCACCGCTCCGGCCACCACCCCACATGGCGGCCGGAGCGGCGGATCGTCAGGACCCCGAGCCCCACACTGCCTGGGCCCCGGAATCCCCGGTCCTGAACACGTAATAGCCGGAAACCGCCGCGAGCGCCACCATGATCACCGTCAGTCCCAGGTCCGCTGCGCGAGGTAGTGGGCGTTCCGTCCGGCGCAGGGTCAGGAAGACCATGATCAGCGTGACGACGCCGAGGCCCAGCGAGAAGTAGAACGTCAGTTCGCCGTACCCCATGTGGTCGTCGATCGCGGCCAGCGGCGGACCGCTCAGGCCGTCCGCCACCAGCCGGCCGCGGAGCGCCTCGCCCGACTCGGTGGCCACCCACGTCGTCAGGGGCGCGGCGACCGCCAGCAGCACCGCTGCCCAGCCGACCCGTGACCGCCAGCGGGGCAGCACCCCGTACACGATGGCCGTCAGCGCCAGCAGCGGCACGAAGACCACCGCCGCGTGGATCACGAGAGCGTGTACGGGCAGGCCGTTGATCTGATCGAACACGGTCACCTCCTCAAGTCGCACGGGATCCGGTCCGCCAGACCAGAACTATCTGACGACGCAAACATCCCCCCTTGTGTGCGCCTACGCGCAGTGGACCATTCCGGTTCACCGTCGCGTGCACCAGTGTCCGGAAAACATGAATCGGTGCCCGACCCGGCAGATGAACCGGTTGAGTACGCACGCCTGCCGTGCTGTCATGGTGTGATGACGAGCGGTGAGCAATTGCTGCGGGCGACCGGGCTGCGGGTCACGCGGCCCCGGGTCGCGGTGCTCGATGTGCTGACCCAGGGCGGTCACCTGGAGGTCGAGGAGATCACCCGGCAGGTGCGGGACCGTCTCGACTCGGTGTCCACGCAGGCCGTCTACGACGTTCTCGGCGCTCTGTCGCGGGCCGGGCTGGCCCGGCGGATCGAGCCGGCCGGCAGCCCCGCGCGGTTCGAGGCGCGGGTCGGCGACAACCATCATCACGTCGTCTGCCGCAGCTGCGGCACCATCGAGGACGTCGACTGCGCCATCGGCGAGCGGCCCTGCCTGGACCCGAACGTCAGCCACGGCTTCGACGTCGACGAGGCCGAGGTCACTTTCTGGGGCCTCTGCCCCGCGTGCCGGCCGAAACGTTCTGTCTGAACCTGTTCAACTTCGGCTTTCGCGTGGCACGCTGGAGGCATGGACAGCAGCCCGGACATCGGACTCTTCGGCCCGGATTCGGTCACGTGGAAAGTGCACAACGAACCGATCGTGACGATGGGCGGCCTTCGCTCCCTCTACCTGCAGGCGCTGCACCCGCGCGCGGTCGCGGCCGTCGCCCAGAATTCCGGCTACAAAGCCGACCCGTGGGGCCGCTTCAACCGCACCTCCGAGTACGTCGGCACCGTGCTCTACGGCAGCACCGACGAGGTCGAACGGGTCGCGAGCCGCATCCGGCGCATGCACTCCCGGATGACCGCGACCGACCCGCGCACGGGGGAACGCTTCCGCATCGACGAGCCGGAGCTGCTGCGCTGGGTGCACGTCGCCGAGGTGGAGTCGTTCCTGTCCACCGCTCGCCGCGCCGGCCTCAAGCTGACCGACGACGAGGTCGACACCTACTACACCGAGCAGCTCAAGGCCGCCGAGCTCGTCGGCCTGGACCCGGCGATCGTCCCCAGCACGGCGGCCGAGGTGGCCACCTACTACGAGGAGATGCGCCCCCAGCTGGGCATCACCCGCGAGGCCGCCGAGACCGCTCTCTTCCTCACCGTGCCGCCGCTGCCCGACTTCTGGGGCAACCGCGCGCTGCGGCTGACCATGAATCTCGGGCCGGCCCGCTGGGCCTACTTCGGCGTCGCGGGCACGGCAGTCGCCCTGCTGCCGGGCTGGGCCCGCAAGATGTACGGCGGCCTGGGCCTGCCCACCACCGACCTGTCCGCCGACCTCTCGGTGCGCGGCCTGCGTCTGCTGCTCTCCGCCCTCCTGACCACCGTCCCGGAGCAGTACAAGATGGCTCCGCAACGCCGCGCCGCGCTGGAACGGGTCGGCCTAGCCTGACGCCCGTTCGAGGTGCTCGACCGCGGCCCACGGCTCCTTGGCCGCCACCTCCTGCCCCGCCGGGCACGTACGCCGGAAGTCGCACCAGCCGCAGAGGCTGCCCGGGTTGGTGGGGAACTCGGCGTCCGGATCCGCCCCGGCCGCCACCGCCTTCTCGGCCGCGATGATGTCGCGGGCGGTGTCCTCGGCCCGCGCCACCTGCCGGGCCAGGGACTCCTCGGTGTGCTCGTGCGCCGCGACCGTGCCGGTGGGCAGGTGATGCAGCTCGACCCGGTGGCACGGCCGGCGGAACACGCGCTGAGCCGCGTAGGCATAGAGCGCCAGGGCCTGCGAGCCGCGGGCGTCGTCGGCGTCCAGTCCGGACCGGCCGGTCTTGTAGTCGACGATGACCGCCTCCGGCCCCTGCTCGCCCGGCCGGGAGTCGATGCGGTCGGCCCGGCCGTTGAAAGCCAGCACCCCCGTCTTCGTCGCCACCACGCGCTCGACGCCCAGCGGCTCCTCCAGCGGATCGAGGCCGGCCACATAGGTGTCGAGCCAGTCGAGGGACCTGCGGTAGGCGATCCGCTCCTGCTCGACGTCGCGGTAGCCCTCACGGACCCAGGTCGCCTTGAGCAGCGTGGGCAGCGATTCGCGGACCCGGCGGTCCGGTGGCACGGCATACCAGTTCTTCAGAGCTGTGTGCACGCTCGCGCCCAGGGAGTTGTGCGCCCAGGGCGGCCCCTTCGGCGGGGACGGCCGGT
Organism: Actinoplanes sp. NPDC004185; assembly: GCF_053603475.1. Classification (NCBI taxonomy): domain Bacteria; kingdom Bacillati; phylum Actinomycetota; class Actinomycetes; order Micromonosporales; family Micromonosporaceae; genus Actinoplanes; species Actinoplanes sp. NPDC004185. Next base: position 34,114 of record NZ_JBSGFR010000005.1, on the reverse strand, counting down.
CGACGTAGGTGTAGCGGTAGCGCCGGGGGCAGTCCGCATACGAGCCGAGCTTGCTCGGCGTGCAGACGAAGAGCCGCTCGGGCATGCCGGCGAAGCCCAACTGCTCGGGCACCGCGGCCGATCGGGGGGAAGTCCTGGGCACCCGGTAATCCTGCCAGCACCCTGTGACAAGAATCAGGCCGCGGCGGTGTACAACTCCACGAAGGCCGCGACCGCGTCCGCGATGAGCTGCACCGCGATGGCCGCCAGGAGCAGACCGGCGATGCGGGTGAGCACCTCGATGCCGCCGGGGCGCAGCAGCTTGACGATGCCGCCGGAGAAGCGCAGCACCAGCCAGACCGTCATCATGACGGCCAGGATGCCGAGGCCGATCACCGTGTAGTCGTTCAGTCCGTCCGCGCGCTGCACGAACAGCATGGTGGCGACGATCGCGCCTGGGCCGGCCAGCAGCGGGGTGCCCAGGGGCACCAGGGCCACGTTCGTGGTGCCGCCCTGCTCGGAGGGCTCGTCGGTCTTGCCGGTCAGCAGCTGCAGCGCCACCAGGACCAGCAACAGCCCGCCCGCGCCCTGCAGTGCGGGCAGCTGGACGTGCAGGTAGTCGAGCAGCGTCTGGCCGGCCACCGCGAAGATCACGATCACGCCCAGCGCCAGCAGCACCGCCTGGGTGCCGGCACGCGTGCGCTCCTTGGCGGGCAGCGTGCCGGTCAGGGCCAGGAAGACCGGCACCATGCCCGGCGGGTCGACGATCACCAGGAGGGTCACGAAGACCTCGCCGAACAACTTCAGATTCACGGGATCAACCTAGGCGTCCGCGCGCAACGATGCCCTGAACTGCGGCGACCGTCACCCCAGCACAGAAACGCCGCTCGCGGCGGCGACGATCTGCTCGTACGCGGAGGGGTCGGTGGTGAAGGCACCCAGCCGGACCGTCTTGTGGGTGCCGTGGAAGTCCGACGAGCCGGTGACGACCAGGCCGAGCTCCTCGGCCAGCGCGCGCACGTGCGCGCGTTGCGCGACCGTGTGGTCCTCGTGGTCGGCCTCCAGGCCGAACAGGCCCGCGGCGGCCAGCTCCACGATCAGCTTGTCCGGCACGATGCGGCCGCGCACGGTCGCGTTCGGGTGGGCGAAGACCGGCACCCCGCCGGCGGCCCGGACCGTCCGCACGGCCTCGAAAACGTCAAGATCGGCTTTGGGTACGAAGTATCGCGCGCCCAGCCACCGGGAGGCGAACGCCTCGCTCGTGGTGCGGACCAGCCCGGCCCGGATCAGGGCCTGGGCGATGTGGGGACGCCCGACCGAGCCGCCGGCCGCGTAACCGCTGACCTCGGGCCAGCTGATGTCCACCCCGTCCGCGCGGAGCAACTCGACGATCTTCTCCGCGCGTTGCTCACGGTCGCTGCGCAGGCGGACCAGGTCGGCCGCCAGGGCCGGATCATGGGGATCGAAGAGGTACGCCAGCAGGTGCAACGGGATCGCCGGCTCCACGCCGTACCACCGGCAGGAGAGCTCGGCGCCGCGGACCAGGGCCAGACCGGGCGGGCGCGCCGCCTCGGCGGCCGCCCAGCCGCCGGTGGTGTCGTGATCCGTGATGGCCATCACGTCCAGGCCGGCCTGGGCCCCCGCGGCCACCAGCTCGGCCGGGGTCAGCGTGCCGTCGCTGGCGGTCGAATGGCAGTGCAGGTCGATTCTGGTCACCCGAAGACGCTACCGGGTGGCCGCCGGGCAGCACTGAGGAGCGTCAGGCGTCGTCGCCCGCGTCACCGTCCTTGCCCAATCGGGCCTCGACCGCCTGCGGCTCGTACATCTCCTCGACGACTCGCAGGTACAGCTCGTTGGGGTTGGGCAGGTGCTTGACCTCGCGCAGCGCCTGGTCCTGGCCGGCCGACTCCAGCACGAACGTGCCGTAGCTGAGCATGCGGCCCAGGGCGGACTGCTCGTACTTCATGTCGGTGACCCGCAGCAGCGGCATCATGGCGACCTTGCGGGTGATGATGCCGTTGACCACCATGACCCGCTTGTTGGTCAAGATGAACCGGTCGAAATACCAGTCGCCGACCTTCCAGGCGACCCAGCCCATGACGCCGAGCCAGATCAGGACGGCCGCGGTGACCAGACCGTCGATCTCCTGACGGGTCAGGAAGCCGGCGAGGTAACCGAGCAGCAGGGTCGAGCCGATGCCGACCAGCAGCGGAGTGGAGAGATGGATCCAGTGCCGCTTCCACTCGCCGCGGTAGCGCTCGGTCGGGAAGAGATAGCGGGAGACCAGTGTGGTCGGCTCGTCCTCCAGCGGCAGCACCCGCCGGGGTCCACCCGGGACACCGGAGCCGTCCCCGCCGAGGCCCTGGAGCTCTTCCTCGGTGAAGACGGGGGCGTCGTACTCGCCCGGGTCCCGGTATTCGTCGTCGCGCGGATCGCTCCCGTAGCCCGCGCTCGGCGAATAGCCGGCGTCGGGAGAGTAACCGGGGCCGGCGGACGCCACGCCCCGGCGGTACTCGGGACCGTCGTCGCGAAACGCCGGATCGTTGTAGCCGAAGGTGTCGTCGTCGTCGCGAGGGCGGCGCGCACCCTCGTCTTCAGGTTGCCGCGGCTCGCCAGGACCCATCAGGTGATGTTAAGCGACGAGGTTGGTGAAGAACGTTCCGAAACCACGGGCGATGTCCCCGATGGTGTCGCCCAGGGACTCGAACACCGCGGCGGCCGAGTTCGGGTTGAAGGCGATGAAGAAGATCAAGAATGCGATGCCAAGCCAGGTGAGAACCTTCTTGATCATGGCGGGCCTTCTCCTCCGTTGCGGGTGACGGTCATCGCCGGCAACACTGACGGTATCAGTTCAACTGCGCTCTGTGAACGTTGTGCCCGAAAAGCCGATGGCGTTCCCGCAGGTCAAGGCCTCCGAGTTCAGGCCTTGCCGTGCAGGTACGGGCTCGGCGCTCCGTACACGAGCTCGGGCGGCACCCCGTCGGACAGGTCGTGCAGGACGACATGCTCGGCCAGGAAGTAGCCCGCGCTTGCCGGCCACGCTACCGCATAGAGCCACATTCCTTTGGCTTCACTCACATAGGCGCTGCGATCTTCCGGAGACTTCACGCACCACAGTGGAGTCGGGTGCCCACCGACCCTGATCTTGGCGTGCGGGCCGGCGTGCCCACCCGCGTCGCACTCGCCCAGGGCCCGGGTGATCAGGTGGCCGGGATCGATGCCGGGGATGCCGGCGAAGCGGGTCCCCAGCCCCACGCCCGGCTGCTCGGCGATCAGCACGAGATCGGCCGGGCCACCGCCGAGCGGGTCCGGGCCACTGCAGGACAGCGCCGTCGCCCGTACGCCGGAACGCTCGTCGCCCGCCCAGCCGACACCGGTGACCATCCACCCGGGCGGCAACGGCCACGGGCACCACAGCGGCATGTGGTCGACCGTGGGCGCCACCCGCAGCCGCACGCTGTCGAGGATCTCCGGACCGATGTGCTCCGCCACGTGGAACGGGGAGACGTCGCCACAGTTGTCGCAGCGCCAATCACTGTGCATCAGGTCCGGCGGCCGGACCTGCGCAGCACAACGGGGGCAACTCACTGTGACACCCACCCTCTTAAGGTGGGGCCCGGCCGGGTCGCCGTCAAGCGAATCGGCAGAACCGGGTCGAGCCGTTCGCCCACCCGGGCGGCCCGCGATGATCACCCGGGCGGGGGACCCGCGTGGGCGCGTACCCAGGAGTGCATGGCGATGCCGCTCGCCACGCCCGCGTTGATCGAGCGGGTGGAGCCGTACTGGGCGATCGAGAAGAGTGCGCTGCACGCGGCGCGGGCGGCAGCGGAGAGCCCGGGTCCCTCCTGGCCGAAGATCAGCACGCATTCCCGCGGGAGGGTGACCGTCTCCATCGGGCGCGAGCCCGGCAGGTTGTCGATGCCGATGACCGGCAGTCCCGCGGCCGCCGCCCAGGCGGCGAACTCCTCGATCGTCGGATGGTGGCGTACGTGCTGATAGCGATCCGTGACCATGGCACCCCGCCTGTTCCACCGCCGCAGGCCGACGATGTGGACCTCGGCGGCCAGGAAGGCGTTGGCGTTGCGCACCACCGTGCCGATGTTGAAATCGTGCTGCCAGTTCTCGATCGCCACGTGGAAGCCGTGCCGGCGCTGGTCCAGGTCGGCCACGATCGCCTCGCGGCGCCAGTAGCGGTACCGGTCGACGACGTTGCGCCGATCGCCCTGCGCGAGCAGCTCGGGGTCGTAATGATGGTCCGTGGGCCAGGCGCCGGGCCAGGGGCCGACACCGACCTCGAGCTCGGGCTCGGACTCCGCCTCCGGACCGGCCGGACCGAGCGGCGCGGCCGGGCTCAGCGCCACCGCCGGCCCTGACGCGGCAGCCGGGCTCAGGGGCGCGGCGGGGCTCACGGGATCTTCGGCGGTCATGGTCGAGGAGGCTATCCAGGGGCTCGCGGGCCACACCCGGGGGGAGACGCAATGAGCGGCGGGGCCCTCCCCGGCACCCGCCGCCCACGCTCTGTTGGAAGAGAGTTTGCCTTACCCTCCGTATCGATGTGAAGGGTTCCCAACAGTGACCCAAGTCACATTTAACTTTGTTACCTATTACCTTCAGTGGTTATCTCGTCGTTATCAAGCTGCGATAGGTCGCCCGCAGACCGGGTACCGAGGCAGCCTGATACGCAAACTGGACGACGCGGGTTGTTCACAACTGAAAGCGCTCTCCCTACTTTGAGTTACGCTGAGTTGCTCAAGGTCCACACCGCGACCGCAAAAGGTGCCTCAGACCACGTGTCGCCGGCGCCGACGGCGGGAATCACTGGGGACGTGAACAGGTTGGACCGCACGTAGGCCAATTTCCCGTGGCCTTTTTCCCGTGGACGGAGAGATCATGGCGACCGTTGCGCTGACCACAGAGAATTTCGACGAGGTGACCGGCAAGGACGGCATCGTCCTGGTCGACTTCTGGGCCAGCTGGTGCGGGCCCTGCGTCCGCTTCGCGCCGACGTACGAGCGTTCCTCGGAGAAGCACACCGAGATCACCTTCGGCAAGGTCGACACCGAGGCCCAGCAGGAGCTGGCCGCGAAGTTCGACATCCGCTCGATCCCGACGATCATGGCAGTGCGCGACGGCGTCATCGTCTTCTCGCAGCCCGGCGCGCTCCCCGAGTCCGCGCTGGAGAGCCTGATCGAGCAGGTCGAGAAGCTCGACATGGACGACGTGCGCAAGCAGCTGGCCGCGCACAACCACTGACCCGCGAGGTCACCGGCGCCGCGGACCTTCCGGTCCGCGGCGCTTTCGTGTCCGAGGCACTTCTTTCCGGTACGGCTTCCCGGTGCGGGTAGACAGTGGATCGAACATGTGTTCGAATCTTCGCCATGCGATGGTCACACCTGTCGGCCCCGGCCGGCGACGACTCGCTCCCGGACAGGGCAGCGCCGGCGGCCCCACCCCTGCCGCTGGCGCTGCCCGGCGCGACCGTCCGCACCTTCGACACGCCCGGGTTCGCCGGCATGACGTTCTACGAGATCCGGGCCAAGTCCCTGATCAACAGGGTGCCCGGCGCGTCGCGGGTGCCCTTCGAGTGGACGATCAATCCTTACCGGGGCTGCTCGCACGCCTGCTCCTACTGCCTGAGCGGCGACACCCCGATCCTGCTGGCCGACGGGTCGACCCGCCCGCTGTCGCAGGTGCAGGTCGGCGACGCGGTGCTGGGCACGATGGGCGCCGGCCCGCACCGGCGCTATGTGCCGACCACCGTCCTCGACCACTGGACCACCAGCAAGCCGGCCTTCCGGGTCACCCTGGCCGACGGCACCCGCCTGGTGTCCAGCGGCGACCACCGGTTCCTCACCGACCGCGGCTGGCGGCACGTCAGCCCGGCCGAGCCCGGTCTCCCGGCTCTGGCCGTGGGTGACCGGCTGTCCGGCGTGGGCGGCTTCGCCGACGCGCCGAAGGAGTCCCCCGACTACCGCACCGGCTACCTCTGCGGCTTGGTCCGCGGCGACGCCGGGGCCCCGGCCGGCGCCCGGGAGAGCGACGCCTGGATCCGCGCGGACTCCTACCTCGAAGACATCCCGATGCACGTGGCGCTGCGCTGGCCGGAGCTCCCGTCCGGCAGCTGGTATCGCGGCTTCCTGGCCGGCGCGTTCGGCGCGACCGGCTACGCCGACCGGCTGGCCGTCGTCTTCACCAGCCGCGACCAGGGCTTCCTGGACCGGATCACGGATGCCCTGACCCACCTCGGCCTGCCCAGCCGCCGCCCGCCGCACCCGCAGCTCGGCGAGGTCTACTCCGTCGAGGTCGCCCGCGACCTGTGGGCCGCCCTGCGCTTCCGTCACCTGACCGGCGTGACCGGGGCGCCGCTGGACGCGGCCGGGGTCGGGGTGCGCAGCGAGCCGCAGCTCACCGTGGCCGACATCGAGGACCTGGGCCTGACCCTGCCGCTGTTCGACATCACCACCGGCACGGGCGACTTCATCGCCGACGGCGTGGTGAGCCACAACTGCTTCGCCCGCAACACCCACACCTACCTCGACCTGGACGCCGGCCACGACTTCGACTCCAAGGTGGTCGTCAAGGTCAACGCGGGTGAGCTGGTCCGCCGCGAGCTGGCCGCCCCGAGATGGTCCGGGGCGCCCATCGCCATGGGCACCAACGTGGACGTCTACCAGCGGGCGGAGGGCCGCTACCGCCTGATGCCGCCGATCCTGACGGCCCTGCGCGACTTCGCCAACCCCTTCTCGATCCTCACGAAGGGCACGCTGATCCTGCGGGACCTGGAGCTGCTGCGGCAGGCGGCCACGGTCACCGACGTCAGCCTGTCGATGTCGATCGGCTTCGTCGACGAGCGGATGTGGCGGGCCGTCGAGTCCGGCACCCCGAGCCCCCGCCGGCGCCTCGACGCGGTGGCCCGGCTGACCGACGCCGGCTTCTCGGTGGGGGTCCTGATGGCCCCGATCCTGCCGGGCCTGACCGACTCGGACGAGTCCATCGAGGAGACCGTCGCGGCCATCGCCGGCGCCGGCGCGGCCAGCGTCTCCCCGTTGGTGCTGCACCTGCGGCCGGGCGCCCGCGAGTGGTACGCGTCATGGCTCACCCGCGAGCACCCGGAGCTGGCGCCGCGCTACCGCGAGCTGTTCCGGGCCGGCTCGTACGCACCGCAGTCGTTCCAGAAGGAGATCGGCGCGCGGGTGCGGATGGCTGCCCGGCGGCACGGACTGCACCGGGCGGGGATGGGCGAGGCCCGCACTGCCAGCGCGAACGCGGCACCGGCGGCGGCCTACGCGGAGACCGGCCCGCCCGTCCGCGAAGCCGAACCCCAGCAACTGACCCTGCTGTGAGCCGTCCGCGCGTGGCTAGAGTCGAGGCATGAGGAGTGCACAGCAGATCCTGGCCGAGGCGAACGTCATTGCCGTGGTCGGGGCCTCTCGGGATCCGCACAAGCCGTCGCACACCGTGCCGTTGCAGATGCTCCGGTACGGGTGGCGCATCATTCCGGTCAACCCGTTCGTGGACGAGGTCTTCGGGGTCCGCACCGTGCCCACGCTGGCCGACCTGGACGAGCCCGTCGATCTGGTGGACATCTTCCGGCCCGCCGCCGACGCGCTGGAGATCGTGCGGCAGGCCGTCGCCATCAAGGCGCCCGCTGTCTGGTTGCAGACCGGCATCGTCTCGGCCGAGGCCCGCCGGATCGCCACCGAGGCCGGGCTGGACTACGTCGAGGACCGCTGCCTGGCCGTCGAACGGGCCGTCGGTCAGCTCACCAAGCTGTCCTGAGCCGATCCGGCAGGTCGGATACCCTGCGTCGGGTCCCCCTGGCTACGCCCCGGCTAGTACCGTGCCGGGGTGAACGAGGAGGACCTCTGATGACTTACCCGCCGCCCGGTGGTACGCCGGATCCATATCAGCCCCAGCAGCCCTACGGGCAGCAGCCGGGTTACGACCCCAGCTCGCCCTACTCGCAGGACCCCTATGCGGCTCCGGCCAGCGGCGCGCCGTCCAGCGGCCAGCCGTACGGGCAGCAGCCGCCCTACGGTGCCCCGTCCAGCGGCCAGCCCTACGGCCAGCCGCAGTACGGGCAGCAGCAGCCGGGCTACGGTCAGCCCTACGCGCAGCAGCCCTACACGCCGCAGGCGCCGACCAACACCATGGCCATCCTGGCTCTGGTCTTCGCCTTCGTGTTCGCGCCCGCCGCGATCGTCATGGGGCACGTCGCCAAGAAGCAGATCCGGCAGACCGGCGAATCCGGTGAGGGCCTGGCCACCGCCGGCCTCTGGCTGGGTTACATCTTCACCAGCATCTACGTGCTGATCTGTGCCTTCTACATCGTCGTGGCGATCTTCGCGATCGGCTCGTCCGGCACCTCGACCTACTGACGTACGGCCCGCCCGGTGGACGCTGGTCCACCGGGCGTCCGGCGGCTCAGCGGAACTCGGCCTCGCGGACGCTGTTGCCGCCGTCGACCACGAGCATCTGCCCGGTGATGTACGACGCCGCGGGCGAGCACAGGAAGGCGATCGCCGCCGCCACCTCGTCCGGGGTGCCCGGGCGCCCGATCGGGGTGCCGAGGCCCTGCTTGATCTCCGTGACGGTGGACGCAGCCGTGTAGATCGTGCCGGGCGCCACGCAGTTGACGTTGATGCCGTCGGCCACCAGCTCCATCGCCAGCGCCCGGGTCAGGCCGACGACGCCCGACTTGGCCGCGGCGTAGGCTGCCTCGGTGGGCAGGGCGTTGATCGGGCCCGCGGTCGCCGCCAGGTTCACGATGCGGCCCCAGCCCTGCTCGGACATGCCGCCCACGAACGCCCGGCTGCACAGGAACGCGGTGCTCAGGTTCCGGTCGATCTCGGCGCGCCACTCGTCGTACGTCAGCTGGGCGACCGGGCGCAGCACCTCGGGGCTGGTGCGGCTGGCCAGACCCGCGTTGTTGACCAGCACCTCGACGTCACCGAGCTGGTCGAGGACCGCATCGGCGAGCGCACCGACCTCGGCCTCGTCGGTGAGATCGGCCACGAAACCGGTGACGCCCAGCTCGGACGCGCGCTCGTGGATCCGCCGGGTGGTCGACACGATCGCCACCCGGGCACCGAGGTCGCGCAGCCGGCGCGCGGTCGCGTACCCGATGCCGTCCGGGCTGCCGGCGCCGGTGACCAGCGCGACCTTTCCGTCCAGGCGCATCGTCACGGGGCCCTCCTCGGGTTCGGTCACGGGGTCGTCCTGGGCGGGGCCCGACTCGGCGACCTGATCGGGCCCCGGGTCCTGCTCAGGCTCGGAACTGGGCGCGGCGGACCGGGGCCGGCGGCCGGCCGCCGGGCGGGTGGCGTCCCGCCTCGAGCGGCTGCCGCTGGCGGTGCGGGCGTCGAAGACCATGCGGCGATCCTGCCCGCTCCCGGGAGCCGGAGCAAACATCGGACCACCGTGGCGCGCGGCGACCGCACACCGCGCACAACCAGGCACGCGGTGTGCGCGGCGTCGTGACAGGGCCACCTATCCTGACGGGCGCAGACGCAGCGCCGGACGGAGGCAGTCATGACCTATCCACCCCCGCCCGGACCGGACGGCACCTATCCGCCACCGCCGGATCCGCCCATCCAGGCCTATCAACCGCCGCCGCCCCACCCGCAGCAGTACGGCTACGACTATCCGGCACCCCAGATCCAGGGGTACGGCGTCCCGCCTGCGCCGGGTTACGACTACGGCAACTCGGGAAGCCCGTACTCCCCGCAGGGTTATCCGTATGCGCCCGCCCGGCCGACCGAGGGCCTGGCGATCGCGTCCCTGGTCGTGTCCTGCGCCGGGGTGGCCGGCCTGTGCCTGTGGTCGATCGGCGGCCTGCTCGGCATCGTCGGCGCGATCCTCGGTCACGTGGCCCGCGGCCGGATCCGGGCCACGGGTGCGGGCGGCGCCGGCCTGGCGCTGGCCGGCATCATCGTCGGCTGGGTCGTCACCGCGATCGCCGTGCTGGGCATCGCCGCCTTCGTCGTCTTCCTGGTCAGACAGCCCGGCAGCACCTACTGAGAGCTCAGCCGCCGGGCTGCGGCGCGGTTGGCACGCCGGGCTCGGCCAGCGGGACCACCGGGCCCTGCTCGACGAAGATCAGCGGCGCGGTCCGCCCGTAACGCCGCGGCATGGCCTCGCGCGCCCGCTCCACGTCGCGGGTGCCGATCTCCACGCCGCGGCCGTCGTGGCGGGCCACCACGCTGGAGATGCGGACACCGTCGGCCTGCCAGGCGTCGAGATCGGCGACGATCCGGTCGTGCCAGCCGGTGAGCTCGGCCAGGCTGTGCGCCGTGTCGCGGACCACGATGCAGGTGTCCTGCGCGCTCTGCCGGATGAAGTCGTCGAAGGCGGCCGACGGCACCCGGTGCACGATCGCGCGCACCCGTTCCTGGTCGACCTCGAGCCCGGCGTAGCTGCCGGCGTGCTCGGCGCGGCCACCGGCGTCGATGCGGGCCATCGCCGCCTCCAGCTCCGGCGGCGTCGCCGGCAGCACCCGCCCGCCCATCGTGACGGTCGCCGGCCGGCGGGAGAACTCACAGCCGGCCGTGGTCCAGCCCCCGATCAGGCCGGGCTCGGGGATCTCCGGCTCAGCGCAGGAACTGGTCACGAGCACCGCCCCGAGCAGCAGGCAGCAGAGCCGGTATCGACAGCGGCGCATCTCATCCCACCTCTCTACCGCGCGCGGCGGTAGTTCGCCAGGTTCAACGAGGAGAGCCGGGCGTCAGCGCGGGGTGGGATCCGCCACGTCGGCCAGCGAAGCCGTGGTCCGGCGCCGCTCCCGGCTGCCGCCGAGCACCACGACAGCCACGCCGAGCATCAGCAGCGCCAGGCCCGGCAGGGCCACCAGCCGCGGCGTCTGCCCGAGCCAGGCCCAGGCCAGCAGGGCCGCGCCGGGCACCTCGAGCAGGATCAGCACGCTGACCTTCGTGGCCGAGGTCCGTTCGAGGGCGTAGTTGAACATCGAATGCCCGAGCAGCTGGGCGCCGACCACCAGAGCCAGGATCGCCGCCCAGGTGCGGCCGTCGTAGCCGTGCAGCTCCACCCCGGCCACCAGGCAGACCACGAGCAGGATCGCCGCGCAGGTGCCGTAACAGACCCAGGTGTATGTCGTGGTGCTCAGCCGGGATCGGGCCCGCTCCCCGAGCGCCGTGTAGATCGCCGCCGCGATGGCGCCCACCAGGGCCAGGACATCCGCGAGGACGGCCTGGGCCGACACGCCGATGTCGAGTCCGGTCGCCCAGACCGTGCCCGCCACGGCCAGGCCGATGCCCGTCCAGCCGGCCGCCGACGGCCGCCGGCCCTGCGCCATCGCGATCAGCCCCTGCCAGACCGGCTGGGTCGCGACCAGCGCCGTGGCCGTGGCCACGGAACCGAGCTGCACGCTGGGCATCCAGGTCGCGAAGTGCAGCGCCAGCGCCACCCCGGCCAGGACCGCGAACAGCCCGGTACGGCTGCGCAGGGTGGCCAGCTCCGTCCGGCGCGGACCGGCCGCGATCGGCGTCAGCGCGGCGAAGGCCAGGCCGTTGCGCCAGAACGCCACGGCCAGCGCCGGAGCCGCCACGAAGGCGATCAGCGGGGCCGAGGTCGAGACCGCGAGCACCGCCACGGCGAGGGCCGCCCCGGTCAGCCAGGGAGGCCGTTCGCGGGGTGACTGCATATTCATCCCTCGCCGTCGCTTCTTGCATATCTACACATCACAGTTTGTCGACCTCAGTTGAGCGGAAAGTGAGGCAGTCGTTACGCTCGCCGCCGATGCATTCCCGTCAATCCCTCAGGAGAGTGGTTTTCGATGCCCGCGTTCCAAGCGGTCGTGTTCGACTTTTTCGGCACGCTGACCCGTTCCGTGCGGAGGGGGCCGCAGCACGCCGACATCGCTCGAGCGCTGGGCTGCGATCCCGATGCGGTGCTGAGCGTCCTGGATCGTACGTTCCAGGTGCGGGCCCGCGGTGATCTCGGGTCGGCCGAGGCGACGCTGCGCTGGGTGACCGAGCAGGCCGGGGGCCGGCCGCGGACAGCTCAGCTGCAGGCCGCCGTGCCGGCCCGGGTCGACGCCCTGAAGGCCGACACGCGGCTGCGCGCCGACGCGGAGAGCGTTCTCCGGGCCGTCAAGCAGCGCGGCCTGCGCACCGCCCTGATCAGCGACTGCACCCACGAGCTGCCTGCCTTCCTGCCGAGCCTGCCGATCGCCGCGCTGCTCGACGTCAACGTCTTCTCCGTCGAGGTCGGCCGGTGCAAGCCGGACCCGCTGATCTACCTGGAGGCGTGCTGGCGGATGCGGGTGGCCCCCGAGAACTGCCTCTACATCGGTGACGGCGGCAGCCACGAGCTCACCGGCGCCGCCGCCGTCGGCATGACCGCCGTCCGGCTGGCCGCCCCCGACCTGGCGGACCACCTGGTGTTCGACGCGGACGACGACTTCGCCGGACCGAGCGTGCCGTCGCTGACCGCCGTACTGGATCTGCTGGATCCCGTACCCGCGCTGACCTGATGCATGCAGGATGCATCATGCCCTCGCCGACGCGGCCCGGCCCCGGCCGGGCCGCGTGCGAGGATGACCGGGTGACGACCGAGCTCGTGGCTGAGGCGATCAAGAAGGCCGGCATCGCCTGGATCAACGCACCCGGCGGCCCCTCGCTCGCCCTGTGGGTCATGCCGCTCGACGGCGCGCTGATCCTGGTGTGCGGCCCCGGCGAGCAGGCCGCGCCGGGCCTGGCCGAGGCGACCCGCGCCTCGGTGCGCCTGCGCGGCGACAACGGCGGCCTGATCGTCATCGTCGAAGCGCAGGTCGAGCGGCTCACCCTCGGCAGCGAGGAGTGGACCGAGATCGCCCCGCAGCTGGCCGGCAAGCGCCTCAACGCGAGCGGCACCGCTGAGGAGCTGGTCGCCCGGTGGGCCGGGACCGACTGCGCGGTCCTGCGCCTGACGCCGGTCGACGAGCCCGTCGCCGCCCCGCACCTGCCGACCGGCTCGCAGGCCGAGCCGCCGCGCGAGACCCCGGCCCGCATCAAGGTCCGCCGCCCCTTCCGCCTGCACCGCGTCCGCAAGCGCAAGCCGTAGCCGGACCGCCGGAAGAGCAGGATCAAAGGCTTCCTGTCCCAGGTCCGTCGGGGTGCGAGCCGTCGCTCCCGCGGGCACCGGGCGGCCCCGGCCAATCGCCTGGCGGCTCATGAACGGCCGAGCCCACCCTGCCGGCTGCGTGCTCGCAAGACCCCGACCGGGGTCAGCCCACGAACGGCGGCACCTTGATCTCTCCCTGGGCCACCGGGATCACGTGGCCGGAGACCGTGGCCAGCGTGGCCACGCCGCCCGTTGCCGTCACCGTGCACTCCAGCAGGGACGGCCGGTGCATCTCGATCCCCTGATGCACCGTGTACGACGTCGTCCCCTCCCCCGGCAGCCGGCCCCGGGCCACCAGCCACACGCCCAGGCCGAGAGCCGCCGAGCCGGTCGCCGGGTCCTCGGGCACCGACACACCCGGGCAGAACACCCGCACGTACGCCGTCCGCCCGGCCTGCTCCCAGGCGAAGACGCTGATACCCGTCACGCCCAGCGCCCGGGCCCGCTCCGGGTCGGCCTTCGCCCGGGCCAGCGCTTCCCGGCGCACCGGCAGGATCACGAATTCCAGACCGCAACCGGCCACCGCGGGCTCCGACCCGGCCCCGGCGAAATCGTCCTCGCCCAGGCCGAGCAGCTCGAGCAGGTCCGCCACCGGCAGCGGCGGCCCCAGCGTCGGCTTGCCGCCGGTCAGCGTGGCCACATCCGAGCCCACCGTGATCGGCAGCATCCCGGCGCCGCACTCCTGCACCACCTGCCCCGGCTGGGCCAGGCCACGCCGGACCGAGGTCACGGCGGCGCCCACACTCGGATGGCCCGCGAACGGCAGCTCGGTCTCCGGCGTGAAGATCCGTGCCCGGTACGTCGCACCGGCCGTCGACGGCAGCACGAAGACTGTCTCCGAAAGGTTGAACTCCCGGGCCAGTGTCTGCATCTGGTCACCGGCCAGCCCCTCCGCGCCGAAGACCACGGCCAGCGGGTTTCCGGCGAAGGGGCGGTCGGTGAACACGTCGACGATCTCGTACGCCACGGTAGACATGGTCCGACGCTAACTTAGGCTGGTGCGGTGACCATGGGGAGCAGGGTTTATCTGGCGCGGCTCGCGGCGCTGCCCGTTTTCGACCCCAACGGCGACCGGGTGGGCCGGGTACGCGACGCCGTGCTGCGGTTGCGCACCACCAACCGGCCGCCGCAGGTCGTCGGTCTCGTCGCCGAGATGGCTCTGCGCCGCCGGATCTTCCTGCCGATCGGCCGGGTGACCTCGATGGACGCCGAGGCTGTCGTGCTCAGCACCGGCATGCTCAACCTGCGCCGGTTCGAGAAGCGGCCCAACGAGCTGCTGGTGCTCGAGGAGGTGCTGGACCGGCGGGTCACGGTCGAGCCGGAGGACCGGCAGGGCCCGGGCACCACCGGCACGGTCGTGGACCTGGGCATGGAGCTCAACCGCAACAACGAGTGGCTGATCACCCGGGTGGCCGTCCGCCGGCACACCGGCCGGCTGGCCCGGCGCGGGCACACGTACCAGGTGGAGTACGACCGGATCCGCGGCCTGGTCGGGCCGACCGACACCCAGGGCACCTCCAACCTCGTCGCCCTGCTCGAACAGATGCGGCCCGCGGACATGGCGAACGCCCTGCAGGACCTCGCCGACGCCCGGCGCAACGAGGTCGCCGCGGCGCTGAGCGACCGGACACTGGCCGACGTGCTCGAGGAGCTGCCCGAGCACGACCAGGTGGAGATCCTCATCCAGCTGGACCGGGAACGCGCCGCCGACGTCCTGGAACGGATGGACCCGGACGACGCCGCGGACCTGCTCGCCGAGCTGCCCCAGGCCGAGCAGGCCGTGCTGCTGGACCTGATGGAGCCGGAAGAGGCGGCGCCGGTCCGGCAGCTCATGAGCTACACCCCCGGCACCGCCGGCTCGGTGATGACCTCGGAGCCGGTGATCCTCACCCCGGACACCACGGTGGCCGAGGCGCTGGCCCGGATCCGCGAGCCGGAGCTGTCCCCGGTCGTCGCCGCCCAGGTGTTCGTGGCCCGGGCGCCGTCGGCCACCCCCAGCGGCAAGTACCTCGGCATGGTCCACTTCCAGCGGCTGCTGCGTGAGCCACCCTCCTCGATCCTGGGTGGCCTCATCGAGACGGACATAGATCCGCTGACGCCCGAGACGAATCTCACCGAGATCACCCGGCGGATGGCGACCTACGACATGGTGGCGATGCCGGTGGTGGACAACGCGTACCGGCTGGTGGGGGCGGTGACCGTGGACGACGTGCTGGACCACTCGCTGCCGCGCGACTGGCGTGACCGGGACGCCCAGGACGCCCAGGACCAGGCCGACGCGCTGGTGCGCCAGGCCCACACGGAGACGGGTTCATGACCGAGCCGCGCCGGGACCGCCTCGACCAGCCGATCGAGCCGGGCCGGGTCCGCCTGCCCCGCTTCGACCCGGAGGCCTTCGGACGCTGGTCGGAGAGCATCGCCCGGTACATGGGCACGGCGAAGTTCATCGTCTACATGACGATCATCATCGGCGCCTGGTTCGCCTGGAACACCCTGGCGCCGAAGGATCTGCGCTTCGACCCGTACACGTTCACGTTCCTGACCTTGATCCTGTCCTTGCAGGCGTCCTACGCCGCGCCGCTCATCCTGCTCGCGCAGAACCGCCAGGCCGACCGGGACCGCCTGACGATGGAGGAGGACCGCCGGCGCGCGGCCATGCAGAAGGCCGACACGGAGTATCTGGCCCGCGAGATCGCCTCGCTGCGGATCGCCGTGGGCGAGGTCGCGACCCGCGACTTCCTGCGCTCGGAGCTGGCCCGGCTCGCCGACGAACTGGACGAGGCAGCCCATCGACGGCAGAAGCTGGAACGTAAGGAGTGGGAGGAAGAGCGGAGCTGAGCCGACCCGCGGCGGAAAACCCATGCGAATTCGCAGATCGAGTGCGACGTAGCATGGCACTCATGTCCGCACCAGCCCCCACCATCGAGGACGCGATCCAGGCGGCCCTCGCCACCGTCGACGATCCTGAGATCCGCCGCCCGATCACCGAGCTCGGCATGGTCAAGGGCTTCACCGTCGCCGGGTCCGGTGTGAAGGTCGAGCTGCTGCTCACCGTCGCCGGTTGCCCGCTGCGCGACAAGCTCACCAACGACATCACCGCCGCGGTCACCGCGATCCCCGGGATCACCACCGTGGAGATCGACTTCGGCGTCATGACCGAGGAGCAGCGCAAGTCCCTGCAGGCCACGCTGCGCGGCGGCGGCGAGTCGGCCGAGCCGGTCATCCCGTTCGCCCAGCCGGGTTCCAAGACCCGGGTGTACGCGGTGGCCAGCGGCAAGGGCGGCGTGGGCAAGTCCAGCGTCACCGTCAACCTGGCGGCCGCCCTGGCCAAGCGCGGGCTGTCGGTCGGCGTGGTCGACGCCGACATCTACGGCCACTCGGTGCCCCGCATGCTCGGCGTCGAGGGCCGGCCCACCCGGGTCGAGGACATGATCATGCCGCCGCAGTCGCACGGCGTGAAGGTCATCTCGATCGGCATGTTCACCTCGGGCAACGCCGCCGTGGTGTGGCGCGGGCCGATGCTGCACCGGGCCCTGCAGCAGTTCCTCGCCGACGTCTTCTGGGGCGACCTGGACGTGCTGCTGCTGGACCTGCCGCCGGGCACCGGTGACGTGGCCATCTCGCTGGCCCAGCTGCTGCCCAACGCCGAGATCCTGGTCGTGACCACGCCGCAGATGGCCGCGGCTGAGGTGGCCGAGCGGGCCGGGGCGATCGTCCAGCAGACCCACCAGCGCCTCGTGGGCGTGGTCGAGAACATGTCCTGGCTCGAGCTGCCCGACGGCACCCGCATGGAGGTCTTCGGCGCCGGTGGTGGCCAGACGGTGGCCGACTCGCTCACCAAGACGGTCGGCGCCTCGGTGCCGCTGCTGGGTCAGATTCCGCTGGACACCCGGGTGCGCGAGGCCGGCGACGCCGGCACGCCGGTGGTGCTGGCCGACCCGGAGGCACCGGCGGCCAAGGCGCTGGACGCGGTCGCGGACCGGCTCGCCATCCGGCGGGAGTCGCTGGTCGGCAAGCCGCTGGGCCTGCTGGTCAACGCCCGCAAGTAGGGCCTAGGTAGCGTCGAGATCGAATCTGCGCGGCGCCGGGGTGGACTTCTCCACCGCGGCGCCGTTGCTCTGCGCCTTGAGGTCGGCGGCCGAGGCGACCTCGCCGAGATCCGACTTCACGCTGTTCAGGTCGCTCTTGACGTCCTCGAACAGGCCCTGCAGCGGCTTGCGGATGGCCTGCTCGTCGTCCTCGCTCAGCAGATGCTTGCGGATGAACGCCTTCGGGTGCAGGTCCTGCAGCTGGATGTCGGTGCCCAGCTCCCGGCTCAGGTCGGTGGTGGCGTTCTGGGCCATCGCCCGCAGACCGCGCAGCATCCGCAGGCCGTCGCCGATCACCTTGGGCAGGCGCTCACCGAAGATCAGCAGCGCGAGCATCAGCAGAGCGCCGATCTCCCACCAGTTGAGGTTCTCGAACACGCGCGGACCTCCCTCGTCGCGTACCTGAGCAAGAGTACGCACGCACCCTGTGCCCGCGCCGCCCGCCCATGAGGCCGGTTCACTTCGCGTCGGCCGCCAGGGTCACGGAGGCCGTCTGGGTCTTGGTGCCACGCCGGTATTCCACGGCGACGACCGATTCCGGGGCGTACTTGCGGACCAGCGCGATCAGGTCCGTGCCGTCCTCCAGCAGGTGACCGTTGATCTTGGTGACCACGTCGCCGGACTTCAGCCCGGCCGTGGCGGCCGGACCGGCGGGCTGGACCGAGCGCAGCCGGGCCCCGGCCGAGCCCGCGGAGCCGGAGGTGCCACCGGTGGAGACCTCGGCCCCGATCACCGTGCGGCGGGCCTTGCCGTGGTCGATGATCTCGCGGGCGACCCGCATGGCCTGGTTGATCGGGATGGCGAAGGCCAGGCCGATGTTGCCGGCCTCGGTGTCGCTGCCGCCGACGGACCGGATCACCGAGTTCATGCCGACCACCCGGCCGGCCGCGTCGACCAGCGGACCACCGGAGTTGCCCTGGTTGACCGCCGCGTCGGTCTGGATGGCGGCGTAGTAGCGGACCGTGCCGCCCGGGTCGCCGGCCTGGATGGTGCGGTCCAGCGCGCTGACGATGCCGGAGGTGACGGTGTTGACCAGAGCCAGTGGCGAACCGAAAGCAAGCACGGGGTCACCCACGGCAATGGAGTCCGAGTCGCCAAGTGAGACAGCCGTCACACTCTTCTTTGCGACTTTGATCACTGCGATGTCCGATTCGGGATCGCGCCCGACCACCGTCGCCGACGCCGTGGACCCGTCGCTGAAGGACACCGACATGGAGTCGTTGGCGCCCTCGACCACGTGGTCGTTGGTCACCACGTAGCCGTCGGGGGAGATCACGAAGCCCGAGCCGATCGCGCCGGTGACCCGGACGGTGACCACGCTGGGCAACACCTGCTTGGCCACGCCGGCCAGCGAGTCCGGGGCCCGCTGGGCCGCCGACGGGGCTGCCAGCGGAGTGCCGCCGAGCTGGGTGCCGCCGCCGACGCCGCTGCGGGTGGCGAACACGAAGCCCAGCGTGCCGCCGAGACCACCGGCCAGCAGCGCGGTGACCAGGCAGATGAGCAGCACCGGGGTCATCGACCGGCGCGGTGCGTCCGGGTCGACGACGGGCTCGGGCTGCGGGCCGGTGCTGACCGGGGCGGTGGGCACGACCACCGCCGACGGTGCGTACGGATCCCGCCACGGATCGGACAGAGCGTCGGACCACCACGGCGACCCGGCCGACGCTCCAGGCGTGGCGGACGGCGGCGGTTGAGGCTGGCGCCAGTTCCAGCCGTCGGTCACGTCGGTGCCTCCCCTGGTCGGTACCGGAGCGCCGGGCTCCGACATCCAGGATGACACGGATCGGTGGAGATCATCCGGTCAGTGGGACCCCGGGCCGCGGGCCGCCGCTTTCCGCCGCCGAAGTCCCGGTGCGCGAAGGGTGAGCATCGCTCTACGCTCATACCCGATGTGCACCGGTTCCGGACCGCGCATCCCCTCTCCAGACGGAGGTCGTCATCGTCACCGCAGCCCGATCGTTCGGCGCCCCTACCGCGCAGTCGGTGCAGTTCTCCGAGGCCTACGCCGCCGAGGACATCGTCCTGCAGACCGCCCGCAACCTCGCCCACGAGGTCGGCCTGGCGGCCGTCTCGCCCGGCGCGGGGTCCGTGCTGAGCGTGCTCGCCGCGGCGGGCAGCGCCAAGGCGGTGGTCGAGATCGGCACCGGTACGGGCGTGAGCGGCGTCTGGCTGCTCCGCGGCATGCGCGCGGACGGCGTCCTGACCACGATCGACGTGGAGAACGAGCACCAGCGCATCGCCCGGCGGATCTTCCAGGAGGCGGGCTTCGCGGCGTCGCGGACCCGGATCATCACCGGCCGCGCGCTGGACGTGCTGCCCCGCCTCGCCGACGGCGTCTACGACCTGGTCTTCGTGGACGCGGACGCCACCGAGTTCGGCGCCTGCGCCGACGCCGCGCTACGACTGCTGCGCCGCGGCGGGATCCTGGTGGTCAACGGCGCCCTGGCCGGCGGCCGGATCAGCGACCCGTCGGCCCGCGACGTCGACACGATCACGATCCGCGAGACGGTCAAGGCCGTCCGCGAGTCGGAGGAATGGATCCCGGCCCTGATCCCGGCCGGCGGCGGCCTCCTGACCGCCGTCAAACGCTAGCGAGCCAGCGGAGCAGGGTGCGGGCGCCCCAGCCGGTGGCGCCGCTGGTGAGGTCGCCGTCGTCCTCGGCGGCCCAGCTGGGCGCCGACATGTCGAGGTGGGCCCAGCGGTCCAGGTGGTCGCCCAGGAACTCGCTCAGGAACAGCGCCGCCACCACCGAGCCCGCGCCGCGCGCCGGGGAGCTGTGCCGGTCGGCGATGTCGCTGTGCAGGTATTCCGCGTAGTCGCCGGGCAGCGGCAGGCGCCACATCCACTCGCCCGCGGCGGCTCCGGCGGCGGCCAGTGCCGCGGCGAGCTCGTCGTTGTGGCTGTACAGGGCCGCGGTGCGCTTGCCCAGGGCTACCGCGTTCGCGCCGGTCAGGGTGGCCAGGTCGACCACCACGTCGGGGCGCAACTCGGCCACGGCGTACGCCAGGGCGTCGGCCAGGACCAGCCGGCCCTCGGCGTCGGAGTTGGTGCTCTCGGACGTCGTGCCGTCGTACTGGGTGATGACGTCGCCGGGCCGGTAGGCCGAGCCGCTGATCGCGTTCTCCGCCAGGGGCGCGAGCGTGGTGACGCGTACGGGAAGGTGCAGATCGGCGGCACCCAGGGTGGCCGCGACGACGGCCGCCGCCCCGCTCATGTCCTTTTTCATCAGTTTCATGGCGTCGCGGCTCTTGATCGAGATGCCGCCGGTGTCGAAGGTGATTCCCTTGCCCACGAGGACCACATGGCGGGACGCACCGGCCGGCTGCCAGCTCATCTCCAGCAGCCGGGGCGGGCTCGCGGAGCCGGCGCCGACGGCCAGGATGCCGCCGAAGCCCTCCGCGGCGAGCTGCTCCGGCTCGCGGACGGTCACTGTCAGGCCCGGGCGTGTCGCCGCCTCGGCGACGATCTGCGCGGCGAACCAGGCCGGGTTCTTCACCGAGGCCGGCATGTTGGCCAGGTCGCGGGCGAGCCAGGTCGCGGCCGCGGTCACCCGGGCTGTTTCGAGACTCGGGGCGTAGCTGTCCGGATCGTCGACCCGGATGGTGATCTCGGTGCTGCGGGGCCCGGTGGGGGCGTCCCGGAAGCGGTAGGAGGCGAACCAGAGCCCCTCGGCCAGCCCGCGCAGCGCCTCGGCGGGGGCACCGGTCCCCAGCTCGATCCGCACCTGCTCCTCGGGGCGGACGGCTCGGGCGATCGCCGCGCCGGCGGCACGCCAGCCGGCCTCGTCGCCGGGGCCGACCCCGGCCAGCAGGACTCTCACGGGTCGCCGCGTCGGGCGCGGCAGCAACTGCACCACGCCGGGTCGTCCGGGATCGTCCGCGCTGCTCAGCAGGGCGGCGACCTCGGCTTCCAGCTCGGTGCCGGCGTCGGCGGCACCCGTCGGCCGGCCATCGGCACCGACCGCGAGCACGCGGGTGGAATCGTCGGCGGGCCCGGCCGTCAGCCTGATCGCGAACACTGGAGGATGACCTTTCCGCAAGACGTGGAAAGCCCGCCGGTACGGCAGGTACCGTACCGGCGGGCCACGTGAAACGTCAGCCGGCGATCGCCTTCAACGCGTCACCAAGCGCGTTGGCCTCGTCCGGAGTCATCTCAACGACGAGACGGCCACCACCCTCCAGCGGGACGCGCATGACGATCCCGCGCCCTTCCTTGGTGACCTCCAGCGGACCATCGCCCGTCCGCGGCTTCATCGCCGCCATCTTGTCTCCCCTCAGACCTACATCAGGGTCGCGGTGGGTTACCCCACAGCCACTTCGTCAACGCGCCGTGCTCAGCCCCACGGTGCGCCGTACCTCGTATCCGACCGGCGGAGTCGCCCCCGCTGGACCGACCCGAGACCGCAGCGCTGCGAGCCTCGCCCGACGTCACGCGACGTGGCCCACCGTGCCGATCAAACATTTTCCCTGATGAACACCGGCGAACCCAAACCCAGCCCGGGCTGATGTGACAGCGTCTAGCATATCGCCTTTCGGGCTGTCACAATGTGCGGTCATGCAGGCGCGGTCGGCACTCTTCGACCTCTACGGCGACTACCTGCGCCCGAGAGGCGGCCGCGCGCCGGTCGCCGCCCTCGTCAAACTGCTCGCACCGGTCGGCATCGCCCCGCCCGCGGTCCGCACCGCGGTCTCCCGGATGGTCCGTCAGGGCTGGTTGCACCCTATGCGACTGGTCTCCGGCCCGGGCTATCTGCTCACGCCGAAAGCCGCGCGCCGACTCGACGAAGCGGCCGCCCGGATCTACCGGACCGGGCGCAACGGCTGGGACGGACGCTTCGATCTCGTCCTCACGCACGCCCCGGTCCCGCGCCGGGAAGCGAAACGACTGACTTTTCTGGGCTACGGCATGTTGGGCGAGTTGGCCTGGGTCGCCCCGCGCGCCACCGACGAGGTCGACACCGTCCTGGCCGATGCCGGAGTCGGGTACGAGCGGTTCAGTGCCAGCCACGCGGCCGGCTCACCGGGAGCGGCCGAGGTGGTCGGACGAGCCTGGGACCTCACCGAGATCGGCCGGGCGTACGAGGACTTCATCGCCACCCAGCGCCCGGTCGTCACGGCGGTCAACGCCCGCAGTTCCGACGAGGAGGCGTACGCGGCCCGCTTCCAGCTCGTGCACGCCTGGCGCTCGTTCCTGTTCCGCGACCCGCAGCTGCCGCCCGCCCTGCTGCCCGCCCGCTGGCCCGGCGCCAGCGCGGCGACGTTCTTCGACCGGCACGCCGCCCGGTTGCGACCGGCCGCCGACCGCTACGTGGAGAGGTGCCTGGCTTCGGTCTCCCGCGGCGGACGTGTGGGATTCTCAGAACCATGACGGCCATCCAACCGCCCCACCCGCCGCCCACGAGCGGACTGAAGACCGACTCCCTGCTTGTCGACCGCACCGACGCTGTCGTCACTCTCACTCTGAACCGGCCCGACGCCATGAACGCCCTGGATGTGGACCTCAAGGAGGCCCTGCGGGACACGCTGGCGTCGATCGAGACCGACCGGTCCATCCGGGCGGTCGTGCTGGCCGGGGCGGGCAAGGCCTTCTGTGTGGGCCAGGATCTCCGCGAGCACGCCCGCGACCTGGACAAGGGCGCCACCGAGCTGGACACCGTGCGCCAGCACTACAACCCGATCGCGCAGCGGCTGGCCAGCCTGCCCAAGCCGGTGGTCGCGGCGGTCCGGGGCACGGCGGCCGGGGCCGGCGCGTCGCTGGCGCTGCTGGCCGACTTCCGCATCGGCGGCCCGCGCACCACCTTCCTCATGGCCTTCGCCAACGTCGGCCTGGCCGGTGACACCGGGGTGAGCTGGTCACTGCCGCACATCGTCGGCCGGGCCCGGGCGCTGGAGCTACTGCTGCTGGCCCAGCCGGTGCGGGCCCAGGAGAGCTTCGACTACGGCCTGCTCACCCAGCTGGTCGACGACGACGAGCAGGTGCTGCCGACGGCGCAGGAGCTGGCCGCCCGGCTCGCCGCCGGCCCCACGGTGGCGTACGCGGCCATCAAGCGCGAGCTCTCCATCGGTACGGCCGGCTCGCTCTCCGACGCGCTGGCCGCCGAGGCCCAGGCGCAGGCGATCTGCGGGCGTACGGCCGACCACCAGGCCGCGGTGACGTCGTTCGTGGCGAAGGAGAAGCCGGTCTTCGAGGGCCGGTGATTCTTCCGGCGAGGTAGCGCCGGCAGTATGAGTATTTCGGGATACCCGCATCAATGCAGGTAAATGTTTGACTTCCCCCATCGAGATGAGGTGCAGCCGCAGGGCGCATCTCGGGCTGGGGAGGTCTGGATGGCAAGGTGGCGCAGGATCCTGAGCGGGGCGGCAGCCGCTCTCACGGTGGCCGCGATGGGCAGCCTGATGCAGTCGTCGCCCGCGGCGGCCGCCCCCGACGGCCCGGACATGGTCGTCGGCGGCACCACGGCCACGCAGGGTGAGTTCCCGTTCATGGTCCGGCTGTCGATGGGCTGCGGCGGCGCGCTCTACAGCCCGACCCTGGTGCTGACGGCCGCCCACTGCGTGAACGGCACCGGCACCAACACGTCCATCACCGCGACGATCGGCGTGGTCGACCTCCAGTCGACGAGCAAGGTCACCCGCAGGTCGAACTACGTGTACCGGGCGCCCGGCTACAACGGCAACGGCAAGGACTGGGCGCTGATCCGCCTGGCCAGCCCGGTGACCGGCTTCGCGACCCTGCCGATCGCCAAGACCACCGCGTACGACTCGGGCACGTTCACGATCGCCGGCTGGGGCGCGGCGACCGAGGGCGGCGGCCAGCAGCGCTACCTGCGCAAGGCGACCGTGCCGTTCGTCAGTGACACCACCTGCAACTCCAGCTCGATGTACAACGGCCAGATCATCGCGAGCAACGAGATCTGCGCGGGCTACACCGCCGGTGGCGTGGACACCTGCCAGGGCGACTCGGGCGGCCCGATGTTCCGCCGCGACTCGGCGAACGCCTGGATCCAGGTCGGCATTGTCAGCTGGGGCGACGGCTGCGCCCGGCCCAACAAGCCCGGCGTCTACACCCAGGTGAGCTACTTCGCCTCGACGATCGCCTCGGCGGCCGCGAGCCTCGGCGGCTGATCCCTCTCGGCGGCTGATCCCTCGGCGGCTGATCCGGAGGACGGACACGAGAACGGGCCCGGAGCTTGGTGCTCCGGGCCCGTCGCGTTGTCCGCCGCTCAGTCGTCGTCCTCGTCCTCTTCCGGGTCCTGGTTGGCCTGCTCACCCAGCACGAACGCCTGCATGGCCAGCTCGTTGCCGGCCGGCGAGACGAACGTCGGGAGCTCGGCCGGGCCCAGCTCCAGCGCGTACGACCAGAACTGCCGCACCGCCTCCGCCGGGGTGGCCGCCTCGATCGGCAGATCGAGGCTGACCAGCCAGGTCTGCCGGTCCGGGCCGGCGTTCAGCCGGGCCGCGAACCGCTCGTACTGCTCCTCGTCGATCTCGGCGACCGGCTCGGCCGGCTTGAGCTCGCCGGCCGGCACCGGCTCGTCGAAGGACCGCCGACGGTAGGTGACAGCCAGCTCGGGCACGCCGTGCGCCCCCCGCCGGGCCGGCACCCCGGCGACCACCCCGAGGGCCACCACCTGCGGCGCCTGTTCGTCCGCGACCAGCAGGACCCGGTCGCCGGCCGCCGGTTGCACCCCGGCCAGGCCCGCCACGGTCAGGGTGTCGTGATGGAACAACCGCTCGGTCGCCCACCGATCCGCTGGAATGATCACCGCCCACTGCGCCATGCGCACCATCACATCACGAGCCGCCGGAGGGGTCGGCGCTGGCTCGGAAGGGGGTGACGGGGCCAGCACTGGGGGCGTCGCCGGGAGGGCCTGAGCGGGCCGCTGACGGCCGCGTGGCGCTGCGGCGACCTTGGTGGCGGCCCGCCGCCGGAACTCCGCCTACGCGGCCGATCGAGCGGCGAAGGCGCTTCGTCCGCGGAACTCGCCCTCCGCGGCGGCCTCGATCCCCACGAGCCCGCGACACCCGCCAGGGCCGGAGGCGACCGCCAGGCGCTGGACCACCCGCCGAGCGCGGACCACCCGCCGAGGGCGGCGCGGCACAGGCCGAGGGCGGCGCGGCACAGGCCGAGGGCGGCGCGGCACAGGCCGCCGGTCAGGGGCGGACCGGCGGGACGAAGCAGCCGGCGAGGTGGTCGTCGACCATGCCGGTCGCCTGCATCAGGGCGTAGGCCGTCGTCGGGCCGACGAACTTGAAACCGCGCTTCTTCAGCTCCTTGGCCAGCGCGATCGACTCCGGCGTGGTCGCCGGGACGTCCGCGCGGGTCGCCGGGCGGGGCCGGGGCGCCGGCGCGTAGGACCAGAGCAGGGAGGCCAGGCCGTCCGGCAGATCGGCGGCCACCCGGGCGTTGTGCAGGGCCGCGTCGACCTTCATCCGGTTGCGGACGATGCCCGGGTCCGCCATCAGCCGGGTCGCGTCGGCCTCGGAGAACGCGGCCACCGCCGGGATCGAGAAGCCGGCGAACGCCTCCCGGAAGGCCGGGCGTTTGCGCAGGATGGTGATCCAGGACAGCCCCGACTGGAACGCCTCCAGCGTCATCCGCTCGAACAGCGCGTCGTCGCCGTGGACCGGGCGGCCCCACTCGAGGTCGTGGTAGGGCAGGTAGTCGGGCGTGCTGCCGCCCCATCCGCATCTGGCCCGGCCGTCCGCCCCGACGATCAGGCCTGCGGCGGTCACATCTGTCATGCCGGAGACCGTACGAGATCGGTGTGACAGATCAGGGCAGGCGGCCCTGCTCGACCAGGCGGCCGAACTTCTTCAGCGCGCCCTTGAGGCTCAGCTTCGAGCCGGGCCAGATCACCGGCCAGGCCAGCTTGGCCGCGGCGCCGCCGGGCAGGTGGAACCACTCGTGCATGACGACCTGGGTGCGGTCGCCGGCCATCGCCGTGCAGCGCATCGCGCCGGGGCCGCGCAGGATGTTGCCGCAGTGCACCACCCGGACCTCGTACGGCGCGTCGACCCGCACCACCCGCATCTCGTCGCGCAGCCCGGCCCCGCCGACCCCGGTGATCGCCTCGATCAGGCTGCCCTCACCGCCGTCGCCCTCGACCACCCGAACCTTGGTGAACGGGATCCACTCGGACTGCCGTTCCCAGCTGGTGAACGCCGCGAAGACCCGGGGCGCGGGCGCGTTGACGATGACGGTCGCGGTGACCTCACCGGTGCCGGGAACCGCGGCGTCGCCGAGCCCGTCGACCGGCCCGGGCGCACTCACCGGCTCTCCGCCGGTTCCTCGTCACCCGCCGGCCGGGCAGGCGCCTTCTCCCCGGCGGCCGGCTCGGCGGCAGCGGGAGCAGCGGCAGGGGCAGCGGCGGGTGCGGGCTTGTCGTCCGGCGGCGTGACGTCGGGGACCACAACCGGCTCCGGCGGTGGCGGGGCGATTGCCGCCTCGCGGGCCCGGCGCAGCACGTCCGCGTCGGCCGTACGGCCCTCGCGCAGCGCGGCGACCTCGGCCTCCAGCACGCCGATCAGCTCACCTTTGTAACCGATGTCATAGGCGGCCCGCTGCAGCGCCTGGTCGACCTGGGACATCCGGTAGCCGCGGAACGCGGTGTCGAACCGGGTCCGGAACACGTCCTCCTCGCCGAGCGGACGGTCACTGGGCAGCGGCAGGGACTTGCCGTCCGGCTCGACCGGCGTCAGGCCGGGGTCGCCGCCGCTCACCATGACGGTCACACCGAAGACGATCGCCGCGACGACGAGTGCCACGACGACGAAGAGGAGAAGCTGACCCATGGGCACGATCGTGGCACGACCGCTGCGGGTGTGCGAGCCCGCCACCCCGCCGGGCCACAAACGCCCGGGTGGATCGAGGGGCGTCAGGTCCAGGTAAGGATCTTCTTGCGCCAGGCGTACACGATGCCGAGCGCGAGAACCGCCACGAAGACGCCCATCTCGGCCACGGTCACCAGGCCGAAGCCGGGGCGGTCGAAGACGACCGCCCACGGGAAGAGGAAGACCGCCTCGACGGCGAAGAGCACATAGAGGTACGCGTACACGTAATAGCGGATCTGGGCCTGCGCCCAGTCGCCGCCGACCGGGTCGACGCCGCTCTCGTAGGTCAGCCGCTTGCCCGCGGGCTCGGCCGGATGGGCGGGCCTGAGCAGCCTGTTCGCCCCGAAAGCACCGACGAAGACCAGCACGCCGGCGGCCAGCACCAGCCCCAGCGTGGCGTACGAACCCAGATAGCCCTGCACGGCCGCAGCCTAGCGAACCGAAGAGTGGACTCGGGTGGCTCAGGCAAGCCTTACCTGGCTACTGTGGTCAACGGTCTGAAGTCGGACACGCCCCGCGCCCCACGCCGGTAAGGAGCGCCGACGTAGGCTGGAAGTGACTATTGCGGGCCGGCTCATCGACGTGCGTACCCGCCGGCCGGCTCCTTCAGGAGGTTGGAACGTGGGCGCTCCCGCGAAGCGTGTCGAGCAGCTCGATCGGGTGGTCATCCGGTTCGCCGGGGACTCCGGTGACGGTATGCAGCTCACTGGTGACCGGTTCACCTCGGAGACCGCGCAGCTGGGCAACGACATCTCGACCCTGCCGAACTTCCCGGCGGAGATCCGCGCACCAGCAGGCACCCTGCCCGGTGTGTCCAGTTTCCAGGTGCACTTCGCCGACTACGACATCCTGACCCCGGGCGACGCGCCGAACGTGCTCGTGGCGATGAACCCGGCCGCGTTGAAGGCGAACCTGGGCGATCTGCCGCCGGGCGCCGACATCATCGTCAACACCGACGAGTTCACCAAGCGGAATCTGGCCAAGGTCGGCTATGCGGTCAGCCCCCTCGAAGACGGCTCGCTGGACGGCTTCGCGCTGCACCCGGTCGCGCTGACGTCGATGACCATCGGTGCGCTGGCCGAGCTCGGGGTGGCCAAGAAGGACGCCGAGCGGGCCAAGAACATGTTCGCTCTGGGCCTGTTGAGCTGGATGTACTCGCGGCCGTTCGCGTCCACGATCCGGTTCCTGGAGCGCAAGTTCGCCAAGCGTCCGGATCTGGTCGCGGCGAACAAGGCGGCTTTCCAGGCGGGCTGGAACTTCGGGGAGACGACCGAGGACTTCTCGGTGCGTTACGAGGTGAAGCCGGCCAAGATGCTGCCGGGCACGTACCGCAACATCACCGGTAACGCCGCCCTCGCTCTGGGACTGGTCGCGGCGGGTGTGCGGGCGAAGCTGCCGGTGTTCCTGGGCGCGTATCCGATCACGCCGGCCTCGGACATCCTGCACGAGCTGAGCAAGCACAAGCGGTTCGGTGTGACCACGATGCAGGCCGAGGACGAGATCGCCGCGATCGGCGCGGCCCTGGGCGCCTCGTACGGCGGCGCGCTCGGCGTCACCACCACCTCGGGTCCGGGTGTGGCGCTCAAGGGCGAGACGATCTCGCTGGCCATCGCGCTGGAGCTGCCGCTGGTCATCGTCGATGTGCAGCGGGCCGGGCCCTCGACGGGCATGCCGACCAAGACCGAGCAGGCCGACCTCAACATGGCCCTGTACGGCCGGCACGGTGAGGCGCCGCTGGCCGTGATCGCGCCGAAGTCACCGTCGGACTGCTTCCACGCGGCGATCGAGGCGGCACGGATCGCGTTGAAGTACCGCACGCCGGTGATCCTGCTGTCGGACAACTACGTGGCCAACGGCTCCGAGCCGTGGCTGCTGCCCGACGTGAGCGACCTGCCGGACATCTCGGTGGCCTACACGACCGAGCCCAACGGCGAGGACGGGCGTTTCCTGCCGTACCTGCGGGACCCGGAGACCATGGCCCGGCCGTGGGCGATCCCGGGCACGCCCGGGCTGGAGCACCGTATCGGCGGGCTGGAGAAGGCCGACAAGACCGGTGACATCTCCTACGACCCGGCCAACCACGAGTTCATGGTCCGCACCCGCGCCGAGCGCATCGAGAGCATCCCGGTCCCGGACGTCGAGGTCGAGGACCCGGACGAGAATTCCCGCGTGCTGGTCCTCGGGTGGGGCTCCACCTACGGGCCGATCGGCGCGGCGTGCCGGGCCCTGCGCCAGCGTGGCCTGCCGATCGCCCAGGCCCACCTGCGCCACCTCGCGCCCCTGCCGGCCAATCTCGGTGAGGTGCTGGGCGGCTACGACAAGGTGGTCATCCCGGAGATGAACCTGGGCCAGCTCGCCCACGTCATCCGGGCCAAGTACCTGATCGACGCGGTCCCCTTCAACCAGATCAGCGGTCTGCCGTTCACGGCCGCGACGCTGGAGAACATGCTCGAGGACGTGGTCAAGAATGGTTAGCACCTCCATCCCGTTGACGCCGGTGAAGCTGACGGCCAAGGACTTCAAGTCGGACCAGGAGGTCCGCTGGTGCCCCGGCTGCGGTGACTACGCGATCCTGGCGGCGGTCCAGCAGTTCATGCCCGAGCTGGGCATCGCCCGGGAGAACACGGTCTTCGTCTCGGGGATCGGCTGCTCGTCACGCTTCCCGTACTACATGAACACCTACGGGATGCACTCCATCCACGGCCGGGCCCCGGCGATCGCGACCGGGCTGTCCGCGTCGCGCCCGGACCTGTCGGTGTGGGTCGTCACCGGCGACGGCGACGCGCTGTCGATCGGCGGCAACCACCTGATCCACGCGCTGCGCCGCAACGTCAACCTGAAGATCCTGCTGTTCAACAACCGGATCTACGGCCTGACCAAGGGGCAGTACTCGCCGACCTCCGAGCTGGGCAAGATCACCAAGTCGACGCCGGCCGGGTCGGCGGACTCGCCGTTCAACCCGCTGTCGCTGGCCCTGGGCGCCGAGGCGACGTTCGTGGCCCGCACCATCGACTCCGACCGCAAGCACCTGCAGTCGGTGCTGCGGGCGGCGGCCCAGCACCAGGGCTCGGCGTTCGTGGAGATCTACCAGAACTGCAACATCTTCAACGACGGCGCGTTCGAGGTCCTCAAGGACCCGAACACCCGTGACGACCACCTGATCCGCCTGGAGCAGGGTCAGCCGATCACCTTCGGCGCCCAGGGTCAGTATTCGGTGGTCCACCCGGCCGGCGCCTTCGGCCTGTCGGTCCGTGACAGCGCGGAGCTCGGCGGCGAAACCCCCGTCGTGCACGACTCCACGGTCGACGACCCCGCGTACGCGTTCGCGCTGTCCCGGCTGTCCGGCTCGGACCTGGGCACCACCCCGATCGGCGTGTTCCGCAACGTCGAGCGCCCGTCCTACGACGAGCTCATCCAGAAGCAGCTCGAAGACGCCAAGTCCCAGGTCACCGGCACCCCGGACGAAATGCTCGGCGACCTGCTCAACGCCGGCGACACCTGGACCATCCTGTAACAACGGCTCGAGAACGGCCCAGGCCCTGATGGGCCTGGGCCGTCTTTTGTCCACGCACGGACCTGGCAGGGTGAGGGTGGCCGCTCATGAGCCGCCAGGCGAATGGTCACCCTCGCCCGGTCTCGGCGGGAGCGACGGTCAGCGCCATGCAACCAGGCACGACATGGCCTTGATCTTGATCTGGAAGACGATCAGACCGCTACGCCGATGCCGCTGTTCTCCTCGTCCCGGATGTAGATCAGCATGTCCCCGGTGTCGATGGTGATCGACTGCTGGCCACCCAGCGGCAGCACCTTGCCCCGGCGGATCAGCGCCACCACCAGCGTCTGCAGCTCGCGCGGGTTGCGGCCGACCTCGTCGCGCTCCGCGGACCGCATGGCCAGCGCCATGCCCTGACCCGGGGTCAGCAGATCCTCGACCACGTCGATCAGCGGCGGGGTCGTCGTGGTCAGGCCGAGCAGCCGGCCGGCGGTCGACGACGACACGATGACGTGGTGGGCGCCGCTCTGCTTGAGCAGGGCCGCGTTCTCCTGCTCGCGGACCGCCGCGATGATCCGCACCTGGCCCGCCGTCAGCTGCCGCACCGTGAGGGTGATCAGGACGGAGGCCTCGTCGCTGTCGGTGGCGATGATGACCGACTTGGCGTTCTTGACGTCCGCCTCGAGCAGGACCGCCGAGCGGGTCGCGTTGCCCTCGATCGCGACCAGGCCGTTGGCCCCGGCCTGGCGCAGCGCCTCGTCGCGGCTCTCGACGACGACGATGCGGGACTTGTCGTAGCCCGTCTCCAGCAGCGCGCTGACCGCGGCCCGGCCCTTGGTGCCGTAGCCGCAGACGATGATGTGGTCCTTCAACTTGCGCCTCCACCGGGTGACCCTGATGTTCTTGCGGTACTGGTCCGTGAGCACCTCGAGGGTCGTGCCGACCAGGATGATCAGGAACAGCACGCGCGCCGGGGTGATGAACACGATGTTGACGAGGCGCGCGTCGGGCGTGACCGGGGTGATGTCGCCGTAGCCGGTGGTGGAGAGCGACACGACCGCGTAGTAGAAGCAGTCGAGCAGGGTCAGCCCGTCCTCGTTGAGGTCGCGGTAGCCGTCGCGGTCGAGGTAGATCACCAGCACGGTGAGCAGCACGAGGACCAGGGCGGCGACCACCCGCACGGCGAGCGCCCGCAGTGGTCCCTGTCGGACCAGAGGTAATCGGATCACTGAACGGCCGCCTGCACGTTCACACCATAGCGGCCGGGTCCCACACCGCATTTCAGGACAGCACATGACAGGCCCACCGCGGAATACCCACCGGTAAGTTGAGGCATCGTTAAGGAAAACTCCATTGATCGTCTTGTATCTAGAAAGCTGTCGATCCAAGACTGGCGGCCTACCGCTGGAGGTTTCGATGAAACGGTTCGTCCGCCGTACCCTCGTCGTCCTGATCTCTGCACTGGCCCTGCTGGCTCCCTCGGTGGCGGCCTCGGCCGCCGCGGACAGCAAAGCCACCGTCCTCTCCCGCTGGACCCAGACCGCCGCGTCGAGCGGCACAGCCTGGAACGACGCCCGGCTCAACCGCGACCCGTGGGCCGGCTACGGCTTCGACTGGACCACCGACTACTGCTCGTCCAGCCCGGACAACCCGCTCGGCTTCAACTTCTCCCTGTCGTGCTGGCGCCACGACTTCGGCTACCGCAACTACAAGGACCTGGGCGCGTTCCCGGCCAACAAGGACCGGCTGGACGACATGTTCTACGCCGACCTCAAGCGCAAGTGCGCCACCTACAGCACGGTGACCCGGCCGGCCTGCTACAGCCTGGCCTGGACGTACTACCAGGCCGTGAGCATCTTCGGGTCGCTCGAGGCCGTCAACCCGTCCGACATCGACCGGGCCCGCGAGCTGGTCGAATAGCCGGCCGGCCCCGGGCCGGCCGGTGCGGCCGGCCCGGGGTGGGTCCGCCCGGGCCGGTTCGGCTCGGGCCGGTTCCGCTCGGGGGGCCGGTTCGGCTCGGGCCGGTTCCGCTCAGGGGCGGTCGCGCTCGGGGGCGGGCGGTCGCGCTCAGGGGCGGTTCAGCCCAGGGTCTGGGCGAAGCGGGCCGAGCCGTGTTCGAGGTCCGGGTGCTCGACGGCCAGCGCGATCGCGACGGCCCGGCCGAAGCCGATCTCCGCACCCTCGGCGTAGGCCGCGTCGAAGGCCGCGTCGCCGAGCAGTCGCCTCAGGGCGGCCTGCCGCCCGGACCAGAAGCCACCGAACTGGGTCGCCCGGCACGCCCCGCGCACCGATTCCGCGCCCCCGAACAGGACAGTCGCGGTGCCGGGGTCGCCGCCGATGGCACACCGCACCGCGATAGCCGCGACGGCGTCCGCGGCGGCGCCCCGGAAGCCGTGCCGCAACCGCGACCGCAGGGCGACGACCAAGTGGTCGTGCGCGGCGACCAGGTCGCCGCGGCGCAGGGCGACCATCCCGAGCAACCAGTCGACGGTACGGCTGCCACGGTCCTCCGGCCGTCCCGCCTCCAGCTGGCGGGCACTGCCGAGCACCTCCGCGGCCTCGTCCAGGGCGTCACGCCGCCACAGCAACTCGGCCAGGGTGACCACCGCGGGCAATGCGGCGGCCGGGACCCCGGTGCGTTCGGCCCGGGCGATGACGTCGCGGCACAGCTGCTCGGCCTCGACCGTCCGGCCGGCCTCCACGAGCGAGAGCCGCTGCCCGGAGAGGGCCCGGACCAGCAGCGCCGGATGGCCCACCCGGCGGGCGATGTCCTCGGCCCGGTCCAGGAAGCGGGTGCGTTCCTCCCGGTCGTCGGCGAGTCCGGCATGGACCAGGTACGCGGAGGCCAGCTCGACCGGATCGATCCGCTCACCCTGCTCGGTGCGCTCACCGTCGATCCGCCGGTAGAGCCGGAAGAGCAGGTCCCGTCCGTCGCGCGCCCGGCCGTGCTCGCGCCACCACGGAGCCAGCGCCCCGGCGAGCCGCAGCCCGGCCCGGACACTGCCACCGGTGGCGGACCAGCGCAGCGCGGCTTGCCACTCCTGCACGTACGGCGCCAGCTCGGTGAGGGAGACGGTCCGCGGCTGCCCGTCGGTGTCGACGGCGACCCCGTCGAGGGTGTGCAACGACCAGTCGACGTGCCGGTCCCGGGCGGCCTGCTCCTCCCCCGCGGCGGCGAGCCGGCGGGTCGCGTACGCCCGGACCTGCTCGGACATCTGGTAGCGCGGCCCGGTGACGACCTCGACGAGGGACCGGTCGGCCAGCTCCGACAGGGCGCCGAAGGCGTCCTCGCCGGACCACTCCACAGTGCCGAGCTCGACCGGGCCGGCGAAGACGGCAAGCCGGCGCAGCAGCCCGGCGGCGCCGTCGCTGAGGCCGCGGTACGACCAGTCGAGGTTGCTCGTCAGGCTGCCGTGCCGGCCGGGTTCGGACCGGCCGGCGTCGAGCGCGGCGATCGGGTCGTCGAGGCGGGCGGTGAGCTGGGCCGCCGACAGCAGCCGCAGCCGGTCGGCGGCCAGCTCGATGGCCAGCGGCGCACCATCGAGCTTCGCCGCGATCCGGGCCAGCTCGGCGGCCTCACCGGCCGGACCGGGCCGGCCGCC